>CAZAHK010000239.1:0-5554 GCA_964484555.1 uncultured Desulfobacula sp.
AGCTTAATTTTATTCATAGGTCGTAAAAATAAAAAAGGCAGAAACTAAATCAATAGTCCTGCATTTGGATTATTTGTAAATTTTGATCCTCCCCAGATATTGTTCATCTGGAGTTAAGTCTCTATAATGATAACAAGAAGAATGATCAAAACCGCAAATAGTCTTGTTGATCTTTATCTATCAGTAAACACCCTGACTGAATTTAGTGACAATACTTTCACCGTTTTCAAGGGTGAATATGATATCTGTGAAATATCGATGCCCTCTGGTCGCAAGGCATGAAGAGGGGGCAAGATAATAGCCTGGATCGCAATTTCTTGTTGCCGTATGCATGGATAGCCCCTTCACCCCACTGGGCATAGTGGTGGTTTCGCTGGGGACCTTAGGGGAAGTAAAGGTATCTGCGTTTGAATCAAAAACATAGCTCCATTTACCATGGCTCCCTCCGGCCCAATCAACATCATAGGCATCCATTTCAATCTTGATAATTTTGCTCTTAAAATGGTTGGCAAGTTCTTTTAAATTAAATGTTAAAGATGGAAAGTGAGGGTCCTGGCCCCCACATTTTTTACCTTGTTCACCATTGGGTACGGTTTTACTGTCCCATCTTGTGTCATTGACTTGAATGAGTTCAATATTGCGGATTTTCAATTCTGCCATTTCCACTTTTTTAGATGATACACAGCCACTTACGATTATTGCGATACTTACGGATAAAAATAGCCAAAAATTTTTCATTTTTCCTCTTTTCATTTTAGATTTTTAATAATTGCGGATCACGATTACTGTTAAACTCTTATTATAGAAAAAAATCGGCTTGTCAATCTAAAATGACAAAGTTTTTTTACTATTTTGTTTATCCATAAATATTATTTGATGGCGGTTTTTCCTTCTACATTAATTATCAATAAATACTATGCTGTTTTTAAGCTGAAAAAATTAAAGTGAAAAGCAAATAAATTTTCAAAAAACAATTCATATATATGAGAAAAACCACGATCAAATTATTCAAGCTGCCATTAAAGTATATTGGAGTAAAACGACTTGGCCTTATTGAACTTTTTGTATATTATGGTTGATTCAATTCCTCTTCGCCGGGAAAAAGAAAGTTCATTTTGCTGAGATCGTTTGCCTGTCTTTCCTGGGTCGCACCCAGTTCAAAAGGACGTCCATATAATAATAGACAACAGGTGTGATATACAGGGTCAGGAGCTGGGAAGACAAGAGCCCGCCCACAACGGCGAGCCCCAGGGGCTGACGGGATTCTCCCCCGGCCCCGAAGCCCAGGGCGATGGGAAGGGTTCCCATGATGGCCGACATGGTGGTCATCATGATGGGCCTGAACCGCACTATGGCCCCCTCGAAAATGGCGTCAATGGGAGCCTTTCCCTCTTTTCGTTCGGCTTCCAGGGCGAAATCGATCATCATGATGGCGTTCTTTTTCACGATACCAATGAGCATGATGATGCCGACAAAGCCGTAAAGGTTAAGGTCGCTGCCAAAGACCATGAGGGTGATGAGGGCGCCGAAACCTGCTGCCGGAAGACCGGAGAGGATGGTGATGGGATGGATATAGCTTTCATAGAGTACGCCGAGGACAATATAGATGACAAAGACGGCCAGGACCAGAAGAATCTGGGAACCGGCAAAGGAGGACTGGAAGGCCTGGGCCGTGCCCTGGAAACTGGTGCTCACCGTGGCTGGCAGGACCTCTGCCGACAAAGACCGGATCAGGGCCATGGCGTCCCCGAGAGCCACGCCCGGCCTCAGGTTAAAGGAAATCGTCACGGCCGGAAGCTGTCCCAGGTGGTTCACCGTCAGGGGGCCGATGGTTTTGCTCAGGGTTGCAATGGTATCCAGGGGAATGAGCTGACCGGATTTTGCACGGATATAGAGCATGCCCAGGGCCGCCGGATCTCCCTGGTATTTGGGGTCCAGTTCAAGAATTACCTGGTACTGGTTGGTGGGGGCATAGATGGATGATATCTGGCGGGAGCTGTAGGCATAGGACAGGGCGTTTTCCACCTGCATGACGGAGAGGCCCAGGGCCGCAGCCTTGTCCCGGTTGATCTCCACCTGGACCTGGGGGTTCCGGATCTGAAGATCGCTGGTCACATCCTGCAATTCGGGTAAATCCTTCAGCTTGGCCTGGAATTCGCCGGCCGAGCGGTACAGCTCATCCATATCCTGACCCTGGAGGGTAAATTGGTACAGGCTTTTGGTAAACATCCCCCCGATCTGGATGGAAGGAATATTTCTCAGAAAGGTCTGAACCCCCGGAACCTTGGAAAGCTTGACCCGGAGTCGCTGAAGAATCTCTTCCGCCGAAAGTTCCCGCTCCTCCCGGGGTTTAAGGCGGAGAAACACGCGGCCCCCGTCTTTTCCAACGGAGGACATGAACCCGTCCACATTGGGGTCTGTTGCAATAATGGCGGAAACCGATTCCTGGTGGCGTTTCATTTCCTCAAAAGAAGTCCCCTGGGCCATTTCGGTGTTTCCATTGAGCCTTCCCGTATCCTCCACCGGCAGAAATCCCGTGGGAATAATGGTAAACAGCCAGCCCGTGGCAAAGGTGATGAGAAAGGTCAGGGCAAGGGTAATTCTTCGATAGTTCAAGACCTGTCTCAGGGATCGTTCGTATAGATGACGCATACCGTCAAAGAAACGCTCGAATAGAAGATACAGCCTGCCGTGATCAGCTTTCTTCGGCGGTTTTAAAAACCGGGAACAGAGCATGGGGGTCAGGGTCAGGGACACCAGACCGGACACCAGGATGGCCGCGCTGATGGTAACGGCGAATTCATGGAGGAGGCGGCCGAGAATGCCTCCCATGAAAAGGACCGGGATAAAAACCGCCACCAGGGAGACGGTCATTGAAATGATGGTGAACCCGATTTCCCTGGACCCCTTAAAGGCCGCTTCCATGGCGGTTTCCCCCTTTTCCATGTGGCGGACAATATTTTCCAGCATGACAATGGCGTCATCCACCACAAAACCCACGGACAGGGTCAGCGCCATCATGGAGATATTGTTCAGGGAAAAGCCCATCATCATCATCACGGAAAAGGTCCCGACAATGGAAAGCGGTACGGCCAGAGAGGGAATAATGGTGGCGGAAAGGTTCCGGAGAAATAGGAAGATCACCAGGATGACGAGGCCGATGGTCAGAATCAGGGTGAATTTGACATCGTGCATGGATTCCCGGATGAGCTGGGACCGGTCGAAGAGCACATTCAGCTCCACCGAAGCCGGGAGCTGATCCCGGAACGAGGGCAAAAGTTTTTTCACATTATCGACGACCTCGATGGTATTGGTTCCCGGCTGGCGCTGGATGGCCAGGACAATGGCCCGGGTATTGTTGTACCAGCCTGCGCTCCGGTTATTTTCCACACTGTCGATCACCTGCCCCAGTTCCTCAAGGCGGACCGGGGAACCGTCCCTATAGGCCACGATGATATCCCGGTATTCGGCAGCCTTAAAAAGCTGGCCATTGGATTCAATGGTAAAGGCCTGCTTTGCCCCGTCGATGACGCCGGTGGGCAGATTGACATTGGCATTGTTGATGGCCGCGGCCACCTCGTCAATACCGATCTGCCGGGAGGCAAGGGCTTTGGGATCCAACTGGACCCGGACGGCGAATTTCTGGGACCCGTAGATATTGACCTGGGCCACCCCGCTGATGGTGGAGATCCTCCTGGCAATAAGGGTCTGGGCATATTCATCCACCGTGGACAGGGGCAGGGTCGGGGAGCTGAGGGCCAAAAAAAGGATGGGCTGGTCCGCGGGATTGACCTTTCTGAAGGACGGAGGGGTGGTCATGTCGTCGGGCAACTGGCGGGTAGCCAGGGAAATGGCGGCCTGGACATCCTGGGCCGCCGCATCAATGTCCCGGTCCAGGGCAAACTGGAGCGTGATGCTGGTGGAACCGATGCCGCTGCTGGAGGTCATTGAATCCACACCGGCAATGGTGGACAACTGGTTTTCCAGGGGAATGGCAACGGCCGAGGCCATGGTATCGGGATTGGCGCCGGACAGGGAGGCATTCACCTGGATGGTCGGAAAATCCACGTTGGGCAGGTCATTCACCGGAAGCAACCGGTAGGAGACGACACCGAAAATGAGGATGGCCGTCATGACCAGGGAGGTCATGATGGGCCGGCGGATAAAAAGCTCCGCAATGTTCATAGCTTTTGTTCCCCTTGGCCCGACGGATTCTTTGCTTCTATGACGGCTCCGGGAACCAGCCGCAACTGGCCGTCCACCACAATGGTTTCCCCGGATGCCAATCCGTTTTCGATCACAATTTCCTCTCCCATGGCCGGGCCCACGGTGACAGGGCGGACCTCAACGGTCTTGTCCGGTTTGACGATGTAGACGAACTGGCCCTGCTGGCCGGTCTGAACAGCATTGGCGGGAACGGTGACGGCATTTTTCAGGGAGGCCAGGGTCATGACCACATCAATAAACCGGCCCGGCCAGAGTTTTTTGGCGGCATTGGCAAAGACCCCTTTGATTTTGATGGTCCCGGTTTCCGAATTCACGGCATTGTCCAAGAAACTCAATGTCCCGGTTTCCGTATGCCCCGGCTCATCCGGAATCAGGGCCTCAATCTTTAATTCTCCCGCAGCCATGGCGGTTTTGACCTCGGCCATCCTCTTTTCCGGGATGGAAAACACCACATTGATGGGACGGATCTGGTGGATGGTTACAATGGGAAGATCGTTGGCCTTGACAAGGTTGCCGGGATGCAGGTCCAGGGTGCCGGTCCGCCCGGAGATGGGAGACCGGATGCTGCAATAGCTCAGTTGTATTTCAGCGCTCCTGATGGCTGCACGGTCCGAAGCCATTGCCGCGGCAAGGGATTCTGCATTGGATCGAAGCAGGTCATACTGGTCCTGGGCGACAATCCCCTCCTTTACCAGCCCTTCATACCGGGCCGCCTGCTCCCGGGCATATTTTTCCTGGGCCTGGTTCCTGGCCAGATCCGCCCTGTATTGACCCAGGGTGGCCAGAAACGGCTCCGGATCAATGCTGATGAGTAGATCCCCCTTTTCAACCTCGCTGCCCTCTTCGAAATGAACCCGGGCGATCTGGCCGCTGATCTGGGATTTCAGGGCAACCGTGGCAAAGGCCTCCACCGTGCCGATGGCCTTTAACTGAACTGGAACTTCCTTTTCCATGGCCTGGGTCACGGTGACGGGCACGGCCGGTTTTGTCCGGGGTCCGTTATTTTTCTCCGATTTGCAACCGCCGCAGACCAGAACCGCCATCACCAGACATCCCGCGATAAAGCGCGTTGATCCCGGCATCCTCTCAACTTTCATGGTCATTACTTCATATCCTTATAGAGTTGGTCCGCTTCAGTTTCATCCACAGAAATTCCCTGGCGCTCCGTCAATTCCCCCGTCACCAGCCAGAGGCGCGTGAGCGCATCGGCATAGGACACCAGGGCTGCAACCTGATTGTTTCTGGCATCGGCCAGGTCTGTCTCCACATCCAGGACCTCCTTGGTGGTGGCCAGACCGACCTCGTGTTTGCGGATAAACGAATGCAG
>CAZAHK010000240.1:0-5553 GCA_964484555.1 uncultured Desulfobacula sp.
TGGCGGAAAGGAAACCGCCATCCGGAGTTGTCTGGAAAACACCTTCAACCGCATTGTCGAAAAGCCTGCGGTATTTTTCTTCACTCTCCCGCAAGGCTTCCTCGGCCTGTTTTCGCTCGGTGATGTCCTGGTGTGTGCCCATCATTATAAGCGGCTTGCCGTCATCCGTCCATGTCATGACCTTGCCCCGGTCGAGCACCCAGACCCATTCGCCGTTCTTGTGCTTCATCCGCGACTCGTACTCATAGTAGTCCAATTCTCTGCTGAAGTGCTTTTCGAGCAGTTCAGCGCTTTGTTTTAAGTCATCGAGATGGGTGAATTTCTTCCAGGTTTCTATGGATACCGGGCTGATCTCCTCAAGGGTATGGCCGATTATTTTTGCCCAGCGCTCGTTGAAAACGGTTTCCCCGGTCTGGACGTTCCACTCCCAGGTTCCCGCACGAGTCCCGTTGATGATGTCTGAAAGGCGGTTACGTTCGGTTTCCAGATCCCCGATGGTCTGTTTCAGCCTGCCGACCATTGTGGAGATGGTCTGCTTCAGTTGGTGTGTTTCCCCATAAAATTGGCCGGAAATTTGAACGTCGAGGTCACCCTGGATGACTTTTTCCGCATAGCCCATTAATACCTTCATAGGGCGCAGTATGGAGGCAATAAAGAAAACGGCAACGAGCATGACCCCTGCCAGGATAATACTCGTCACGCTGATGACGGCCATGCGCATCCTGGTTATCTGGGCCGTTATGTCATCCACGTACACACCAGTGCCTATCACCCACCCCCATGGTTGGAACAACCTGACATAAGATTGTTTCAAATACAGTTCTGTTGTAACACCATCTCCAGTGGGCCGAGGCCAGTCATAGATGACGAAACCGTCCCCTGTCTGCGTAACCACTTCCACGAATGCCTGAAAGAGGTTCTTGTCTCTGCCGGGGATGTCCTGCACCCGTCCGAACTTACCGAACTCCATGCTTCTAGCACAATTAAAGAGGGGATCGTCCAGTACCTTGCCGTCCAGCTCCGGTTTTGTGGGGTGCATGATCATTCTGGGAAAAGGTAGAGTATCATCGTTGATCCAGAGATAATCATTGTTTCCGTACCGCATCTGCCCAATACGAGCAATGGCCTTCTTCTGGGCCTCCTCCCTGGATAATTCGCCTATCCTGGCCCGCTGCTCATACTCCGTCAGCAAGGAATGGGACACGTCCACGATGCTCCTGAGTTGATTCTTGCGATTACTAAACATTTCCTCCTCAACCAATGGCAGAAACCGCAACAAGATGACGATTAAAAACAAAACGATGGTAAGGACGATAAGGCTGATTACCTTGGCTGCAATGCTTAAATTCAACATTATACGTAGCATATTATTTCTTTATTCGACCTGTATCCGAAAAAATTCTATAAAATAACACTACCGATAGCTATCATGACCTTTATCAAAACTCAACCATTCTAATTTTTCCATAAGGTAATAGATTCCGGTTCATTGAATGGCAACAACAATATATAGTGGTGTCGGTCCAAACGCGAAAACTCAACTCTTTAATATATAAAATGGATAGAAAGACTTTTAGTGCTGGGAAAAAGGATAATTTTCCGGGTAGGCCTTCCCATCACAACCCCTTCCCCTTTATACCGCTGCCCGCTTTTGTCATTTTTCTTGACATGAAATCGAAATCAGCATAGATATGAATCTGATTATATTTTTGATTATATATTAATTTTAACCATAACCATCACAGGCAGATGAAATGGCTGCCTGACGAAAAAAAGGAGTTTTTTTATGTACGGATGGATGGGAAAAATACTACGCGTGGATCTCACGGCCGGAACCTGCAACGAGGAACCGCTGGACCCCGCAGCCGCCAAGGATTATATCGGCGGCCGGGGGCTGGGGATCTATTTGCTGCGGCGGGAAGGGGATGCCAGGGGAGATGCCCTGGCGCCGGAAAATCCGCTCATCATGGCCACAGGTCCCCTGACCGGGACCGGAGCTCCCACCGGGGCCCGTTACATGGTCATGACCAAGTCCCCGCTGACCGGGGCCGTGACCTGCTCCAATTCCGGGGGCATGTTTCCCACGGAATTAAAACGGACCGGATTTGATGCCATTGTTTTTTCCGGGCGGTCCGAGGCCCCGGTCTATCTCTGGATAGATCAGGGAAAGGTGGAACTGAGGCCTGCCAATCATCTGTGGGGGAAAAACACCCACGAGACCACGGATATGCTTCTTCAGGAAACCCAGGCCAATGCACGAGTGGCCTGCATCGGGCCTGCCGGGGAAAAAAAGGTCTTGTTTGCGTCCATCATGAACGACAAGCACCGGGCCGCGGGACGGTCGGGCGTAGGGGCCGTCATGGGCAGTAAAAACCTGAAAGCTGTTGTGGTCAAGGGCAAAGGGCGGGTTCCCCTGGCTGATTCGGAAGGATTTAAAGCCTTTAACAAGCAGATTATGGATGTCTTCAATGCCGGGGTCAAACAGGCTCCCTTAGGGTTGACCGTCAACGGCACCGCCGGTGTGGTCATGACCACCCAGAATTTCGGGGTATTGCCCACCAAAAACTGGCAGCAGGGCACCTTTGACGGCTGGGAAAAAATCCATGGCGAGGCATTGACCAAGCGGTTTCTGAAAAAAAATATTGCCTGCTACGGCTGCCCCATCGGGTGCGGGCGCATCACACAGGTGGATGATCCAAGATTTCAGGGGGAAGGCGAGGGGCCGGAGTATGAAACCCTTTACGCCATGGGGTCCAACTGCATGATCGATGATCTGGCCGCCATCGTCAAGGCCAATTATATCTGCAATGAGCTGGGCATGGATACCATTACCATGGGCGCCACCCTGGCCTGCGCCATGGAATTGGTGGACCGGGGGTATCTGCCCGAAGGTCAGGTGGGACGACCGCTTGCCTGGGGAGATGGGGATGCCCTGGTGGAATTGACCCGGATGACGGGCATGAGGGAAGGGTTTGGGGACCAGTTGGCCCAGGGAAGCTATCGCCTTGCCGAGCGCTACGGCCATCCCGAACTGGCCCCGGTATCCAAAAAACAGGAATTCCCCGGATATGAACCCAGGGGCGCCCAGGCCATGGGGCTGGCCTATGCCACCTCTCCCATAGGCGGCTCCCATATGCGCGGAGATCCAGCTTATTTTGAATTGTTTTCCGTGCCCAAACCCATGGATCCCCATATCTGGAAAGGCAAAGCAAAGGTGACGGCGGCATTCCAGAATTTATCCGCCATCATCGATTCTGCCGGGCTGTGCATTTTCTTTGCCGTCCGGAACCTGGCGGCCAAGGATCTGGGCGTGGCCCCGACCGGCGTCCTGGAATATCTCAATGCCGCCACCGGCATGAATTATACCCTGGAAGAACTGATGCTGGCCGGGGAGCGGATCATCAATGCAGAACGGCTGTTCCTGGCCGAGGCCGGGTTCAGCAGGAAGGACGACAGCCTGCCGGACCGGCTTACCAAAATACCGGCTCCCACGGGACCGGCCAAGGGCATGGTCTGCCATTTGGACAGCATGCTGGACGACTATTACAAGGTCCGGGGCTGGAGCCAAGACGGGATCCCCGAAAAGGCGGTGCTGGAAAAATTAAGCCTGGTCGTCTAGGGTAAACCCGGCCATGCGCATCCACGTCACTTTATACAGTGAATTTAAAAAATTTGCTCCCGGCGGCATAGGTTCCTTTGATCTGGACCTGCCGCCGGGGGCAAGTCTCGGGAACTGTTTCGAACATTTAACTATCCCGGAAAACAGCGGGTATACCGCCCTGGTCAACGGGCGGCGGGCCGACCGGGACACTTCTCTCAGGGAAGGGGATACCCTGGTGGTCTTCCCCCTCATCTGCGGGGGATAGACTAAATCCCCTAAAAAATCAGCTTATATTTCCTTCCAGGCCTTTTTGCTTTTGTTGATCTTTGTCTGCACATTTTCCCAGGTTTTGGTGGTTAGAAACGAGGTTTTATACCGATCCATCATCCGGGTAAACATGGAAAAGGGAATGGTAAACGAAAGCTCGTCCGTCTTGAAAAATTTTCTGGCCGACGGGTCCCATCCCCCCACCACGGCCCTTTCCCGGCCTTTTTCAAGATAATGCAGGGGCCAGACCACCAGGCTTCCGCAGGCCGCGCTCCAGGGGGAGGCCACCACCTCGGGATCATTGGTGACAAAGGCGGCCAGTTGATGAAGGCCGTTGAGAGATTCCGGCCGGGTGAAAAAAGACACCAGGACCGGGGTTTGTGTTTCATCAAACTGGCTGAGGGGTTTGAAGACGCAGAATTCCTTGGCCGCAGGAACCGGATCAATATATTCAAAAATCTTTCTCAAATTGTCCGGCGAATCGCAATAATGTTCCCCTTCCATCCGGCCGGGAACGCCTGAAGACACATAATGGATAATAGTTTCCGACTGGGGCTTGTTGAATCCGAGCCAGAAGGCGCCGCCGGGGCAACCGAACTGTGAGGAGGAAAAATAGGCTGCGGTCTTCTTTTTCCTTGCCAGCCAGATATTGCCGATGACGCAGGAAAATTGGCCGAAAACCTCCTGCCAGTTGATTTCATTTTTCTTTTCCTTTTCCCGGGTCGGCAGGTCCATGGGTTTGGGGGAAAAACCGGCCGCGGGTTTGATATCTGTGAAAAACATACCCATGGGTTCTTCCATAATTCCAAGGATGTTTAAAAAATCGGGAACAGCGGATTGAAGGACAGGGTCCATGATACCTCCTGTGACGGGTTAAATTGAATCTGTATATTTCCTAAACAAAATCCAAGCCAAAGGCAATAAAGAAAATGATTAATAAAATTTTTAATATTTGATATAAGGGTGATTCTGTTTTGATAAAATGATATTCAATTGAAGAGGAGATCCCATGAATCAAACATATGTCAGAGTCATCACAAAATTGACCCTGCTGATGGCGGCCGGTCTTTTCCTGTCCGGATGCAATACCGTGTATTATAAAACCATGGAGCAGTTCGGCAAGGAAAAGCGCCATCTCCTCAAAAGCGATGTCAAGGATGTCCGGCAGAGCCAGACCAAGGCCCAGAGGGAATTCCAGGATGCCCTGACCACTGTCAAGGAGCTGTACGGGTTCCAGGGCGGAGATCTGGAGCAGTTTTACAAACGGCTCAAAACCAATTATGAAGACTGTGAATCACGGGCCAACCAGATTGAAAAACGGATCAATACCGTGGAAGAAGTGGCGGCCGACCTGTTCAAGGAATGGGATGCCGAAATTGCACAGATCCAGAACCCTGAGATGAAAAGCAGCAGCCTTCAATCCTATGCCGATTCAAAGGAGCAGTATGAACGGCTCCAAAAGGTCATGAAAGATTCCACCAAGGGCATGTATCCGGTCCTTGCCAAGCTTAAGGACACCATGCTCTACCTGAAGCATAACCTGAATGCAAAGGCCGTGGGAGTCATGGGAGGTGAGGTCGATTCCATTGAGCAGGATGTGGAAAAACTCATCTTTGATATGAATGCCTCCGTTGACGAGGCGGAAGCCTTTATCAACCGGTTTTAACATCGGAGTATCCGGCAAT
>CAZAHK010000241.1:0-3714 GCA_964484555.1 uncultured Desulfobacula sp.
GAATCCGCCTATTACGAATCCCTGCATGAACTGCCCCTCATCGCCAACCTCATCGCCAGGAAAAAACTTTATGAAATGAACGTGGTCATCTCGGACACGGCCGAATACGGATGTTATCTGTTCAACCACAAGGCCCTGCCCCTGCTTTCCGGGTTCATGAAGAAACTGGACGCCGTCGTCATCGGCAAAGGCCTGGACCCCTGCTCCACGGGCGTGGACAATATTGAACTCATCCGGGTCAATGAAGCCATCCGCTCCACGGGCGTGGAATGGATCGGCCAGGAACTCCGGGCCTATATGAGCGCCATGAAACCCATTTATTAAATCCGTCCTGATCCGGACGCCGGGCATCTTATTAAAAACAGGATGCCCGGTTTTATTCTTGTTTCTCCAAAATGCTTTTGTATATTTCTTTTGCAAGAATGGGGAATATCGTTTTCTGAAAATTACCATCATCCATGTATCTTGTCACGATTCCATCGTTTTCCGACATTCTTTGCATCATCAGCGATTCAATAACAGCCTTTATCCCCAGTTCGAATTTATCAAGCGGATTCGCTTTAGCGGTTTGAATGATGCGTTCATCTTTAGATGCCTTCTCTTTTATCTGCTCAAAGAACAAACGGTCTTCATCTGAAAAGTCTGTTCCGAAACGCTCATTCAATGCCTGGATGATTTCCGAAAGCGGTTTGTCTTCATCTTTTGCTTTCCCTGTTCCGACTGCGGTTGGAGATTTAACCCCATATTGTTCCCCGCCTTCCATTACAATGAAGCCGGATGATACCTGTTCGATCCGGTAATATTGAAGAACCACTTCTTTTTCAGGGTGCGGGTTCACGCCATCGTCACCCGGGTCAAGATGAGGAATCAGGTAACGACCGAAACTGTAAAGCATTTCCAGCTCCTGATCGGAATATGGGATGATTTGACTGATGAAGGCGTAGAAACCGGTATAGGCTGTTATTTTTTCATAGAAGGCCTCCTTTTTCTCTCGATCAAGCGCTTTGAAACGATCCACTGCAGGGGCAACCATTTTTTCCATACGTGCATGGTCGGAAGGATTTTGTTTGTGTTGCGGGAGGTAGAAAATATGACAGAATCCAACCACCTCCGACCACAAATAAATTTGAAACCCGTTCAGCTCATGTTTTAACAATTCAAGGTGATTCGGGTCGGAAGGTTCTTCGAGCGTCGTCACGTTGTAATAGGGCTTGAATGCTTTATAAATGTCCTCGGGATCATTTACAAAATCAAGAACAAACGGCGCTTCTTTTCCCGGGCTGGACCTGTTTAACCGGGATAAGGTCTGAACCGCCTGCACGCCGTCCAATCTCTTATCTACATACATGGCGCACAAAAGCGGCTGGTCAAATCCGGTCTGGTATTTATTGGCGACCAGCAGCACCTGGTAATCCGATGAATCAAATTTATCCGGAAGCTGGGATTCGGAAATGGTTTTTCCGGTAACCCCATCCATATTCATTGCCGGCTCCGTATATTCTATTCCCGTGTCCGGGTCTTTAACGGTCCCGCTGAAGGCCACCAGCGGATGAATATCAGCGTAATGATTTTCCTGGATATACCGTTGAAATGCCAGCATATACCGCACGGCGTGCAGTCGTGAACCGGCAACCACCATGGCTTTGGCGCGCCCGCTCAGTTTGCGCTTAACATGGTTGCGAAAGTGCTCAACCATGATTTCGGTTTTCTGTTCGATATTATGCGGATGCAGGGCCATAAACTTGCCCAGTTTTTTCCCGGCCTTCTTTTTCGGCATGGCCGGATCATCCTCAACACTTTTGACCAGTTTGAAATACGTCTTGTAGGTGGTATAGTGCTGAAGCACGTCAAGAATAAACCCTTCTTCAACGGCCTGCTTCATGGAATAGGTGTGAAAGGCTTCCGGTTTGCCGCTTGATCCCGTGCGGCCAAAGAGTTCCAGTGTCTTGCCCTTGGGCGTGGCGGTAAACGCAAAGAAGCTCATATTTTTCTGTCTGCCCCGGGATTCCATGATTTTATTGAGACCGTCTTCCCAGTCCAACTCGCTTTCTTCTATCCCCTGTTCAGTGCCCGCACCTAAAATGCGTTTGAGTTCCCGGGCGGTTTCACCAGTCTGGCTGGAATGGGCCTCATCCACAATCACCGCATATTTCCGGGCGGCTATGGCGTCCTGCCACGCTCTGGCCTTGGCAATCGCGGCTTCGTCCGGATTGTCCATATTGTCTGCACCGGCAATATGTAAAAGCCCGCGAAGAATAAAGGGGAATTTCTGCAGCGTGGTAATGACGATCTTGGTGCCGTCGACCAAGGCTTCTGCAAGCTGGCGGGAATTTTCATCAATCGCTTTGACAACGCCCTGGGCATGTTCGATCTGGTAAACGGCATCCTGTAATTGTTTGTCGAGCACCCGGCGATCCGTGATGACCACAACGCAATCAAAAATTTTTTCATCCGTTACGGTATGGAGGCTGGAAAGCCTGTGGGAAAGCCAGGAAATACTATTGGTTTTACCGCTCCCTGCGGAATGCTGGATCAGATAGGAATTGCCTGTCCGCTCTGAACGGGCATTCCACACCAGTCTCCGGACGGCGTCAAGCTGGTGATACCGGGGGAAAATCAGGGTCTCCCGGGTTCGTTTCCTGCGACCGCCCGCACCATCATCAACGGTTTCATCACGGGTTTCCAGAAAGATAAAACTACCGACAATATCCAGAAAGCTTTCACGTTCAAGAACCTCTTCCCAAAAATATCCTGTGCGGTGACCCGAAGGATGCTGAGGATTGCCTCTCCCGCATTCAATTTCACCAGGGGCGCTGCCGCGATTGAAGGGCAGGAAAAAGGTGTTTTCTTTGTTAAGCCGGGTTGCCATATGGATTTCGTCCGGATCCACGGCAAAGTGAACCACTGCGCCCCGGATAAACTGAAAAAGCGGCGCGCGCGGATCACGGTCGCTCTTGTATTGGGATACCGCATGTTTCCAGGTTTGACCGGTTGCCGGATTTTTCAGCTCCAGGGTGGCAAGCGGGATGCCGTTCAGCGAAAGAACCATGTCAACGGTGCCGGAATCGCCCGGATGACAGGCAACCTGACGATCGGCATGGAGCTGATTCTTTGAAAACAGTTCAAGGGTTTCTTTAACCAGTCCGTGGGCCGGTTTAAAATAGGCCGTTTTAAAGATTTTCCCATAGAATTTGAATCCATGCCGGAGGATATGCAGGGTTCCCTTGGCATTGCGCTCTTTCACCAGAGCTTCAATCAGTTTTCCGGTAAGTTCCCGGCCGTGGAGTTTTTCCATCTGCGCCCAGAGGCCGGCCTGGGTGTCTTTTATGAAGGCAATGACCTGGCCGGGAAAAAGGGCTTTGCCTTTATCCCATGACTGATTTGAACCGGAAATCCAGCCCCGCGCGGCCATGGTTTCCTGGATATAGGCTTCAAAGGCTTTTTCCGTGGTGGCTTTCATGAGTAACTCCGGTTTAAAACGGTTATCACTATTTTAACCATGGTGTCTTTTTCTTCCGGTTTTGATACGGCGATAAGCAGTGTCAATGCCGCAAGTCCGTCATTGCTGATGATCTGATGACCGTCAGGATTATCGAGAATTCCATTTTTTTGAAGAAAATAAAGAAAAACTGCCGCTGCAATTCGCTTGTTTCCATCGACAAACGAATGGTTTTTAACAACAAAATAGAGCAGCATGGCAGCCTTGTGTTCAAT
>CAZAHK010000241.1:3814-4969 GCA_964484555.1 uncultured Desulfobacula sp.
CCCTGAACCAGGTGTTCTTTCAGGATGCGGTTGGCCCAGATGCGGAATTGGGTGCCTCGCTTGGAGTTGACCCGGTAGCCGACCGAGAGGATCATGTCAAGGTTGTAGTAAAGTATATCCCGGCGTACCTGCCGTTTCCCTTCCCGGCGAACTTGTGCAAATTTTGCACAAGTTGCCCCTTCTTCCAGCTCGCCGGTATCAAGGATATTTTGAATATGCTTAACCAGCGATGTTCGATCTGTCGAAAACAGCTCTTCCAACTGGTATTGAGTCAGCCAGAGCGTTTCAGCCTCAAGCCGGACGTCTGTCTGTACAATGCCGTCAGGGTCGGTATAAATGACTATTTCACCTTTACTCTGCATCATGTCGTTTTCTATCATACTGAACCTCGCACATCGATTTTGCCGGTCACCGCCGAACTGATCAGCGCCGTCCGGTATTCCTTGAGCCGCTCGATCACAGTAACCACCTTGGCTGAAAGCGTATCGATCTTAGCCATCTCGTGGTCGAGAAAGGTAGCGATGGTTTGCTGTTCTGATATGGGCGGAAGTGTAAATATTAAATTCTTAGTTTCATCTTGGTTAATGATAGGCAACGTTGTGTATTTCCCACACTTAACAATGAATTCACGCATCGTCTTAAGGTAGTAAGTTGCAAATTCAGGATGAAGAAGGTTACCACAAACAATTCCATTTATTTGTTGATTACACGAGCTTTCACTCATTGCGACTCCAACTTTGCCTATAGTAGCGCCTATACCCACCAACATTACAGTTTTTGGTGGAAATATTCGTACTTCTCTTTTACCATCTTCTGATAGAGCACGATTTGATTTACCCAAAACTATTGCATCTGAAAAATCACTTGGTGAGTACCAATTGAATCCATCGTCATCAAACGCGGAATCCTCTGCTCCAGTAGGAGTGCCGCCTGTTTTCACTGATAAAACAACACGTCTTAAAGGGAATACTCCCCAATGCTCCGGCACATCCCCCAGCCATTCCACGCCGGAGGGTTTATATTTCGGGTAAGCTTTATTTTTTGCGCCTTTTGTCAGACTTAGAACCAAAGCACTGCCTTTGCATTGTGACGTTGCACACGACAAAAAATTTAGGGTCGCAAAAATTACAGCAAACGAGCTTTCTTTTTTTGTTG
>CAZAHK010000241.1:4979-5532 GCA_964484555.1 uncultured Desulfobacula sp.
TCCGCTCTAAATGCTAAGGGTGTGCTTCTCGACAATAAATTTGCGCCATCTTCTGCTACTAAGATAAGGGTCTCATCAAAAATATAATCATCCACATAATCAATGATCCCGGATGCCCCATAATAGGGGAAAATCTTTTCAATACCAGCTCTATCTTCTCCAGAGAGAGGGATTCTTCTATAGTCCAAATTTTCAAATAAATACTTAAGGGCCTTTACACCCCAATGCTCAGGCACATCCCCCAGCCATTTCACACCGGAGGGTTTCAGTTTGACCGTTGCATCCAGCCCCCTGGTGACTGCACGGGAAATGAGCGCCGTGCGTTGTTCCACCAGCAGTTCCAGCAGCCGCTGTTTTTTTTCGATGAGCGCATCAATACGCCCCGTCTTGCGGTCGAGAAAAGCGGCAATGGCTTGCTGTTCGGGGAGAGGGGGCGCTGGCAAAATAAAATTATTGAATTGTATTGATTTTGATTTCGGATTAAATTCTTATTTATTTGATTAATTATTTGTTTTGGGGTTTGGGGTTTGGGGTTTGGGGTTTGGGGTTTGGG
>CAZAHK010000242.1:0-5468 GCA_964484555.1 uncultured Desulfobacula sp.
GTCATTTCAAGATAGCCCTTTGACAGGAGATTGGATAAAGCAGATTTATAGTTTCCTGTTCGTGAACCGTATTCAAGGTGTTTTAGCAGCTCGGGTGTGCTTTTGGGGACAATGCTGAAATTAAGAATCTGTAATTCTGTTTCGGTCATATGATCATGGGCCTCATCATGGACCCTTTCATGGGCCTCATCATGGGCCTTTTTACTCTCATGGGCGGGTCCATCATAATCTTTGAACCGTTCATGCATGGCCGTGGACAGTGTGAACTTGCCCGGGGTTGCACCTGAAAGAAGAACCTGGGTGATCAGTTTGTCTGCAATCTTTTGGCTGTCATTAAAGGATTTTCCTGAAATATTTCGAATATCAAGCAGCGTTATTTCTTTTCGTTTGCAGGCAAGGGCAAACACGGCAGCTTCATCCTGTGCGAGGTGGACCCCGACACTGGTTTGAAATTCGACTTGGTCCCTGGAAAGGAGGAGTTCTTTTTGCAGTATTAGTTCAAAGGTTTTTACGGCTTTGTTATTTATGATCTGCGGGGGGACATTCCCAAGTTCCCGCCAGTTTTTAAACACATCCTGCAATCCCCATCCGGCATTTTCGCTGAATCCGATTCGCCTGAACGCGGTAACAATTCTGGGGTTTCTGACTTCCTTGGCACCGGGTGCCAGAAGATCATCCACATCTGTGAAAGCATCGCCCGGGTTCCAGAATCTTGTGAGATCCGTGAAATGAAGGATTTCAGCTTTTCTTGAATGGTCTGTATAATCCTGGTGGATCAGCATATTGATGATGGCTTCACGAAAGGCAATATAATCCGGTGGCGTGTCTTTTCTCTGCATGGTTTTTGGATCCACCTCAAAGGGGATTTCAGCAAATTTCCAATACCATTCCAGAACCGAGCGAAGGCTTTGGATCAAATTATAATCACACAGGGTGCGATCCAGCCAGCGTTCTCCAGATGCATAGGCATCTGATTTGAACCCATACCGCTGACAATCGATGACCGGCCGGGGGAGGATATCCCGCAGATATCCGTCCGTCCCGAACAGAAGGATGGATGCGACCGTGGGCTTGCGGCCCTTGTCCGTGTCCTTCAGCAGTCCCAGTTGGAAAAGGAATTCCAGGGGGTCTGCATCTTCATAGGAACGGTTCCCGGCTTTTTTTTCGTATTGCTTTTGATACCAGTCTATATCTTTGGCATCAAAACATTCTGAAGGGTCAAACTCAAGGGGCTGCCCATCGTACCGGTCAATGGACGCATCATTAACAAACCGCATCAGTTCGGAAGAGGTGCACTTTACATCACAGGCGCCTTTTCTAATAAAAGCCCGGTTGGGGGTGTTGTTCAAAAATACCGGTTTGTCCTTTCTGGCCGCTTCCGGGATATAAAAGACCAGGATATCCTTGCCGTCAATGGTATGAAGAGATTCTTGGATATTCAATTCCACACTGATTTTGTCTTTCTGCCTGACTGTGGTTAAAAAATCATTTTGTATCTGATCTACCTTTTGAATGCCGACAGGATTAAACTGGACTCCCTTTTTTTGAATGCCAAACACCAGGTGGCCCCCTTTTGTATTGGCAAAGGCAGATACGGATTCATAGGAATCTTTGGGCACACCTTTTTGAGCCTCTTTGAATTCTATATCATTCCATTCATGGGCCTTTAACAAAGACAGCAATTCTACCTGGCTGATGGTCATGGGATCTCCTATTCCAGAACAATTCGAACTTTTGCCGGGTCTTTGCCCTTTGTCAAGGTATCCACAAAATCTCCAAACCGTTTTTTCATCTCATCCGGGGTTGAAGGCCCTCCGGTTTTCTGCAGGATGGTTTGAAGGTCTGTCATGGAGAGATTGACCCTGGCCAGCCCGGACAGGACTTGTTTAACCGCCTGAATAAAATCGTTGTCCAGGGGGTCTGGTAAACATCTGGTGTTTAGAAACGCATCAACGCTCTTTCTTTCATCAATCTTCAATAAATCCAGGTTGCTCCTGGTAATTGGATCCTCAAGGTTGTCCAGCAGGGTTTGGGTCCAGTTTGAAAGAATCGTATCCAGATCATCATCCAGTTTGTCCAGAACCAGCTTTCCGGCTCCTTTGGGTTGCTCAACCGATGGGCGGAAATTGCAGTGGGGGCAGATGGGGGATTTTTCAAGATCTTGCTCTGTCATGGAAAAACAGCTTTTTAAAGGCGCCAGCCGGTTGTGGAAATCATTGAGCTGCTGCCTGGGCATCAACTCAATCCCTGCAAGCTTTTGAAGGGTTTGAATTCTCGGATCTGTCATCAATTTTGCCTTGCGCTTATCATCATTGATTCCCAGCCGCGCTTTGGCGTGCAGATCCATGTAAATGGTGATGTATTCTTTTTTCAGCCCGGAAAGTTTCTGGTTGAAGGCAGACGTGTTCATTTTTCCTTTTCCAAAATCCTGGGCCTGGATGTCATTGAGGATATCTTTTCGCAGGACCATCATCCGGTCCGTCCAGTTATCCACCTTGGGGTCATGGTTTTCAGGCAGGACAGACCTGGCGTTTGACAGCCAGGACGACTGGCTCCCCATGTCTGAGATAAATTGCTGCATGGCAGCGATGGTATCAAGGGTCTTTATGGCAGCGTCAAAGGATTCGACTTCCTGGACGGTGTACTGGAAGTTCTTTAATTTACCCGGGCTTGAATAGGCCTGAAGGGACTCAAAAAATGTTTTGGCAGATTCAAGGGTTTTATTTTGAGTGGCGATGGTTGATTCCGTCATCAGATCCTGTTCCCAGAAAACAAGCCCTTCCCGCATGGCCTGCTGGATGAGGACAATTTTTTTAACGGTTTCCCCAACCTCCTGCTGGAGCTGCGCCACAGGGGCATCGTCGCCCTGGGTCAGGGACAGCGCCATGCCGGGCGTTAACCCCAGAAGCTCGAAAAGTGCTTTTAAGGCAGGGATATTCCATTCCTTTGGCTGTTCCAGGTGCTTGAAATGGATGAGTTCATCCATGGTGGTGCCGGCCAACGGTTTTAATCCTGTGGCATCGAATTTTTTGCCCGGGACTGCCAGGATCAGATCCCCGGAATAAACGAGGGCTGCAATCGTGACAATGGCCCAATCCGGTTCAAGCCTTGCAGATTGCGGGTCCATATATTCCAGACCATGATCATCCTGGATAATTTCGCTGCGATTGATGACCTGGCCGTGGCCTTTCTGTTTTAAACGGTCAAGAATAAAATTGGCATATCGTGATTTGTAAGGATTTATCTTTTCTCCATCCAGCAGCTCAAGGGCATCCAGAACCGCAGTGGCCTGTTTGGTTCTGCCTTGTCCGGCAAGGGCCCTTAAGGCGTCCTGGGCTGCCTGGGACCTGTTTTTGCCGGTAATCATGATGGAGAAATAAGGATAATTTGGTGCCTGGTTTTCAAAATAGGGGGATAGAATAATTCCGGAAACGATATTGATCAGATCCCTGAAGTTAATGGTTTCCTGGGGGGAAATGCCTGAAAGTTCCCGGATGGGTTTTCCTTTTGCCCATGCACTTAATGTTTTTGACTGCCCCTGATAGGTCACCTGAAATGAATCTGCCATATTTTTTTGCAGCCATTGAACCAGTTTTCTTAAGAAGCCATTTGCCTTGGACTCATAGGTATCTTTTGCATTTCCTGAAGAGGTTGATGCCAGCTCCAATGCGGCTGCATAGTTTTTCAAATCAATCAGAAAGGTTTCATCCGTTCCTGTCAGCTTGAAAAAGACTTCATCCGGTTCTTTGGCATCTTTAAACCGGGGCGGTTCATTGGGCTGAATAAAATAAAGGTAAAAATCTCTCTGGGGGACCGCGGTTGACCGCTCATTGGGAGCACCAAAGAAAAGGTAGCCGGTGCGGGCTGCCCTTCGATCCTGCCATTCCAGTTCATGCTCCCAGATTTTATATCCGGTCACATAGGTATTGGTATTCTGGCACTCCATCACCCGTTTCAATGCTTCGTAATAGAACCGGTCGAGTTTTGATTCACCAAGGGTGGTTGCCTTGTTTTCGATGATGGCATCAAAGTCATCTGTTTTTTTGAGATCCAGGTAATACTGATGGTTCTCCGGGTTGGCGGAAATAAACTGACCGCTGACGGTTTTATGGATTTCTCTTAATACGGTTTCTACATGGGTGTGTAAATCGAGTTCCGGTTCCCCGCTTCCCATCTCTGCAATCATGGGGTCGTAAAGGCAGAGGCTATCCCGAAGCTCCACCGGTGTAGCGCCCATGCTGGAATAGATATCCCCTGTGGTCAATCGATGGATGGATAAGGCGCGGATTAATCTTTTTGCCATGGGTTTGTATATGGGGCGTGTAAAGGCCTGTTCGATTCTGGATTCCAGAATCCGGCTGCAGTCAATAACAGATCGTATTTCCGGGATGGTCCGAAAGGATGCATTCTGTTTTAACACTTCCCAATAGGAATCATATGCAATAAGTCCTGGATAGTCTTCTGGGACATCCTGGCCAAGGAGGTTTTCCATGGCTTTGGAAAGGGTTTTCAGAATCTCCCTTTTTTCAGCGATCGTGACCCGTTCAAAGGTATCAATATAATCGGGATGAACCGGAAACAGCCGGACAAACTCATCCATCCGTTCATTCATGTTGCTGTAATATTTTGCAAAAGGGGTGAGGTACTCCCTGATTTTTGCCTGCTGCTCAGAATTTTTTTTCAGCAGCCGCTCGGCCACGACAAATTTAATATCATTTCTGGCAATCAATATCTGTTCAAATCTGTCTTTTACCCTTCGAATGCTGTCGGCCACAAAGCTGAAGCGCGGGCTGTCAAAGATGGCTTCCTGAACGCCGGCTATGAATCGGAATCTAAGGTCTTTGCAGACTTCCCCGATTTCGCGTAAAAAATTGAGATCGAGGAGCAGCTCCTGATCTTTTCGGGTTCGAAGATAATCCAGGAGCTCATCCACCACCAATAACAGCCCCTGATCCGGGAAGACCTTGTAGAAAGCATCCATCATATCTTCAAAAGCATGCTTGTGGCTGGAGATGGTGTCTGATTTTGGAAAGAGATATTCAACACCAAGGCTGTCCAGAAATTCTTCGAGATTCATGATGAGCATATCTCTCAAGGACATGGTTGTTGAACCGATTTCAGTCCGGACAACCTTGAAACGGCCGGCAATTTGTCGGGCCGCTGTCCTGGCATCTTCATGATTCAGGAGATCGAGCAGGGATTCATCTTCTGCAAGACTTGACACCACAGACATCAAATGAGATTTACCGGTTCCATAATTACCAACAACCAAAAATCCCTTGTTATCCATGGGCGTGTCAAATTGTAACTGGGGAATCATCAGAGAAACCAGCCTTTCAGCCATTTCATCTGAAATGACATAGGTGCTGATCAGTTTTTTTGCAGCCGCATTTTTATTGGCATCAACAAGCTTGACAATGGTTTCAATGGAGTCAAACTGTATCAAATCTGAATATTTCATAATTTTG
>CAZAHK010000243.1:0-1439 GCA_964484555.1 uncultured Desulfobacula sp.
GACACCTGCCCGGAGAATGCCGTCATCCTCCTGGATTATTCCGGCCCCGAGCATAAAGCATCGGCAAGACTTGCGCTGAACCTGGCCCTCAAGGCCAGATCCGCGGGCAAGACCATCACCCTGATCATGAACCAGATGCTGGTCCACGGCGCCCTGGGCCAACGGCTTTACGACGAGGCCCGGCGCAAGGGCGTTGATTTTTTCCGGTATGAAACCCGTGATGATCTTCAAATCGAGGACTCGGGGACGGGATTCCGGATAAAGCTGAAGGAAGCCACCCTGCCCGCCATCTTACTGGATCTGTCCTTTAACGCCCTGGTCCTTCCCAAGTCCCTTGCACCGGCCAAAGAATTTGCAGACCTGGCCGGTCTTTTGCGGCAGCCCCTGGACAAGGAGGGTTTTCTTCAATGGGCCAATACCCGCCACCGTCCCACCCAAAGTCTTCGCAAAGGTATCTTTTTTGCCGGGACCGGCCATGACGACACAGCCCCGGATGATCTGGTTCATGAGCTGGATGAAATCGCCTCTTTCCTGTCCGCCCCGGATTTAACCCCACCGGACCCGGGGGTTGAGATCAACCAGAAAAAATGCGCCCAATGCCTGACCTGTATCCGGATCTGCCCCCACGGCGCCATTGTCATGAACGACAAAAGCCGGCCCCAGATTGTGCCGGAGTCCTGTTTCTCCTGCCATCTGTGTGTGTCCAACTGCCCGGCCTATGCCATTGAATCCAAGGCCATGGCCAACGAACAGGTGGCGGGCCTGATTCAAAAAGACAGGGTCACGGTTTTTGCCTGTGAACGTTCCGCCGCCCTGGCCGCGGGAAAACTCGTCCTGCCGGACCACGTCCAACTGATCCCCATCCCCTGTGCCTGCCGGATCAGCACCGACATCCTTCTGAAAGCCCTTTTAAACGGCGCATCCAAGGTCATTGTCAGCGGCTGCCACCCGGAAAACTGCCGGTCCCACGAGGGTGACAAGACGGCGGCCGAAAACGTTCAAAGGGTCCTGGCCCTGCCCGGTGTGGCCCGGTCCAGGGTTTTATGGGAACCTGTGGCCGCCAATGAGACCCGGAAATTTGAACATCTGATTTTCTCAGCAACAGAATAAAGGATACTCCCCATGGACACTGCAACCATCAATAAAAATTCCGTTTTATACCAGCTTTTAAACCAATATCCCCTGGGGGACAATATTTCAGAATGCCTGACCTGCGGCGCCTGTAATTCCAGGTGCACCTGGTTTGACGGCCAGGGCGGGCCCCTGCCCCGGCAGATCGTCCGCATGGCGGCCATGGGCCTAGATGAAGTCCTTGTAGCCTCTTCCATGATCTGGGACTGCCTGCTCTGCAACCGCTGCACCGAGGTTTGCCCCATGGGGATCACCATGGACAAGGTGGTGAGAAAGGCCCGGAGCCTCGCCATTGCCGACGGCCTCAT
>CAZAHK010000243.1:1539-3892 GCA_964484555.1 uncultured Desulfobacula sp.
AAGGAAACCTGGACCCTGTCCTCCCGCCACACCGATGTCACCAACTGGGGATATTTTGTGGGAAAGGATGAGATTGCCGAACAAATAGCCCTCATGGTGGTGGAACCGGCCGAGGAACTGGGGATTGAAACCCTGGTCCTGTCGGAATGCGGCCACGGATACCATGTCCTGAAATACCTCCTGGAAGACCTCATCGGCCGGAAACCCGAATTTGAAGTGGTCTCCATGCCCGAACTCCTGGTCCGGTATGCAAAGAGCGGTATCCTGAAATTTGACCCAAGCGTCCACCCCTATAAAATCGCCTACCACGACCCCTGCAATGTTGCCCGGAAGTCCAAGGCCTATGAAGCGCCCAGGGAATTGCTGGCCATGGTCTGCGACGGGATGGTGGAACTGATCCCTAACCGGCAGGACGGCATCTGCTGCGGCGGGGGTGGAGGCATGCTGCAAAACAGCAACAGTGCGGCAAAACGGATGATCACGGGCAAACCCAAGGCAAACCAGATGAAACAAACGGGCCTCCCCAACCTGGCCACGGCCTGCCTGTCCTGCCACCGGCAACTGAGCGAACTGTCCGCCCATTTCAAGCTGGGCATCAAAGTGGATACTGTGGCCTCCCTGGCATCGGAATCCCTGATCCTGTAAATAACAACCGACAGGCTTATAAGGAGATAAAAATGGACGAGATCCGCAAAATCAAACAGACCCTCAAGGCCGCACCCGTCCTGGAAGGGGCCGGGGTCCACCTGAAACGCGTATTCGGCAGTTCCGAAGTTCCCGACCTTGATCCGTTTCTCCTTCTGGATGATTTTCATTCCAGGGACCCTGAAAAATACATCAAGGGCTTTCCCTGGCACCCCCACCGCGGGATTGAGACCATCACCTATGTCCTTCACGGCCGGGTGGAACACGGGGACAGCATGGGCAATACAGGGGTGATCGCATCCGGTGATATCCAGTGGATGACGGCGGGAAGCGGCATCGTTCACCAGGAAATGCCCAAAGGGGACGAGGACGCTCTTCTCTGGGGGTTTCAGCTCTGGGCCAACCTGCCGGCCTCCCATAAGATGATGCCGCCCCGGTACCGGGAAATCAAAAAAGATGACATCCAGGACCTGGTTCTGGAAAACGGCGTCAGGGTCAAACTCATTGCCGGCCGGATGAACGGTGTTGAAGGACCGGTCAAGGATATCGTCATTGACCCCCAGTTTCTGGATGTGAGCCTTCCGGCCCATGGGGTCTTTGACCATGAAATCCCCCGGGGCCATAAAGCCTTTGCCTATGTCATCGAAGGCGAGGGCGATTTTGAGCCGGACACCCGAAAGACGGTGGGCCCTGAAACCCTGATCCTCTTTGAAGACGGCAAAAAGGTGTATATTGCTGCAAAGGGCAACCCCTTAAGGTTCCTCCTGATTTCCGGGAAGCCCCTTAACGAGCCCATCTCCTGGCAGGGGCCCATTGTCATGAATACGGACGAAGAACTTGAAACCGCCTTCCGGGAATACCGGAACGGAACCTTTTTAAAACACCGGGAAAAGTAGGCCGGAGCCTCTCTTTTGACAACCCTGTTTTTAATTGCCGATATCTTCGGCCGGACCCGGGCCCTTGAAAGCATTGGACAAGACCTTTCGGAAACCGTCCCGGACATCCGGATCATTGATCCGTATCAAGGCGTTGACCACCCATTTGAAACCGAAGTCCTGGCCTATGCCTATTTCATGGAGCGGGTGGGATTAAAAAACTACAGGTCCATTTTAACGGATACCCTGGCCGACCCAGGCCCGGGTACTGTCCTGGTCGGTTTCAGCGTGGGCGCCTCGGCCCTCTGGTCCGTCTCGGACCGGCCTTTTTGCCGGCATATACAAAGGGCCTTCTGCTTTTACGGGTCCCAGATCCGGCAATACACTGGGGTCCAGCCCCGCTTTGACATGGAACTTATTTTCCCGGAACAGGAACCCCATTTTGACGTGGACGAACTGATCGGCATCCTCACGGTCAAGGACCGGGTTTCCTGCTCAAAAGCCAAGGGCCTCCACGGATTCATGAACGAATTGTCTCCCCATTTCGACCCGGATTGTTTTGCCGTGTTTATGGAATATTTAAAGACCGCCCTGATCCGGCTAAATTGAAGGGCTTGAACCGGTTTTAATTAAACAGGCTTTGCCAACCGGGCTAGGAGCTTTTTTTCCATGGAACGGATCACCAGGGACAGGGCACGGCCTTCACGGACCGGGCCGGAATTGTTCCACCCGGCCTTCAGGGCTTCCTCTTTTTTGGCCCTGAATTTTGCCAAGGAATCCACCAGGGAAGCCCAGGCCATGAGTTTCTGGATGATATGCCGCTCTTCCGGGCT
>CAZAHK010000243.1:3992-5461 GCA_964484555.1 uncultured Desulfobacula sp.
GGTATCGTTGATGCAGCCTCCCCCGGCCGTTGTCTTATCCAGGATGTCCTGCTGCTGTTGTCTGCTTTCGGAAAAATAATAAAAGGCCAGGGGTCGATCCCGCTGGTTGATATAGTCAATGACGGTGTCAATCCGGTTAAATTCCATCACCGGAAAGATGGGCCCGAAAATTTCCTCATTCATGATGGGATCTTCTGGGTTGATATCAATCAGCAGGGTCGGTTCGATATAGAGGGATGCGGCATCGGTTCGCCCCCCGCTATAGATGGTGCCGCAGGCCATGAGTTGAGACAGCCTTTCAAACTGCCGGGCGTTGATGATCCTGCCGTAGCTTGGGCTGGTCCTGGGATCAGCCGTATAGAACCGGGTGAGGCAGGCTTTCATGGCTTCAAGCAACCTTTCCTTCACACTTTTGTGCACAAACAGGTAATCCGGGGCAATGCAGGTCTGGCCGGCATTTAGAAATTTTCCGAACACAATCCTCCGGGCCGCCACATCGATATTGGCGTCATGGTCCACGATGCAGGGGCTTTTCCCGCCCAGTTCCAGGATCACCGGGGTCAGATGGCGGGCCGCCTTTTCCATGACGATTTTCCCCAGGGAGGGACTCCCGGTAAAGAAAATCGCATCGAAGCGCTCCTCCAGAAGCAGGTTATTGACGTCCCTGCCGCCGGTGAAGATGGAGACATATGTTTCATCAAAACATTCCCGGATCATCGCCGCCATGACGGCGCTGGTGTTCCTGGAATAGTCCGCAGGTTTCAGAACCACACAGTTTCCGGCGGCCATGGCCCCGATGAGGGGATTCATGAGCAATTGGAAAGGATAATTCCAGGGCGCCATGACCAGAACCACCCCATAGGGCTGGGGAATGATCTGACTGGTGCCCGGAAAATTAAGCAGGTTGTTGAGCTTCTGTTTCGGGCGGGCAAATCGATGGAGATGTTTGATCTGATATTTCAATTCCTCCATGACAAGTCCGACTTCCGCGCCATAGGCTTCAAAGGGGTGTTTGTGCAGATCGGCATGCAGGGCCTTTAAAATCCTGCCCTCATATTTTTGGATATAGGTCAGGAGCTTTTCCAGATTCTTTTTTCTAAAGGAGACGTCTTTTGTCCCATGGGTCAGAAAAAATTCCCGCTGCTTTTGTACGATCTCAATCACTGTTTGCATAATCATTCCTCATCCGTTTTCATTCCCCCTCAAAATCCCCTCGGCCCTTGTATTATAAATCAGGAATACAAAATTTATCCAGCTTTTATCCTGAATCGCGGTTCTTTTTTTTACCCCCCCCTTTTAGAAGCCCCGCCCGTCCCTTGGCTGGCGGTTGAAATGCGCCGGCGGATATGGTAAACAGCGGTAATAAATCAAAAGAAACCCGATTGAAGGAGGACTCATGGGACAATGGCATCACACCGGTTGTGTATTGTGCGCCCAGAACTGCGGGCTGAGGGTATGGGTTGAAAACG
>CAZAHK010000244.1:0-5446 GCA_964484555.1 uncultured Desulfobacula sp.
TCGCCCAATTGTTTACAAGTATTTTTTTTACGAGAACACGCTTATTCTGGGGTTAGATTACCAGGGTGAAAATCAGAATAATGGTCTGCGCGGTCATGAAATCCTCCTAGTATGAGTAAGCGCCTATTGCCGGTTAATATTATCCTCTAGAAATTGAAGGATATTGTCTACCAGAACGGTACAACTGATGTCTTTTTATTTTATCACTCCGAGATAAGACTTGCCAACAGGAAAAATAAAAAAATGAACCTGATTTTTCCGTGGAAACGCCAGATATCTGAATTTTCCAATGGCCTGGGCATTCAAGCCGCAGAAGGATACGAATTCCGCCATGTTCTGCGGTTCTGCCATGGCCTGGGAGAAAATTTTCCCATCCCTGTCCACAAGGATATATTGATCGACGCCCGGCACTTTGAGAAGGGATGCAAAGGATTCGGTATTCGACATGGCAATCCGTTTTTAAAATGCGCCCGGGCTGGCCGTATTCATAGATTCGGGTCAGCTTTTCCCCGAGAAAATCAAGGTCGGCCGGTTTTAATACTTCAGGCATATGATTGTTCAACAGACCCAGGTCCCTGTGAAAAAGAAAAGACCCCAGGATTTCGGGATAACCCGTGGCCTCATCAAAAAAAAGCTCGGCCTGTTCCAGTGTTGCATTTTCCCGAGGCTTAAAATGATAGGGGCTCAGATAGCCGCAAACAGCGCACCGGAACCTTGCCTGGCCAGTGGTGAATTCAATGGAAGTCACTTGATTTTTTTCCCGCAGTCCTCGCAAAAGCGTATCATTTCTGTCTGCACCCGGTTATGAAGTGAATATGGCCTTGATCCTGGCAAAAATGCCGGGAGGTTTTTCTCTGTAATATTTCGGAATGGGTTCATTTTTTTCATGGTTTGCAGCTTTTTCCGGCGGCGGCGATGGGATGGGGGGGTCAAGGATCCCCAGGCTTAAACCGAGCAAATCCATCAGTGCTGTCTTTTCAGGCTCATTTTGCCAGAGCGCCGTCAGCTCGGCAATATCATCTTTGATGGAGGAAAGACCAAGGTCCGGGTTCGCCCTGTCCAGGGTTTTAAGCCGGGTTCTCAGCCGGTTGAGAATCATCTGAACGCCGGTCTCCGTTTCCCGGGGTTCCCCATCCGGATCAGCATCGCAGGGTTCAAAGGATTCATCCTCATATTGAAACGGGACGATGCCTTCTGTTTTGTCTTCTTCCGGTTCGACTATCCACTCAACGGTCTCATCGGCAGGCAGTGCCGGACGGTCCGGTGGTCCGGGGGAGGATTCCAGGTTGAAAAATTCATCCAGTCTGTCTCCGATTTCGGCAATGGGTTCATTGTGTTTGAGCTGGGGGGTGAACTGTTTTATCCCGCTGGAGGGTGAATCAAGGGTTTGATTCCGGATGGGCGTCCGGCCGGAGCCATGAACATCCATGAGATGAATGGCATCCAGCAATTCATCGGCCGGAGATTCCTTAAGGCTGAAAAGGTCTCTCATCACATCCCGGGGAGCCGCCGGCGGCCTCTTGCCTGAAAGCGCAGGCACGATATCGTCGGCGTCGGATTCATCCGGTTCTGAAGAAAGAGGGATGGTCATGACATCTTCCGAGGAAATAGGGGTTGCCGGTTTGATGTGCGAAAGAGCAGGGGGGAGATATTCTTCTTCCCTCATATCCGAACCCGGTCGGGCTTTTTTCTTTTCTTTGGAAAGCCTGGCTTTCAATTCATTAAATTGATGGATACGGCTTTCGAGGATCTCTTTTTTTTTCTGATCCGACAGGGCCGGGGTCTGAATCGTTTTTTCAAATGTGTCAAATACGGAGCGCAGGAAAGATATGGCGTCCGGGTGGGCATCGGCCTTCCGGGAACCGATATAATTGACTAGGCTCTGGATGATTTTTAAAAAATGATGAGAGATTTTATCCTGGTGATAGGCAGACAAAAATTCCCTGACAACCGTTCCAAAATGCTGAAGGGTTCCGTCGGAAATTTCCCAGTCAATGGCCAGGATAAAGGCTTTTAGCCTATCAAGATCCATATCTTTGACAACCGGCTTTACAGCGATTTTATTCTGAAGGGCTTTGTATTTCCTTATTTCTTCGGACACTATGGTATTGATTTTATCCTTGTCGCTTTCCGGATCAAAATCGGTTACAACCTTTTCAAACCGGGCTGTCATTGAGAGCAGAACAGGGATGGCCTCCGGGTGGGCGCTGGCCTTTTTTGAATCCAGGTATTTGATCAGGGAGCCCATCATTTTCAGAAAGGGCACAAGGCTTGGATATTGTGCATATTGGGATTCTATGGGCACGAATTTATTCTGAAGCAGGCCGGTTTCATGTTCTGTAAGGTGTTGATCTAATCCTGTTAATATATCTCTCAGTTCATTTAAAGAAGCCAAGGCAAATCTCCTTAAAAAAGCTGGTCCTGGATGGATGAAAGGGTCAAGGTAATGATCTTTTTCAGTGTCGGGATCACATTGCCGCCGCTGACGGCGCTGGCCTCAAAGGCGGGAGCCCCCAGGACACTGTTGAGATCCTTCTGCAGGACCCGGGTCGGCAGAATCTCAACTCCTGAATTTTTCAGGTTTATTTTATTGTATTGCATGACCAGGGGCAATTTAAAGAGATCCAGGCTATAGGTTTCAAGATTTTCATAGAGCTGATTCAGGGATTCAATATTTTTCCTGCGCTGTTCCTTCTGGACATCGGCAACAAAGACGATGCCGTCAACCCCCCTCAGCACCAGCCTTCTGGTGGCATTATATTTGACCTGCCCGGGCACGGTATACAATTGGATGGTGACATCGAATCCTTTGATCCGGCCGACATCAAAGGGCAAAAAATCAAAAAAAAGGGTCCGGTTATCCTGGGTTTTCAGACTGACCATTTCGGTTTTGATCTGATCCCGGTATTTATTGTTGATATATTCAAGGTTTGTGGTTTTCCCGCCTCTTCCAGGGCCATAATATACGATTTTAATCTGTACTTCCCTGGTTTTGACATTGATAAGCGCCAAATTCATTTCCTCTTAAATGAGAATTTTAAGATAATGATCAGAATCTGTTTTCCGGTGGCTTAGAATCATTTGGCGGTAAGGATGTGGTTGATGTCCTTGACGGTTTCAGCCACTTTTAATCTCACAAGACCCAGCGATATATCTTTGTTGAACATGGTGATGAGAAGGGTGTCCTCATTCACCTTGCTGAAGTGGATACTGGATTTTTCACCCTTATGAAAGAGCAGGGAAAATTCAGATTCTCCCACCAGTTTTGCCATGGCGTCCACAGCGGCAAAATTGCCTGCTGCAAGTGCGGAAAAGGCAGTCGAATCAAGGCGGCTCTTTCCATGATGGTGTTTTGCAATGGTATTGCCGGCCATGTCCATAAAAATAACATGATCCACTCCTGATCCGATCAGGTTGTTGAGAATGGTGCTGTCGACGGCGTCAAGCTGACTTTGATTAAACATGGAAGAATCGTAACCGAAAACTTGAATTTTTGCAACACGTTAAGCGATTTTATTCCGAATTTTGTTCAGGGGCGTTGAATGTTTTGGAGGAATTCATATGGAATCTTATCTCAAATCTGAGATTTTTATGGTATTTTGATCCAGGTCCCGGTAAATTGGTAATGGCTTTAAAAAATACGAAATCAGAGGAAAAACCCATGAATACATATCGAATCGGAATTGATCTGGGCGGAACAAAAATTGAGTCCGTCCTTCTTTCCCCGGACCGGGGGGAATTATGCCGGGAAAGGGTTCCGACACCGGCTGGGAATCGTTACGAGCTTATTGTAAAAGCGGTTTATGCCCAGGTCCGGGCAATGGCAGAAAAAATTCCGGAAAACAACGATTATTCGATTGGAATCGGCATCCCGGGCGCGGTTGAAAGAAAGACGGGCCTGGTCCATAATGCCAATACCACCTGCCTCATCGGGAAACCCTTTCAAACGGATCTTGAAACCCTTTGCCAAAAACGGATTGCCATGGAAAATGATGCCAACTGTTTTACCCTGACCGAAGCCCTGGAAGGTGCCGGCAAAGGCTATGGCATGGTATTCGGCGTCATCATGGGAACGGGTTGCGGAGGCGGGCTCTGCATGGACGGAAAAATATGGGGCGGGGCAAACGGGATTGCAGGGGAATGGGGTCATTCCTCCGTGGACCCCGGCGGCCGGACGTGTTATTGCGGCAACCGGGGCTGTGTGGAAACAAAGATCAGCGGGACAGGGGTTGAAGCCTCTTTTTTTGAAATCTTTGGCTGTCATCTTAAAATGAAGGACATTGTCCAAGGTTACAGACAGGGAGACGAATCCTGTAAAACGGTTTTTTTTCAGTTTCTGGAGGATTTCGGCAGGGCCCTCGGGGGTTTGATTTCAGTCCTGGATCCCGATGTCGTCGTTATCGGCGGCGGCTTGTCCCATATTGATGAGATTTATACATTAGGGGTTCGGCAGGTCCAGACATATGCCTTTCATAAAAATATCCAGACCCCCATCCTGAAAAACAAATTAGGGGATTCTTCCGGCGTCATCGGGGCTGCCCTGCTGAACAGGGCAACAGGGCTTATTATTCCTTGACATGACCCTGAAAGGATGATAAAAGTCCCCTTGTTTTGATATACCGAACTCGGGGCGTAGCGCAGTCTGGTAGCGCACTTGACTGGGGGTCAAGTGGTCACTGGTTCAAATCCAGCCGTCCCGACCAATAATACCAAGGGTTTTCAGGTTTCTGACAGCCCTTTTTTTATGGAAAAAACAAATTGGGGTCCTAATTGGGGTCCTTTTTGTGGGGTATTGGATCTGTAATTTTTCACGTAATCTTGCATTTTCTGGCATGTAATATCAGAAATTTAAAATTTTTAATTCCTATTGTCTTCAGCATCTTTTGGCTGATCATATATATAAAGGTTGCTCATGCTTATACCACCACCCCAGACAGGATAATGGAAATCCGATCCTGTGCAATGATACCGATACCTGCCAGATACTGAATTGCTTGCTGGGTTGACGTAAGGCCCAGGTCAACCTGAGTCAGCCGGGGATCTTCTACGATCTCAAAAAAATCCTCAAGAATTGGATCAGTTTCTTTTGCGGCTTTAATCGCAATCCTCTCAGCAGAGGTGAAAAGCAATTTAAATTCAACCGGAGAAACCTTGGGGTAAACAGGCTCAGGCGGTACTGGTTCGACCGGTACGGGATCAGGTGGTTTTACAATTTGCCCGTCTATCCAGCCATCGCCATTTTCAGCATCGTCCGGCACATCGGTATCATAAAACTGAGCAACATCCGGGTGATAGAGTTCGTCGGGATTGCCGTGGCAAATGTCTCTTACTTTATCGTTTTCTATCCATGCTTTTTTCATTTTAGTATCCCTCCGTCCAATATAAAATTACCTGTAATAGGTCAATTATTTTTCAAAAAAAATTATGAAAATTGGGTAACACTTTT
>CAZAHK010000245.1:0-2186 GCA_964484555.1 uncultured Desulfobacula sp.
ACCAGAATCGAGCCGGAATTTCAATATGTTCTGAACTGGGTGTCGATGGCGACAATATGCTGGATTTCGATGAGGGCATCAAAAAAGTCTTTTTGATCCAGTTTTTCCAGATGGACCAGTTGGGGGCCGATGGTTTTTATCACACCGGCAAAGGAGGCACCTGAGTTCAGGTGGATAAAAACCGTTTTCCCGACCAGAGCTTTCAGGTTGTCGGCGATGGAGGCATTGACATTGTAAGCGATGCCTTCAATAGGAACGGGGTTGGCTCCGGCATCTGCTTTTCCGGAAAATGAGAAAATAACGGTACAGACAATCAGGATGCCTGCCAAGCCGATTAACGCCAAAGATCCTGGATGTTTTTTCATGAACGGTCTCCTTTTTTTGGGGTTAAATTGCTTGTATCAGGGGGGACAAACTTAAGTCAAGACAAAAAAACAAGGCTTGAAAAATCCGGATCGGAAATAATATTTCAGCTTTTTGATTTTTTTATTTGGGTTGACAAAAAGCAATTTCCTATCCTATTAATCACCTGTTTGGCCTCGGGGATTCATGTATTCGGAGGGTGAATATGTTCGGTAAAATGCTGGCGTTTGTATTTTCTTTTTTTGCGGTGATCCTGGTCATTCCCCTGATCGTGGCCATGGCCGTGCTTGTTTTCAAATTTAATCTCCGTTCCTTTATGGACCTGCATCCGCTCTGGTCGGCGATTATGCTGGCGGGATATGCTTTCTTGTGGGTCATCGCCTTTTTTGCCCTGCAGGATTATTTTCTTGTCTGGAAGCCTGATCCGACAGTTACTCCCATTGATAAAAAAGAATTGATCGACAAACTGGAAAATAATTTTAAGCGTAACTTTGACGGCAAACCTCTTTTCGATGTTTTTCGTTCGGATGACAACAGGCTTGCCATCACCTGGTCTTCATCGATAAACTATTTTCAGATCACATCAGGTGGCCGGATCGGGAAGAAACGCGTTGTGGTCCTCACGTTTGATGAGAAAAAGCACCTGGCGTATTTCCTGATGAAGGAAAAAGACTGGCGGTGGTCGGTTTCGACAAGCCGTTTCGATTTTTCAATGAGTTATTCAGCGGGTATTTTTGCGGAGATTTCAACCGATATCGTACCCTCTGTGACCGTCGACAAGGACGGCAATTTTTCCATTGATTTGAAAAAATTGTCCTATGATTATAAAGACCTCTGGAAACCCGTCGAAAATGCTGTGTTGGCTTCGGGCTGGACCATCCGGGGCGGAATAATGCCCGGCTGGGTTGGCCGGCTGGCAACCGCCATAGCCCTTGCCCTTTTGATGTTCGGACTGATTTACCCGCTTCTGAAGTACAGCCCGGGAGTGCCGGCGGTATCGAAATCAACAGAATCCTTGCAAAAGGTGCAGACAGTCGATCGGGAAGCATATAAAAAAAATGAAGCCGAGGAGATTATTAGAGCGGGCCGGTTAAGGTCGGCAAAGGACCTGGAACTTACGCTTGATGGTTTGATGAAAATACCGGAAAATTATTTCAGTGATTATGAGCATGCATTTGTTGCGTATGCCAAAGTTTATCGGGAAAAAGAGGACGCAAACCAGGACATCATATCCAAGTTGGCGGCATTTGAAAAAGAGCGTGGGATTAAGCAATGATTATGATGGCAGGGCTTTATTAATTAAATCGCATATCTTTAAATAAAAGGCCGGAAATGAATAAAGCGACTATTGGCGGAATCGTCCTGGTGCTGATCGGGATGAGTTTACTGGGCCTGGGGGTAAATAGTCTGATTGCCTCTGCAAGGAAAATCTTTTCCTGTGAAAAAGCAGAGGGTAAGGTTTTTGAAATTAAGACAAGACCCTCTGTTTCCTCAAAAGGGTTTGAATTGTCCTATCCTGTTGTAAGGTTCCAGGCAAAAAATCAGATTGAATATACATTTAACGGCGCAAGGGCATACAGCGGTTCGCCCCCCTTCCAAGAAGGCGATAAAGTGGAGGTTTATTATAATGTGGCAAATCCGGAAAACGCAATAATCAATTCTTTTTTTGAAATATGGGGATTATCTGCGGTATTATCCGGCTTTGGTTTGGCTTTTTTATCCGGCGGGATTTTGGCAATCATTAAATATTTCTAAGCGACAAATTTATTTTCCCAATCCTTTTTATTTCCGGTGTTGTTGAAAATAGCCCAAGGATAGGAGAA
>CAZAHK010000245.1:2286-5350 GCA_964484555.1 uncultured Desulfobacula sp.
AGAATGACAAAGTAGAAGAGGAAGCTGTAAATTGGACCGTCTATCCCTGAAATCAAGGCTCATTGTCAACACCCTGGTCATTCTGACCCTGGCCCTGGGGTTTAACGCCATGCTGACCCTGAGTTCCCTTGAAAAATTCTATGTGGAATCCATTGCCTCCCAGTACAGCGTCGTTGGCAAGGATTTGAAACGCAATATCGAGCGCTCTCTGGGGTTTGGAAAATCCATTGAAAATTTCGTCGGCATGGACAAAATCCTGGAAGACACAAAAAACAATCTGATCAGAAAAAATGTCCGGGATGAGGCCACCATCCATTTAAGCACTTCGACCAGCGATGATGTTTCCGTGTCCATGGCCCTGCCCGACGGCCGGATTCTTTCCAGCACCCGGCCGGATCTGGTCGGCTCCCGGCCGGCGGTCCATGCCCGGATCGATTATAAAAGCGCCCCGGATCAGGCTTCGCCCGCCTATATCAAATACAAGGATACCTACGTGACCCATATCTCCATCCGGGATGCCAAGGATGAATGGGTGGCCACGGCCATGATCATGTTTAACCAGGACCAGGTGAAATCCGTTCTGAAAAAAGTCCGGAATCAGAGCATCGCCTTCATTTCAGCCATTTTATGCGGGGGAACGGCGGTCCTGGCCCTGATGTTTCATTTTATGCTGCCGGACAGGTCCGGTTCGCCCGGAAAGAACGGCAACTCCTCCAAATTGAAGCTCCAGGTGATGGTGTTCCTGGTGGTCGGCCTTGCCCAGGTCGTGTTTTCAGGCATCAATACCTATTCCTTTAAGACCTATTACCTTGAGATCAACCGGCAGAAAGCCGGCCGCCTGATCCATCTTCTGAAGGAGGATATCGAATTCCTTCTGAACAAGAATATCCAGATCCACAAACTGGTCAGGATCGACGCGGAATTGAACAAGATCATCACTGGTTCTCCGGAACTCCGGGAAATCGCCATCCTGGATGCGGACGGGACGCCCCTGTACAGGGCCGTAAGCCCCGAGGCCGGGGACCCAAATGCCGGAAATCCAGGCGGCGGGGCGGAGATCAAGGGGGAAGACCCCTATACCATCCGGGTTGAATTAATGAAGGAAGGCCGCATTGAAGGCTATATCTCCACCCAAATTTTAAAAAAGGCCTTATTTAAGAAACTCCTGGAAATCGGCCTGGATTCGGCCACCATTATCGTCATCTCCATCCTGTTTTTCGGGGAACTGCTGGCCCTGGCCTTCCAGTTCATTCATCGGAGAAGGGCCGCTTTCCCGGCAAGGAGAATCCATTATAAGAGCATCCGGCCCATTGCCTTTTTGTTTCTGTTTTGCACTGATATATCCATTTCATTTCTTCCCCTGCACATGGAAACCCTTTCTGAACCGGTTTTCGGATTTTCCAAGGCCATGGTCATGGGGCTGCCCATCTCCATGGAAATGGCTGCTTCGGGCCTTGCCATTCTATGGGCCGGGGTATGGATGGACCGGAGGGGATGGTATGAACCGTTTTTCTGGGGGCTTGTGCTCTCCTTTCTCGGCTTGCTGTATTCCTGGGCCGCCCCCAACGCCCTTCAATTCATCCTGTCCAGGGGGATGGTGGGTGTGGGATACGGCTTATCCCTCATGGCTGTCCAGGGGTTTGTGATTGTTCACAGTGATGAAAAAAACCAGGCCCAGGGCCTGGCCCAGCTTTTTGCCGGTGTCTATGCCGGAAGCATCTGCGGCGCCGCCATGGGGGCCATGCTGGCGGAAAGAATCGGGTACCGGACCGTGTTTCTCATTGCGGCCGCCATCCTTGTTCTTTTGATTCTGGGCATTCTGGTCCTCATGGAAGCTTCCTTTAAACGACAAAAGCCCATGGCTGGGTCCCATGACGGGCCCGCCGGGATGAAGCAGATCCGGGCGTTTTTTTTCAACCGGAGCATCCTCGGGCTCCTGCTCTTTGGGATCATTCCCAGCGCCACGGCCGTGGTGGGATTTGTGAATTATTTTTTTCCGGTTTACCTGGACCGGATCGGCACCTCCCAGTCCAATATCGGCCGGGTATATATGGTGTTCGGCCTCTGCCTCATCTATATCGCCCCCTTCGTCGGCAGGATCATGGATGCCTCGGGCAGCAAGAAAAAATACCTGGTCATGGGCGGGGCCCTGGGCAGCCTTGCCCTTATCCTCTATTATTTTTTCGGCGGCCTTGCCGTTACCGCCGGGGCCATCTTTCTGTTAGGCCTTTCCATGTGTTTTGACGCTTCCCGGCCCTATGCCCTGACCTTCAGGGAAACCCGGAACCTGGGCATTGGAAAATCCCTGAGTATTTTTACCTCCTTTGAGAAAATCGGTCAGATCATCGGGCCCATTCTCTTCGGGGTCCTGTTCATGGCAAAGGACCTTCCCCTGGCCCTGGCCTATTTCGGGATCGGCTACCTGGCCCTGACCCTGGCGTTTTTCCTCACGGCCCGGAAGGATAGCCCGTCTTCCCCGGACAGGCCATGACACCCGACGCCTTATTGAAGCTTGCCTGCAAGGGCCTGCCAAAGGTGGGTCGGATCATCGGGCAGTACGGAGACCTGTCCCTGTCCGACTATGTTCAAACTCTTGTCCCGGACGCCGGAACTCCTTCCTATCAGCCGAGAAAGGATTTGCTGGAGGTGGTGCATCAGTATATTGAGCCCTTGCTGGGGCTTGATGCTGCAAAGGCGGCAGTGCAGGACCTGGAGGCCCGTCCCGTGGTCCTGACGGCATCCCATTTCGGGGTGGAATATTTTCCCCAGACCTTTCAGGGCCGGCTCATCTTCGCTCTCTCGGCCCTGAAAAAGCAGATCCCCGCCTTCCTGACCTTTGCCTGCGGAAATATTCCCCTGAACAATGCCGTCTATCCCAGGGGTCCTTTGATTTACCAGGGCAGGCCCGAAAACATGGACCATCTGCCCGTGCGGCTGCCTGTTTTCCCGGAACGGCTCAAAAGAAGCATTGTCAGTGCAACCCCTGCCTTTGACCGGGAGATGGTGGACAGGGCAGAGGCAAGATTCAGCCGGATGGCGGAAGAGCAACATATCCCGCCCAGGG
>CAZAHK010000246.1:0-5320 GCA_964484555.1 uncultured Desulfobacula sp.
GCTTTTGTTGTCTACAATTTTTTTGGACATCGTTTCCCAAATTTAGAATTGCTGCCTTGAGATCGATCCAGGCCCCGTCCGTCAACGGTTCAAGATCAGCGGGCTTCAGCTCAAACACGGCATTGGGAGTGCCTGCGGCCGCCCATATCCGGTCATATTGCTTCAGGTCCGGGTCCAGCAGGGTTACCAGCCGTTCATCATGGCCCACCGGCGGAACACCGCCGATGGCAAAGCCGACACGGTCTTTGACAAATTTACCGTCTGCCTGAACCAGGGTCCGGCCGGTGGCCTGTTTGATTTTTTCAAGGCCCACCCGGTTGATGCCCGAGGCAATAACCAATATTGGCTCGTCCAATGCCTTGTCCTTAAAAACCAGGGATTTTGCAATCTGTGCCGTCGTGCACCCCAGGGCCTTTGCCGCATCCTTTGCCGTCCGGGTTGAATCCGGTAATTCTTTTACCACAAATTCAAAGCCTTTATTCCGGATATGGTCCTGAACCTTTTTGGCCTTGCGGCTCAAGGGGTCCTTCATATCGCTCTCCGCCATTGGAATTCCATTTCTATTTCACGGTAAAAAAAGGGGCAACCTGGGCCCTTTTCACCTCTATCGTTTCCCAGACCTTACCCAGAATATAGGGTTCCTTTTCCAGCCAGTCTTTATCCAGAGCTTCCCTGGAATCAAACTCACAAATGATAAGGGAGCCTGCCATTTTACCTGCTTCATTTAATATGGCGGAGGCATAAAGCCACCGGCCGGTGTCCGTCATCTCTTTTCCCATGGCAAGATGGGCCTCCCGGGCCGCCATTCTCCGGTCCAGGGCGTCTTTATCTTTTCCATCATAACCCGTCACCATAAACTGCATAAAGATTTTCCTCCTCAGTTTTTCAGCTTTGGCCCGCTCGTTCAAGAAGATCGTTGATCCTTTCAATATATTCCTGATTCCGGCAGGGTTTTGACAGATGATCCAATCGGGCATCATTGCTCTTCAACTCTTTGACGGATTCAAGAAATTCAATATTACCGGAGATAAAAAGAATGGGAAGCCCCTGGTTCCTTTCCCGGATATGGCGGTAGATGTCCATACCGGTGATATTCCCCGGCAGCATATAATCCAGGCTGACCAGATCGTAATGATTCCGGTCCAGAAGATCCAGGGCGGTCCGGCCGTTTTGTGCGATGTCCACGGCATGGCAACAGGGATCTTCGGTCAGTACCCGGCGCTGAACATCAAAAATGGCAGGCTCATCCTCCACGATAAGAATATGTTTCCCGGTCTGGGGTCCTGATTTCCGGATATTTTCCTTTTCGCCTTCCGTTAAATGCTTTTCAATCACCGGCAGGCATACGGTAAAACAGGTGCCGGTTCCAAATTCCGACCGGACCCGGATGCTTCCCCGGTGCTGGTCAATATATTTTTTGACGTTGGACAGCCCGTAACCGGTTCCCTTGATGTCTTTTTCATAGGAACCGGCCGTATCCCTTCCCCCCTTCAGGGTAAAGGACGGATCAAAAATAACATCCAGATGCTCTTTTGGAATGCCGCAGCCATTGTCTTCCATTTCAAAGCAGACCTGATCTCCGGAAATATAAGTGCGCAGCGTAATCCGGGGATGGGCCCGGGTGCTGAGGGCATGCACTGCATTCTGGAAAAGGTTTACCATGGCATGCTCCATCATTCCAGGATCGGCAAGGATGTCCGGCAGGTTGCCGTCAAATTCCTTTACAAGGGTGATGCCCTCCATTTCCTTTTTCATAAGGTTGACCACAAGCTCGATTTTTTCATTTATCCGAATATATTCCTGCCGGGGTTCCTGATCCCTTGCAAAGGCAATGAGATTCCGGGTCAGGTTTCTGCCGCGCAGGGTCTGGCCGTGGATCAGTTCAAGGGCTTTTTTTGTTTCCTCTTCCCTGCATTTCATGAGGGCCAGTTCCGAATGGCCCATGATCACCCCCAGGATATTATTAAAATCATGGGATATCTTTCCTGCGATCCGGCCCACCAGGGCATGTTTCTCCTGCTCCAGGGACCTGTGCTCGGCCCTGATTCTTTCTTTTTCAATGTCTCTCTGCGCCGTCATATCCCGGACGATTCCACTGATACTGGTAACCTTGCCGTCCACGATATCCAGGGGCACCTGGATCGTATGAAAGGTAAATTCCTTCCCATTGATGAGAAGGGGACGGATCTCGCTGACCCTTTCACCGCTAAAGGTACGCCTATCAACCTCAGCAACGATGGCGGCATTGACCGGATCAAACACTTCTTCCGAGGTTTTTCCGATGAGATCTTCCCTTCGGCAATGAAAAAATGCTGCCATGGCCGGGTTCACAAAAGTATACCGCCGGTCGCCGTCCTTGCAGAAAATGGCATCCTGGGCCGAGTGGGTGATGGCCTCATATTTTTTTTCACTCTTTTCAAGGGCTTGAATGGCTTCAGTCCTTTTCTGGATCATCTGATTGGCAGAAACTGCGATATCCTTGAATTCTTCAAATTGCAGGTCAAACGGATCAATGGCGGTTTCCTTTAAAGAAGCGGTCTCGAAAAAGGTTGAAAAGACCCTGATCCCGGACCGGATCTTATGAGCCTGGTGACGGGTCCACAGAAAAACCAGAAGGGACATCACCGCCATGACCATAAAATATAAGCCTGCCTGTTTTAAGAACTCTTTATACAGATCCTTTTCTTTTAAGAGGATGCTTTCATCCACGGTATCCAGATAGACCCCGGCGCCGATGATCCATTCCCATTCCGGAATGCTTGCCACATAGGACAGTTTGGGGGACAGCGTTTCCGAATCCAGTTTCTGCCAGAAATAGGATACAAATCCGCCTTCCGGCGCTTTTGCAGCCTTATTCTGTTCCTGGATGATTTTAGTCCCCCTGGGATCAGTCAGGTCCCAGACGGTTTTTGTCCCCTTTGTGATTTTTCCGTTGGTAAACAAGGGCCGGCCCCCGTAGATACTCCCGAAAAAATAACCATCATCTTCAAACCGGAGGGTTGCTATCCTTTCCAGGACCTCTTCCTGGATTTCTTTTTCCACATCTTCCACATATTCCCCGGTCCCGATGCCCCAGCCATAGGGTTCAAAATATTTCACATAGGCAATTTTCATATGTTCCGGGTTGGTTTCCCCCGGCTTGGACCAGGTATAGGAATAAAACCCTTGGCCCTCTGCCTTTAATATGGCGATCATATCCCGGACCACAAATTCGCCCCTGGCGCCCCGGACCTCCAGCATGTTTTTGCCTTCCATTTCCGGCCGGTCGGCAAAAAGCTCTTCAATTCCGTCCATGTTAAAGGCAAAATAATACCCGCGGCCCCGGCTGAACCTTATGGGCCGCAGGGCATCCCTGATCATCTTTTTTATTTCATCACCGGATTTTATATCCTTGTTTTCCGAATGGATATTCATGGCTACGGCGCAGGCCTCATCCACACGGTCCTGAATGGAGGTTCGAAGCCTTTTTTCCGTCTGATGCCTCATATACCGGACATATTCCAGCACGTTCTGAACCTCGGACTTCAGTCTTTCCTTTTCTTTTTCAACAAATTTATCCTTGATGGCGGCGGATTCTTTTTTAAAGACCGTATATTCATTCTGAATCCATAAAAGGTAAAGGACAGCAAAGGAGATAAAGGTGACAAGGAGCATATTCTGCAACAACAGTTTTTTAATACTGACCATCATACGGTTACTTCCTCCTCACGGGATACAAGGGCTGCCTGGGGTGGGACCGGGGCATCATCCAAACGATATTGATTTTTGATTCCCTTATACCACTTTTCCGAGCCGGGTGTCCAATCTTAAAGAGAAATCCTTTCTCACCCGGGGCGCAAAATTTTCTGTTGACAAAGGCCCATATACAATTTACGCAAAAGAAAAAAGGAGAAGAGGAACTTTCACATGTTTGAATATCTTTTAAATGCCGAACAAAAAAAACTCAGGGATGAGGCCCGGGACTTTGTCAAATCCATCCCCGGGAAAATGATCCTGGATATGGAAGCGGATGCAGCCGAAACCGGGGCAAAGGATGAAAAAATTTTCGAATAAATCCCTTTAAGAACCTTTCTCATCATTAATAAACGGAGTCGGATAACAAATGACCTTTAACCCATGGTATACAAGAGAAAAACGGCTCGAACAACTGGAAGATCATGTTTCCGCCACCCGGACGGCAAAATTCGGGTTTACCGCCTATGCCGAATCCGATAAAATCCTTCGGGTCAATCACCATTTCAATACCATTGCGTCCCGGTACGATTTGATGAATACCCTTCTAAGCGCCGGAATCCATTATGCATGGAAGCGAAAGGCGGTTGAAATGCTGATGATCCGGCCGGGAGACAAAATTCTGGATGTCTGCGGCGGAACCGGGGATATGGCCGCTCTGTCTGCGTCCAAAACAGGAGATAAGGGTGTATCCCTTGTCTACGACATGAACCGAAAAATGATCCAGCAAGGGAAAAAGAAATCCATAAAAGGGGTCACCTTTGTTCAAGGGGATGCGGAATGCCTGTCTTTTCCGGATGAGTCCTTTGATGCGGTTTCCATAGGATTCGGAATCCGGAACGTCACCCATCTTGAAACCGGTTTCAAAGAGATCTTCCGTGTTTTAAAAAGAGGCGGCAAAATGTGCTGTCTGGAATTCTCAAAACCCGATAACCCCTTTTTCAGATTTCTTTACGATGTCTATTCATTCAGGATAATGCCCTTCATCGGCGGGATCATGACCGGCTCAAAGGAGGCGTATACGGCATTCCCGGAATCCATCCGGGCCTTTCCGCTGCCCGATGAATTAAGCCTGATTTTAAAAGAAATCGGTTTTAAGGACATTATCATCCAAAAGCTGACCAACGGCATTGCCGTCATTCATTCGGCGAAAAAATAAGGAAAACGATTGACAATTAAAACCCGTTTTTCTAAATTTGAACCGGCGTTTTAATCCGTTATTTTTTACAGGCCGGCTCTTCAATCCAAAACCGGGTGTGTTCAAACGACTCAATGAACTGGAAAAATACATGAAGATTTATCAGCTCCATGATAAAGGGATGTATAATGGATAGGCGAACCTTTATCAAAACCGCCGGACTCGGAAGCGTTGCCGTTGTATACGGCTGTAAGGAAGGCTATGATAGAAATATTTTTTCGCTGGTGTCGGCCCCTGAAGATTTCGTAACCGGCCAGGCCCGATGGTACGCCTCCACCTGCACGGAATGCCCGGCAGGATGCGGGGTGCTTGCAAAAAACCGTGAGGGCCGCCTGATCAAACTGGAAGGAAACCCGGCCCACCCGGTCAATCAGGGGAAGCTCTGCATCC
>CAZAHK010000247.1:0-4734 GCA_964484555.1 uncultured Desulfobacula sp.
CAACTGTTTAAAAATTGCTAAAACCTTTTTGGTTCTGGCTTGTCCAGGTTAGGGGATAAATTTGAGGTTTAGTCAATATCAACCCAGTACTGTGACCATTTACATCTTTCTTTGTAAGGAAATCGGAAAAGTTCTGTGGCAAGAATGGAAAAATCTTTATCCCGGATGGTATAATAGGACACCTGTTCTTTTTCAAGGAGTTTTGTAATGCCGACGGCGACATAAAGGGTCAAAGATTGATTATCAACAAAACACTGAACCGCTCCTGTAACAATTTGGAGATCAGATTCCATTTGAACATCAAAGAGATCTATCATTGTTATTTTAAACGGTTTCCCGTTGAAAGGATTCATTGCCTCGGTTCTTGTCAGTTCACAGGTGATAAAATTTTTAAAACTCATTTCCATTTCACTGAAGTCTGAATCGTCTGCATAGGAATCCCACGGGAAAAATACAATCGTAAAAATCAAAAGGAATAGTGCTGGTATGGGTTTTATAGGTTTAAGCATTCTTTTTTATTAAAGTCTCAATGGTTTTCTGCAAATCCCTCAATATGACCGGTTTGATATGGATAGAACCATACCCGGAGAATTTCTTAATAAGAAAATTCGCTAAGGATTCATTGTTATACCCGGTATCCAGAAGAATCGGGATGGATGGGTTAAATATAACCACCTGCTCGACAAACCGGTCCGGCGACATTCCTATGGTATCAAAATGGATGATCACCAGTTTGAATTTTTGGGGCTGTAATTTAAACACCTCCAGGGCCGAAGAGGCGTTGTTAAAAACATCGGCCTGGTAGGACATTTTTTCTAAAATGGATTGAACAAGCTGTATTCTTCTTTCATCCGGATCAACGACCAATATATGGTTATCCCCCTCCATGGTGATCCCCGAAGGAGAAATACCGCTATCCGTCCATTTGTCTCCATTAAAGGGATGGACTGCTTTTATATCTATCTCATAGGCCTTTGCTGTAATAAATTCGTCTATATTTTCATCTGAAATTTTTATCAGGAATTTTTTATCTTGAGAAATATAATGTCGCAGCCATTTCCGATAATTGTAATCCTCTCCTTTGAGGATCAGCAATTTTGGTCCCACACTGGAATTGACCTGAAAAGATTGATAGATTGAGGGTTCATTTGAAAATTCCACCAAGGTTTCCCTGTAGTTTTCTTCGATGACATCCACCTGAAAATCCCTTGCAAAACAAGGTGCAATGATAATGAACAACCAAAGAAAGGGAGCAAGGATTATTTTCATCGATCCTCTCATATTAAATTCATTATTATAAACAAGCCTATCGACAGATTATATAAAACCTTAATACCTCAAAGCACACTGATTGCAACCAAAAGCAAAGCCAAAGAAATAATACCGGTCAGGATCAATGCTTTTTTATGGTCGTTTTCTCTTCTTCCACGGAATCTTCTGAGAAAAAGTCCGCCCAGACAGATCAAAATTCCAATGCTGACACTATAAATGAGATAGTAAAGATATTCAAGATCCCATGTTGTTCTCAGGTTTAATTTGTAGAATCGGTCAAACAGGGTTTCAAACTCCGGTCGGGCCCGATGGAAAATCAACAGAATCCCCAGTAGTAAAATTCCTGCCAGTATGTTCAGATAAAACAGTAATTTTGCCCAGAAATCATTTTTTTTTCTTCTATCCAAACAAAACTCCGAATAATATATTTGTTTTTTATTGTTTATATATTATGCTTTTAGCATGGATTCCATAGCGCTTACAAAGAAAGAATTTAATGATCTGACAAGTCTGGTTTATGCAGCATCAGGAATAAATCTCCATGAGGGAAAAGCCGAGCTTTTAAAATCGAAAATAGCCAAACGCATGCGCATGACCCACAAATCTCTAAAAGATTATCTCTCCTTTCTCAATGCCGATGAAAAGGAATTGATTGATTTTATCGATACCGTCACCACAAATCATTCTTTTTTTTTCAGGGAAAACAGGAGCATCGAATATATTATTCAGCAATTCAGCCTGAGCCCGGAAAAAGAAAAAAAAGAATTTAAAATCTGGTGCGCCGCCTGCTCAACAGGAGATGAACCCTATTCCGTGGCTGTCCAGCTTAAAAACCTTGGGCTTTCTTTTTCCATCCTTGCAACGGATATCTCCCATTCTGTTCTTGAAACGGCAGAAAGGGGAATATACCGGATGGACAAACTGCAAAATGTTCCCCTTCCCCTCCTGCACCGTTTTTTTCAAAAAGGGACCGGGAAATACAAAGGTCAAATCAAAGTCAAAAATGAACTTTCCAAACATATTATATTTAAGAAATTTAACCTGATTTCAGATTCAGCACCCCAAATAGCGTTTGATGCCATCTTATGCAGAAATGTCATGATTTATTTTGATTTCCGGACCAGTGAAAAAGTCATTCACAAGCTATACCATGCCCTTGCCCCCAAGGGATATTTTGCCATAGGCAATGCAGAAAGTCTGATGAATATGAAGCACAATTATACACCCGTAAAAAAAATACCAAGCCTCTATACAAAATAAATAAAGGAGAACTCCATGGGACATCAGGATAAAGGACATTTTGCAGCAAAGCATAAGGGCCATAAGATTAATGAAACCATTGCCGATAAAATAAGGGCCATGGCCGTTAATGGTGCCGTCACCTGCGCATCGGCCCATAGAATTTCAAAGGAATTAAACCTTACCCCATCTGACATCGGTATCCAGATTGATCTATTGGAATTCAAGATAACGGAATGTCAACTGGGCTTATTTGGATACAGCAATGGGGAAAAAAAGATCAATCCGGAAATAGAAATTTTTCCCGATTTAGATGACAAACTGAAAAAGGCTGTTACCGACGGAAGGATTCCTTGCCTGTCATGCTGGGATATTGCAGGCCAACTGAAAATGAAAAGGATGGATGTGGGCTCTGCTTGTGAAAAAATGAACATCCGGATAAGACCCTGTCAACTAGGTTCTTTTTAATTTTTTTTTATTGACCATGGTTGTGGGCACGGGAAAAATAAAATTCAGGTTATTTGATACGGATTCCCTGAAGGGCAAACGGAAAATTGTCAAATCGATCATTCAGCGGATACGGAACAATTTTAATATCTCCGTTGCCGAGACAGATTTTAATGATAGCCATGATTGGCTGGAAATCGGGTTTTCAATGACCGGGAATGATTCACAGGTAATGAACTCAAAACTGGATAAAGTTATTAATTTTGCAGATGAATTAGGGCTTGCCGTGATTGTGGACAGTCGGATTGAAATCATTCACATATAAGAAGTTTCTTTTTTGTTTTTGCTTTTCTTCTTTGCTTCTGCTTTTTAATCTTATTCATTTTTTCAAGTTCTTTGTCGTTATTCCCGGCCATTGCTGCTTCAATCAAGTCTATCAGCCTTCTTAATGCTAAAAACCGGTTTAAACTCTGGGATCTTGCTTCCCCGCATTTCACGGATAATTGGCATATTTTATGTTTAAGGAATACGGCAGACGAGGTTTTATTGATTTTTTGCCCTCCCCTGCCCGAGGATTTGATGAATTTTTCTTCAATATCTTCTTTCCTGATGCCCAGATCCGACATCCGTTTTTCCAGCTCTGAAATTTTTTCTCTGCTTGGGCCCATGATTTAAGCTTTACTATTGTTTCACCTGTTCCCCTTGTCGGTAGAGAACTTTCACATCCAAGTCACTCAAGCCGGTTATCATAAACCTGAGTAGCGCCATGCCTGGCGCACAACAAAAAGGGGCAGCGCCTAGCACTGCCCCCCTGTATTTTTTGGTAGCGGGGGAAGGATTTGAACCAACGACCTTCGGGTTATGAGCCTGAAAAAAAGAATAAGTTTCAATTTCTTCAAAACCCTTGAAAAATATAATAAACCCTATGATTATAGGCACTTTCTTCACTCCCACTGTTTGAAAATTTTATCAAAATATCTTCAATATGTCCAATGGTCAATGACAGAAATGACCCAAAAACGACACACTTAAAATCATAAAAGCCGTCAATATTTTCCCACCCAGACGCACAAAGATTGAAAATAGAAAGTGTGTGTTACAGGGTATCTGTAATCCGTTACAGCCTTTGTAATCGTGTAACGAAAATCTTGTAACGGAGTGTAATTCAGGATAGGTTTAGATTACATGTACTGTAATTATGACCCATATACTGCGTAAAAAGGCTATTTGTCCGTTCTTAAATCCATTTTGAAACTAGTTAAAAAGAGTTGAAAGCGACCTATTTTTAATTGTCATATCCCTTTTATATATAAAAATTACTATTGAGAAATGCATTTGATCAATGTTGGCAGGGAATAAAGTTTAATGCCGGATCTGACTCTGCCAATACGCCTGGTGTTGTGGGAGCTGAGAGGGGGAAACCCCCGGCTACCCGATTCGGCGTCGGGCTCATGGCAGCCTCGGCAATGCGGTGGACTATGCTCACAGTGAGTGAGCATGGTGTAATCTGAAATGTGTGGTGTGACTTACCAAGACTTTCGTCCTAGTGTAGTCCTGGTTTCCAACCAACCCTTTTCAGTCTTCTTAAAAGTGACTGTACCTTCTCCCGTGAGTATGCGGCCTTCTGGGATCTTTACAGATGTATTGCAACCCAGGACTTTGTCTGTGTTTTTGTTGGTTTCGCACCCACTTTTCATCAGACTCGCAGTATCTCGATCATTATATAGATAAATCGCGTCGATTTTATTAAATCTCCAGAATGTTACCGCGTGCCAC
>CAZAHK010000247.1:4813-5225 GCA_964484555.1 uncultured Desulfobacula sp.
TCGATACGCTTGTACACCATCGGCCGTCGTAGCTTCTCCATTGGTTTTCTCGATATCAATAACTTCGCCGTATTTTGTTAATTCGGGCTTAAGAACGCTCTTCTTTATATCTGACATACTTGGGGTATCGCCAGCAAAAAGGGAAGTCGACAATAACACCGATATTGAGGATACAATTAAAAATAGTAAATATTTGTTAATTACTCTCATTTTTCAGCCCTCCATTCTTTAAATTTTCTATTTCCAATTTAAATTCCTATCTATGTTAATGAGCCTTCCATATCTATAACCCAAATGATTGTCAAGTAAATGTAATGCTTTTGTGAAAATATTTTCCAAAGGTCCGGGCAATCTTAATTCTTTTATATGAAACACCATAGCCCGGCAATGCCAATTTTACCCTTTGCATCTT
>CAZAHK010000248.1:0-5136 GCA_964484555.1 uncultured Desulfobacula sp.
CCTTATCCGGTGCCTCTTCTTCTTCTGTTGCCGCTTCCCGGGAAATCAGGGTTTTGGATTTCCCGCCGGTTTCAACCATGATCCGTTTTAAGGAGGCCTCTTTGAATTCCAGAACTTTTTTGTCTCTGAAATCCTGGACGGTTTTGTCAAAATCCGGTTTTAGATTGCCATTGGCGTGATAGATGTTTTTGTCGTTTTGAACCATCACAAAGGTATGATTCCGGGTGGGCGCTGTTTTGCCCAGGGTGAATTCAAAAACGGATTCTTCCCCTTTGAGGGCCTTGACAATGATCCGGTTTTCATCATCCAGCTCATACCGTTTTACATCCTGTTTTTCCGACACAAGGGCCGACAGTTTGAAGGTTTTCAGGGCATCCAGCATGCTCTGGACCGAAGCGGCATCCGCAGGGTATTCCTTGTCCGTCAGGACCCATTGGTTGTCTTTCCGCGTAAAGCGGATGGCGCCGTCCTTTTTTTCCAGGACCAGGTCCGTCAATTGAGAGGGGTCAATGGCGCTTATTTCAGGCAGGGTATAATGGTCCCTGTTTTCCTTGTGAAGAAAAAGATAGGCGCTGAATAAAAGGATGAGCAGGATCAGTATCAGATATTCTTTTTTCATGGGGTCAGTCCTCTTATATATTAAAACGGTTGGCGATTTTCTTTTTTCTGGCGCGTCGTTTGACAAAAACGCCGAATCCGAACAGAACCACCAGGATGGGCAGTCCGATAATATTGGCGGTCTTGATAACGCCCCGGTCAAAGGGTGTGGTCTGGGCAATGGGATTTAATGCCTGCTGTTTGCTGCGCAGCAGGGCAATATCATCCTCGCCGTTCAGATGGTCGATGATATTGAGAATAAAGGTGGCGTTGGTGGACTGACCTTCCGGGTCCAGCATATTGTCCTCCAGCATCTGGGAGCAGGGCAGAACAAAGAGCATGGCCGGTTTGGAAGTCTCAAGAAAACTGTGACCGGCCTGGAGGGCCATGGGGTTTTCTGCCGGTTTTTTTGCGGCATCTCCGGTGATGTCTTTTTCACCCAGTTCTTTTTCAGGAAGGGGTTTGCCTTTGAAATAGCTGGTAAAGGTTCCCGAGAGAAGATAGGCCAGGTCATAGGATTTCATCTCCTCCTTTTTTTCCGGAGGGGTGATGAACATGGGGTTTAGATTGATCATGCCTTCCATGAGCCAGGATTCATTTGATGAAGAAAACAGTTTTGTGGCGGTTATTTTTTCCTTATCAATATTTTCTTCCACCAGTTCAAGGGGAGAAATCTGCATGGCGATGAGGCCCTTGATATTGGTCATAAATTCCGGCTCCGTATTGATGGAGGCTTCCTTCAGCATCGGGGCAAAATAGATGTTCTGCTCCCCTCCGCCCATTTCCTTTGGGGCCTGGTGCTTATAGGATTGCCTGTCCAGGACATAGGCCTTTTTAATATTGACGCCGTAATGGTTCAACAGCTTTTCAAGACCGGTGTCAATGGGAACCGGCATCGGTGGCATGCCCATGCCCCCGGCCTGGCCTTCCTGAAAAGAATCCGAGATAAAGGCAAGGCTGGTTCCCTTCATCAGGGCCTGGTCGATCTGAAACAATTCATAATCTGAAAATTTTTCAGTGGGTCTTGCAATGATGAGGCAGTTCAATCCATCGGGAACAGCTCCGGTTTTCAAGTCCACGGGTTTGATGGAATACCGGGAGGATATCAGGGTATTAAAGGCTTGCAGGCCCTCGGAGGGCCTTCCCTGCATCATGGCCAACTGGTCCGGCATAAGGGAGAGGGAACCGTGGCCGGAAAGGAATCCAAGATCTTTGTTAATGCCGATGAGTTTTTCCACAACCGCCGTCATATCCCTTTCCAGAATGGCGGGATCAGCCATCTGATAGGTTGTCCCGATGATGGGCAGTTGAACGGACTGAATCAGGGGAAGGGTTGCCGTTTCTCCCTGATATTCAATGACGATCCCGGCGGCGCCGCTGCCTTCGGGAATGTTTTTATCGGGAAGGGCAGGCCATGAAAGCGCCATTAATTCGTATTTTTTCCCAAGGGCATCCAGTTCGGCTTTATCGGAAATATCAAACTGTTTGAAATCCAGGACATCCAGGCTTTTTGCATTGAGCTGCGCTATGGTCTGGGTAACGGCCTTGCCCAATTCAGGCAATTGATCCAGGCCGATGAGGGGCGCTATGGTATTGAGGGAAGAGGATAAATACATGCTGACCGATACTTTTTCTTCCATCCGCAGGAGCGCGCTGACCTTTTTGTTCATCTTCTGGATGGCGGTGGTGAGCTGATATTCAAGGCCGTGGGTTGAGGTGACGGCCTCGATTTTCTCAATGAGATCACCATGGATAATGACAATGCCCATATAGGCATTTTTAAATTTGATCTCATCATTTTCCATGATCCTGATCTGGACCGGCTGGATCCCGTAAGATTTTGCCGTGTCCCGGTTTTCATCGGCCTTTTGCGTCAAGGCGCCTTCTTCGGCAGAGACATTATAAAAGGCATAATTAAAATACTGTTTGCCTTGGCTTGCATATTCTTCCAGAAGATCCCGGAGATAGCGTTCCGTATTGTTGTGGGGGGCCGGAAGGTTTTTTGAGAAAAAAACTTTAATGCTCAGGGGTTCCGATAAAGTTTCCACCACCTTGATGCTTGCGGGGGAAAGGGAATAGATACCGTCACGGGTCAGGTCAACCCTGAAAAAGAGCGTGATCCCGGCAATATTGATCAAGACGATGACCAGAATGTATAAAATAAATTTAAAATATTTTTCTTTTAAAGAAAAGGTGCCCATTGTTTCTCCTTAATTCTTTTCATGCATGACAATATGGGTTGAAAATATGGAAATGAAGACCACGCTGACAAAATAAAGAATATCCCTGGAATCCACAATTCCCTTTGAAATGGTTGCAAAATGTGAACCGGCGCCGAGAAATTCAATGACCGGAAGGATGCCCGCCGGCATGAAAAACAAGAGTTTATCAAGGATGGTGAGGGTAAAGCACAGGGCCGTGCCGATGATAAAGGCAACGATCTGGTTCCGGGTCAGGGATGAGGCAAAGATGCCCAGGGAACAATAGGCGGCGGCAAGAAAGACGGCGCCGATATATCCGCCGATGACGGGCCCGATATCCACCTCACCGATGAGGGAAATAAACAGGGGGTAGGAAAGGGTGGGGATGAGCATGGCTGCCGTGAACATCGTGGCTGCCAGGAATTTGCCCAGGGCAATGTCCGTGAAAGACACCGGCATGGTCAAAAGGGTTTCATAGGAGCCCACATTTTTTTCTTCGGAGAACAGGCGCATGGTAACGGCCGGAATGATAAAGGAGAAGATAAGGGGAAGCAGGGAGAAAAAATCCCTCAAGTCTGCCCGGTCGAAAATAAAAAAGGTTGAAAAGAAAAACCATCCCGTAACGATGAGAAAGAGGGATATCACGATATAGGCGATGGGCGAGATGAAATAGTCTTTGAATTCTTTAACCGCTATGGTTTTGATCTGCTTCATGGTCAGGCAACCTCCCTTGTCAGTTCCCGGAATATTTTTTCAAGGGCCTGGGATTCTTTGGCCAGTTGTACAATGATCCAGTCTGTTTCTTTGATTTTCAGGTAAATGTCGGACCGAAAATCCTGATTGCCTGAACTCCTCATTTCAAAGGACACCAGGTTTTCTTCAACAGGGTCCACCAGAGCCACCTCAAGCCGGGAATCAATGGTTTTCAAAAGGGCCAGGGCCTTTTCCCGGTCCGCGCCCCGCAGGGAAATCCGGATCAGGCTGTTTTCCTGAACCCGCTTTTTCAAATTCAGGGTGGTGTCATCGGCCACGACCCGTCCGTTGTTGATAATGGCAATCCGGTCGCAGGTGGCTTCGGCTTCGCTCAGGATATGGGTGGAAAAGACAATGGTTTTTTCTTTTCCGATGCGTTTGATAATATCTCTGATTTCCACAATCTGATTGGGGTCAAGACCGGAGGTGGGTTCATCCAGGATGAGAATTTCAGGATCGGTCATCATGGCATGGGCCAGACCCGTTCGCTGTTTCAGCCCCTTTGAAAGATTGCCGATGGGCTTGTCCATGATGGCGGAAAGGCCGCAGAGTTCGGAAAGTCTCAGGAGCCTGTCATACCGGGTTTCCTTATCGGACATCCCTTTTATCCTGGCCACATAATCCAGATAATCATAGACCAGCATATTATGATACAGGGGAGCGGATTCAGGCAGATAGCCGATCAGGGATTTTATTTTCAAGACATCTTCAGGCATGTGCAATTCATTGACTTTGATGGTGCCCGAGCTGGGTCTCAGATATCCGGTCAGCATTCTCAGGGTGGTGGTCTTCCCGGCCCCGTTGGGGCCCAGGAGGCCTAAGATTTCGCCTTTCCGGATGGTTATGCTGATGCGGTTCACAGCACAGAAGTCTTTGTAATACTTGGTCAGATTTTGAACTTCAATCAACGCTTCCTCCTCATGGTCTGTATGGGTTATTAAAATCCTTCTAAAACTTTACTCTTCTCCAGAAAATCATGGATATCTTCTTCGGTTTTCCGGCAGGCAAGGAGTGCTTTTTCAATTCTCCGGCAAAAGGGATCATCTTCCCCAAGAATGGAAACCGCCTTCCGGTAAAGCAATTTTCCCTGGTCAAAATAGTCCGTCATTTCCTTTTGGAGGACCTTTCTTTCTTCATGTTTGAGTTTTTCAGAACTGATAATGGATTCAAGCTTTTGTACGGAGTATTCAACCAGAGCGTCCCGGGGCATGCCGTAGGCTTCTGAAATGGCTTCAAGGGCATCAATGGTTTTCCGGCTGAGGACATAGGTTTTCTGTTTTCTCTCGATTTGTCTGAATTTCCGGATCTGAATGGTTTGGGCCAGGGTGTCAAGGGCTTCCAGGTCTTCGATAATATGATCAAAAAGGGATTTCTGTTTAATGCCCATATGAACGGCAACCATGCCGATGGCGTCAATGGCTTTCTGGGAAATTTTGAACGTGGCCCTGACCGACTGCTTTCCTCTCAGGTTGAACATGGTTGATCCGGGAAACGGATCTTCAATTTTCGGCATAAGCTGCCCCTTTGACGGAGTTTTTATTATTAATTTTATACCATTCGAAATAGTAATGAAATTTATCGTGGC
>CAZAHK010000249.1:0-5125 GCA_964484555.1 uncultured Desulfobacula sp.
GAAGGTCAGATTGGAGGGTAAATACTCGCACACAATATCTGGTATTTAAAATTCATTGTTCCTCGGCTCTGAATTACACAATATGGGAGAGAAGCAGATCCAAAAGAATCAAGCTTCCATTACAGCATATTGGAGAGTAACCGGATTTTGAAAAATTTTAAATTTTTAGATTGCCTGCCAGAATATCTTAGACTGTGTGCAAAATTACAGATAGCCTTCCGGTATATTCCCGGTTCAAAAGATCTCAAAAGTATTGATCACCCAAGCTGCATTGGTGTATCTACTGACATTATATAAGGATGAGGATCAGTGAAGATGAAGCAGCAACCGGTAAACCGGACAGGAATTATCACCGAGAGTCTTACGGGCATTGTGGACCGGGTTACCTTTCATAATCCCGATAACGGCTGGTCTATTCTTCGGGTGACACCGTTCAATCATCCCCATGGGCAGGAAACCGTCATTGTTCATCAAACCAAGGTTTTTGCCGGGGCCACCATGGAGTTTGAAGGATCATGGACCATTCATCCTAAACACGGCCGTCAGTTTCAGGCAACCCTGGCAAAGGAAAAAAAACCGGCAACGGCCGCGGCCCTTGAGAAATACCTGGGATCAGGTCTGATTAAAGGTGTGGGGCCCAAAACCGCAAAAAAAATTGTGACCTATTTTGATCGGCAAACCCTGGATATCTTCGAAAAAGATATTGAAAGGCTGACCGAGGTTCCGGGGATTGCCCGGAAAAAACTGGACATGATCAGTGACGCCTGGACAGAGCATAAAGCCATCCGGGAAGTCATGATGTTTTTACAGTCCCATGGCATCAGTACCCTGTTTGCCGTCCGGATTTATAAGGCATACGGGGATGAGGCCATCGGCATCGTTACCGAAGATCCATACCGGTTGGCCAATGATTTTTACGGCATCGGTTTTTTTTCTGCCGACAAGGTTGCCCTAAGCATCGGCCTTGCTCCCGACAGCCGGCAACGCATCATGGCGGGTATAAAACATGTGCTTGCGGCAAGCCGGGACTTTGGACATTGTTTCCTGACCGAATCTCAAATCCATTCCCAGGTGAATGAACTCTTAAAACTGGATCTGTCCCATAAACTGCCTGAACTTCTGCAATATATGGAAAACGAAAAGTTTCTGATGGTTCGTAACCTTGCCGTGGCCGGCGGCATACCTGAACGATGCTATTATTCCAAGTCTTTATATTTTGATGAGCTGTATGTGGCAAAAAGGATAGCGGATATCGGGGACCCTCCAAAAATTGAAAAAGAAAGGGTGAGCCGGTGGGTAAGCCTGTACTGCAAGGCGAAAAATATCGCTTTGAGTGATGAACAGGCCCAAGCCGTCAAAGGTATTGTCTGTGAGAAATTTTCCGTGCTTACCGGCGGGCCGGGGTGCGGTAAAACCACCACCACCCTTGTGATCGTCAAATTAATTGAAGCCATGGGGTTAACGGTTCTTCTGGCAGCACCCACCGGGAGGGCTGCTCAACGGATGATGGACGTTATCGGGAAAGAATCCAAAACCATCCACCGGTTGCTGGGATGGCAAAACGGCAAATTTAAAAAAGACGAGGAGACCCCTTTAAAGACAGACTTTCTTATCGTTGATGAATGTTCCATGCTGGATATCAATCTTACGGCATCACTGCTCAAGGCGGTTCCCAGGACTGCCCGGGTGCTTTTCATCGGTGACGCCGACCAACTGCCGGCCGTGGGCGCCGGCAATGTTTTAAAGGATATCATTGCATCCCGGACAGTTCCCTGCTTTGAACTGACACAGATATTTCGCCAGGCCCGGGAATCCTTGATCATTCAATACGCCCACCAGATCAACAAAGGCGAGATTCCCTGGATACAATCCCCGTTTAAAAATCCTCAAGTCTGGCAGGAAAAAACCGATTGCCTGTTTCTGGATGCAGACGAGGCCGGCAAAGATCAGATCAGCTTTATTTCAAGGGTGAAACGATTTTATGAATTAACCCTTCCCGGGCTGGAAAACAATTTGTCCGATGATCCGGATGAAGCGGACTTTTTTGAATTCCGGGTCCAGGAACCGGTGATTCCCTATGAGACTGAAATCGTTATTCCAAAAAAATTCGAGCATGTGAATTTACAAAAGGTGTGTGAGGCTGAAACCAGGGCTGAAGAATTGCTTGCCGTCTTAAAAAAAGTTCATCCCTGGTCGTCCCTTCATTATGGCCTGTCCGCCCTGGATGTGGTCAAGCAGCTCTATCAGGAATGGATTCCCAAATATTACGGCAATTGTGAAATACAGATTCTTTCTCCCATGACACGGGGAAGCATGGGGACGGTCAGCCTGAATAAAGTCATCCAGGAAGCCTCAAACCCCTTTATTGAGGGCAAAAAACAATTAAAAGTCGGAGAACGGATTTTCAGAATCGGAGACCGGGTCATACACCGGCGGAACAATTATGATCTGGGTGTCTTTAACGGTGACATCGGCGTCATCCGGGATATGGATAATATCGACCTGACCTGCTCTGTTTCATTTTATCCGGATAACCGGCTGGTTCACTACCAACAGACCGATATCATGGAGCTGGATCTGGCCTATGCCATTACCATCCACAAATCCCAGGGCAGTGAGTTTGAAGTGGTCATCATACCCGTCCTGACCCAGCACTTTAAAATGCTGTTTCGCAATCTGATTTATACAGGCATCACCCGGGCAAAAAAACTGGCTGTATTTGTCGGCACCCGAAAAGCGCTTGCCATGGCCGTTAAAAACCAGGACATCAGTAAAAGACAAACGGCTCTGCAGGAATTATTGATGGTTTGAGTCCTGTAATGACAGGATACACCATTGCACCCGTCCTAAGGATCAAGATATTTTCTTACCCGCTGATCAATCGGAACTCGAGTATGATTATCCGCTGCATAAAAAAGCCAGGGGCTGAAAAAATTATGATATCAATACCATCCAAAACCTGATATTGTCGATTCATAGAGGGGTGGTGGTTGTAAAAATATACTTTCAGGATAAAAATGAGCTCAAGCCGAGATCAAAAAAGCATATGCGCCCCATAACCCGAAATAATTTTCACACATCAAAAATAGCCCCAACATGTCTAACGAACCGGAATTGATGCCTCAGAAGATACATCTGAATCCGATTACGCTGTCATTTGATGGAAAATGCCAGGATCTGGAACAAGATTTTATTCATGGCTATAACACGAAATCATTAAACCATATTCGCATCTCACTTTTCCTCGGTCTTATCCTTTATGCTGTTTTCGGATTTCTTGATGTCGCACTTGCGCCAGAACAAAAGACACAACTCTGGTTTATTCGATATGCCGTTGTTTGCCCCTGTATTTTGATCAGTATCCTTTTGTCCATGGTTCCGGGGTTTGTAAAATACGTTCAGGCATGTCTTGTCTTTCTTATGATTCTTGCAGGCTCCGGGATCAGCATCATGGTGGCTATTGCCGATCCTCCGGCCAATTATTCTTATTATGCAGGGGTCATTCTGGTCTTGATGATGAGTTACGGTTTTGTCAAAGCCCGGTTTATGTGGGCCAGCCTGTCAGGATGGATCAATGTCCTGTTTTATGAATTCGTGGCTGTATGGATAGTTCAAACCCCTGGTGATGTTTTTTTAAACAATAATTTTTTCTTCATTAGTGCCAATATCATCGGAATGTTCATATGCTATTCAAATGAACGATATGCTCGAACAAATTATTATATGGCCCTCCAGCTTGAATTGACTCAGAAAAAAACCATGACCTTAAACCGGGAACTGGAACAACGGGTCAAGGAGCGTATTGCTGATATAAACCAGACCAATGAACGCCTGAAGAAAGAAATTGAGGACCACAAAAAGGAAAAAGAAGAAAGAAAGCAGGCCGAAAAGGAGCTGGTGGAAAGTGAAGAAAAATATCGCCTTTTAGTTGAAAACCAAACTGATATGATTGTCAAAGTGGATCTTGAGGGTCGATTTTTATTTGTTAGTCCATCATACTGTAGAGTATTTGGGAAAACAGAAGAAGAACTTCTGAGCCGGAATTTTATGCCATTGGTTCATGAAGAAGATCGAGAAAGAACCGCCAGAAATATGGAAAAACTTTTCCAACCCCCATTTTCTGTATATATCGAACAACGGGCCATGACAAAAGACGGTTGGAAATGGCTGGGCTGGATGGACACAGCCATTTTAGATGATAATGGAAATGTGGAAGAAATCATTGGGGTTGGGCGTGATATCACCGATATTAAACAAGCTGAAAAAGAAAAAATAGAAGCCCAACGAACCGCTACGGAACATGAAAACTATGCATTGGTCGGGCGGATAGCAGGGAAAATGGCCCATGATTTTAATAATATTTTGGGCATCATCATGGGTGTTTCAGAGCTTTCTATGATGGATTGTCGTGACGAGAACATAAGCAAAAACCTGGAATTAATTTTAAATCAGACAATTAGAGGAAGAAATTTAACAAAGAATCTGGTTGCATTTGCAAAGCCCCAAGACCCAAAACAAGAATTTTTTAATATTATTGAAAAAATCGACCTGGTATTAAATTTAATGGGAAAAGACCTGGAAAGCATTGAAGTTAAGGTGGACCATGGATCAGATATGCCGGAAGTGCTTGCTGATCCCGGAATGATTGAACATGCGCTGGTAAATTTTTTACAGAACTCAATTCATGCCGTAAGTAAGACAAAACATCCCAGGATCATTATCAGAACCTATTACCATGATAAAAATATTTATTTTGAAATTGAAGATAATGGATGTGGCATTCCCGAAGAATATTTGAAGAATATTTATGAGCCGGCCTTCACTTTAAAAGGCAGCAAGGATGCTACCGGAGCTTATAAAACAGGCATCAAAGGGACGGGTTATGGGATGTCCAACATAAAAAAATATATCGAGCAGCATAACGGCAAAATCCGGGTTGAATCTGTTGTCGATTCCGGAACAAAATTTACGGTCAGCCTGCCGGTGATTGAAAAAGGGCTGACATGGGAAGAAAAAATAGATATTCAAAATGAAAAAGCCTGTTCCGGCAAATACATTCTTCTTGTGGAGGATGAGCAGGCAATAGCGGATGTGCAATACAGAATATTGACACAAGATCCATGTA
>CAZAHK010000250.1:0-5097 GCA_964484555.1 uncultured Desulfobacula sp.
GCCCAGGCCCTTTCCGACATGGGCCTGGAAGTCATCCTGGTGGAAAAGACGCCGTCCCTGGGGGGTCTCCTGCAGCAGGTGAACCGCCTGGATACGGGAAAAACCGCCAGGGAAACCCTTGATGAAATCATCGGGGATGTCAGGTCCAGATCCAATATCACCTGCCATACCTCGGCAACGGTAAAGGAGACCGGCGGATATATCGGTAATTTCGAAGTCAAGATCGACACCTCTTCCGGTCCGATCCAGGAAAAGGTCGGGTGCATGGTGGTGGCCACCGGCGCCGTCCCCCTGGTCCCGGAAGGGCTTTTCGGATATAACGGCAAGACCGTCATTTCCCTCATGGAACTGGAGCAGAAGCTGGCAAAGAATGACCTGGCCGCCAAGCGGGTGGTGTTTATCCAGTGCGCCGGGGCAAGGACGGCGGGACGGGAATACTGTTCCCGGATCTGCTGCCTCATCGGCGTGAAAAACGCCATGCTCATCAAGGAAAAATATCCCCTGACCGATGTGAGAATCCTTTACCGGGATATGCAGATGTACGGCACCTATAAAGAGCAGATGCTCTGGGATGCCAGGGGCAAGGGCGTCAGATTCGACGTGTACAGCCCGGACAATGCCCCAGTGGTGGCGGACGGCAAGGTGAAATTTTTTCAGACCATTACCGGCAAAACCCTGGAGCTGGACACCGACCTGGTGGTCCTGTCCACCCCTCTGGTGCCGAGAAAAGACAGCGCAGCCCTGGCCAATATGATGCGGGTGCCCACGGACCAGAACGGCTTTTTCCTGGAAGCCCATGCCAAACTCCGTCCCCTGGATTTTGCCGCTGACGGGGTTTTTGTCTGCGGCTCCGGCCGGTATCCGGCCACATCCACGGAAGCCAGAACCCAGGGCATCGGCGTGGCCTCCCGGGTGGCTGCCATCCTGTTCAAGGAAAAACTAGTGAAAAGCGCCATTGTGGCGGAGATCAACCCGGATTCCTGTGTGGGCTGCAAAGCCTGCCTGACCATGTGTCCCTATGAAGCCATAACCTATAACCTGGAAAAGCGCATCTGCCAAGTCAATGAAATTCTCTGCAAGGGATGCGGAAATTGTGCCGCCACCTGTCCGTCCCACAGCGCCCAGCTTCGGGGATTTAAACCCGATCAGCTCCTGGCGCAGATCGGGGCGGCTTGAGCGGTTCGGGGAAAATGCCGGAAACAGCCCGGCCTGATAAAGCATATAAAGAAAGAAACCGTTAGCATATATAAGGAAAGAAATGAATGAACGACACTAATTTTGAACCCCATATTGTCTGTTTTCTGTGCACCTGGTGAGCATACGCCGCTGCTGACCTGGCTGGGGTCAGTCGTATGCAGTACCCGGCAAATATCCGGATCATCCGTGTCATGTGTTCCGGGAGCGTGTCTCCCCATCATATGCTGAGGGCATTCCAGCAGGGAGTGGACGGCATTTTCGTGGGCGGCTGACATTTAAGTGAATGCAATTACCTGTATGGTAATTATTCTGCTGAAAAACGGGTGGCCGTTCTTTCCCAGGTGCTGGATTTCTGCGGTCTGGAAAAAGAAAGGCTCAGGGCCAGATGGGTATCTTCTGCCGAGGCGCCGGAGTTTGTTGAGGAAATCAACCATTTTATTGATGTACTTAAAAAGCTGGGGCCTTCCCCATTGAAAAAAGAACCCGTCAAAACCCTTGCTTTAGGATAGGTATAGTTATGATCGATCGCGTAAAACAAAAAATAAATGAACTCCTTTCCGGCGGCTCCGTCAAGGGTGTCGTGGCCCTGGCCAATGCCAACGGCCATGTGGCGCCCTGCCTGTTCCAGAAAGGGGATGACCTTCAATACCTGAGTCTCGGGGACAGGGAAACGTCCGGAGATGCGAGATATCCGCTGAACAAGGTGCTCACCACCATTGCCAGGCAATATCCGGACGATGTCTTCGGGGTCCTGGTCCGCGGGTGTGATGAAAGGGGCCTTCATATCCTCTTTCGCCTGAACCAGTTGGCAGCGGACAAGGTGGTCCCCATCGGGATATCCTGCCCTGAAACCCTTGCCCTGCAATGCGAATGCAAAAAACCCTGGCCCGACGAGATGACGGCCGGTGAAAAATCCCAAGGGGTGGCCCAAAAACGGGTGGAGGCAGCAGAAGCCAGGGATATGAAACAGCGCTTTGATTACTGGACGGACCAGTTTTTAAAATGCGTCAAATGCTATGGATGCAGGGATATCTGCCCCATGTGCTTCTGCAAGGAATGCAGTCTTGAATGTGGGGATCTGGTCTCCAAGGGGGACCTTCCCGTGGATATCCCGGTTTTTCACCTGACAAGGGCCATGCACATGGCGGACCGGTGCATTGATTGCGGGCTCTGTGAAGAGGCCTGTCCGGCGGATATTCCCCTGAGGCTGCTCTATAAAAAGACATCCAAGATCATGAACACGGAATTCGGATTTACATCCGGGATGAACAAAAACGAAATATCACCCTTGAGCATGATGGGTCCTGCACCCAAAAAGTAAACGAGGTCAATATAAGAGGAAAGATAATGGATTACCGGAATACGCTGACAACCTGTACCTATTGCGGATGCGGATGCAACCTTTTTCTTGAGTCCCTGGACGGAAGGCTTACGGGAACCATTCCCTGCAAGACCAGCCCGGTCAATGAGGGCAAGCTCTGCATCAAGGGATGGAATGTGCATCAGTTTGTTCAATCTGAAAAACGGCTGACCCGGCCGTTAATGAGAAAGAACGGTGAACTTGTGGAAGTGTCCTGGGATGAGGCCCTGGATTTTGCCGCCTCGGGACTCAAGGCCGTCAAAGCGGGTACAGGCCCGGATGCAGTGGGCTTTCTGGCCTCTGCCAAGGTGACCAATGAGGAAAATTACCTCATGCAGAAATTTGCCCGGGCCGGTGTGGGCACCAATAATATAGACCATTGCGCCCGGCTCTGACATTCCTCCACTGTGGCAGGTCTTGCCGCATCTTTTGGCAGTGGAGCCATGACAAACGCCGTATCGGAACTGGAAGACGCAGATACCATTTTCATCATCGGGTCCAATACGGCCACGTCCCATCCTCTCGTGGCCACCCGGATTTTCAGGGCCATTGAAAAAGGGGCCAGGGTCCTGGTGGCGGATCCGAGAAAGAACCAGATTGCCGCCTTTGCCCATCTCTACGTCCGTCATCGGCCCGGAACCGATGTGGCCCTGCTGAACGGGATGATGAAGGTGATCCTGGATCAGGGCCTTGAAGACAAAGCCTTTATTTCCGAGAACACGGAAGAATTTGACGCCTTCAAAAATCTCATCCATACCGTAAGCCTGGACGAGGTATCCGGGATCACAGGGGTTTCGGTTGAAGATATCCAAACCCTTGCAGAAACCTACGCAAAAGCGGATAAGGCTTCCATTGTCTATTGCATGGGGATTACCCAGCATACCAACGGGGTGAACAATGTCAAATCCCTGGCCAATCTTTCCATGCTCACCGGCAATATCGGTAAATACGCCACCGGGGTCAATCCCCTGCGGGGTCAGAACAATGTCCAGGGCGCCTGTGACATGGGAGGCCTTCCCAATGTCTATACCGGATACCAGCCCGTTACCCTGGGGGCGGCCAATAAAAAATTTGCCGAAGCCTGGGGCGTTAATGAGCTTTCTTCCAAAATCGGCCTGACCATCCCGGAAATGCTGCAAGGCATTGAAAAAGGAGAGGTCAAGGCCCTCTGGATCATGGGTGAAAATCCGGTGGTATCGGACCCGGATGCCAACCATGTGGTCAAGGCCCTTGAAAAGCTGGAACTTCTCATTGTCCAGGATATTTTTCTGACTCCCACGGCCAGGCTGGCCCATCTGGTGCTGCCCGGGGTTTCCTTTGCGGAAAAGGACGGAACCTTTTCCAATACGGAACGGCGGGTGACCCGGGTGCGGAAGGCGGTGGCGCCGGTTGGCGAATCAAGGCAGGACTGGCAGATCATCCAGGACATCTCCAACCGGTTCGGGCATAAGATGGGATATGAATCTCCCGAAGCCATCTTCAAGGAAATTGCAAGCCTCACCCCGTCCTACGGCGGGATCACCTATGAACGGCTGGAAGGACCTGGGCTCCAATGGCCCTGTCCGTCCCCGGAGCATCCGGGAACCCCCTTCCTTCACAAGGACGGCAAATTCACACGGGGCAAGGGGCTTTTCCATGCCATCGGCTATAAGCCCCCGGCGGAACTTACGGACGAGGAATATCCCTTCTGTATGACCACGGGACGGGTCTATGCCCATTACCATACCGGCACCATGACCAGAAATTCCAAATCCCTTGATTTTGAAGTGCGGGAAGGGTTTCTGGAAATGAACCCGGCCGATGCCGAAGCCCTGGATCTCTGCGACGGCCATAGGGTCAGGATGGCCTCCCGGAGGGGAGAGATTGAAACCCGGATCATGATCACCGAGCGGGTGGAAAAAGGCGTGGTTTTCATGCCCTTCCATTTTGAGGAAAGCAATGTCAACAAGCTGACCAACCCGGCCTATGACCCCATTGCCAAGATTCCCGAGTTCAAGGTCTGCGCCGTAAAACTCGAAAAAGTCTCATAAACTTTCATGCCCGGTCCGGTTCATCAGACCGGGCATCCCGGTTGGCCAAAGAACGGGGCAACTCACCGAATTCTTTCATCATTTGTTGTGCCATGCAGGGCATGGCCGTTAGTGATAAACAGTTTTGCTTCCCCAAAAACATTGGGCAATACAAGAAAAAAAAGTCCGGTCACAACCGTGACAAAAACCAAATACACAGCCACGGTCCATAAACGTCTTTTGAATCGGGTAGCGAGCTCCAGCTTAACGATGATATTATTAAAAATATAGCACAGGATAAAGGTCAGAAACACAAGACCGAAAACCTTTCGAACCAGAAACACTAAACCAAAAAAGCAGACCCAGATTACAGTTTTTTTGTTGATCCGGACAAATTGATACAGATCGATCATCAAAAACTTCTCCATTGGGTCTTCATGATAAATTACAAAGGTTTTTTAGATTCCTTTTTTCCACTTAGGTCGGTATGGGTATTAAAATGCCGATCAGCTTGAAGGCCACAAAGTCCAA
>CAZAHK010000251.1:0-5090 GCA_964484555.1 uncultured Desulfobacula sp.
TCCCTTACGGCCGGGGCGTTTTCCCCGATACCGCCGGTGAAGATGAGGGCGTCCAGCCGTCCCAGGACGGCGGTATAGGCCCCGATATATTTTTTGATGCGGTAGGTGTAGACTTCCAGGGCCAGCCCGGCCAGATCATCGCCTTTTGAAGCCCTGTCCAGGACGACCCGCATGTCATTGGCCCCGCAGATGCCTTTGAGTCCGCTTTCTTTATTTAAAAGCCCGTCGATGTCGTTCAGGGACATGTTCAAATGGTTGGCGAGAAAAAAGGGGATGGCCGGGTCCATGTCTCCGGAGCGGGTTCCCATGACCAGGCCCTCCAGGGGGGTCAGGCCCATGGAGGTGTCCACGCATTGTCCGTTCCGGATGGCCGCCATGCTGGCCCCGTTGCCCAGATGCAGGGTAATGAGGTTTAATTCGCAGAGGGGCCGGTTCAGATACGCTGCTGCCTTCTCAGCTACATAGGCATGGGAAGTTCCGTGGAATCCGTATCTCCGGACCCGGTGGTGTTCATATAAATCATAGGGCAGGGCATAGATATAGGCCTTTTTGGGGATGGTCTGGTGAAAGGCCGTGTCAAACACCGCCACCTGGGGCGATTCCGGGAAAATGGACCTCGCAACCCGGATGCCTGTCAGGTTGGGCGGGTTATGCAGGGGGGCCAGGGGGGTATTTTTCTCAATCTCCCGGATCACGGCATCATCAATGATCCTGGGGGTCTGAAAGGCTTCTCCCCCATGCACCACCCGGTGGCCCACGGCGGAAATTTCCGACTTGTCCTGGATGACCCCGCATTCCGGGTCCGTGAGCAGGGCCGTGATTTTTTCCATGCCCTGGCCATGATCCGGGTAAACGCCTTCCATGACCCTTTTGGCAGGGCTTCCGTCTCTGGCCGGGGTTCCATGGGTGAGCGTTCCGGAATCTTCGCCGATTCTTTCCAGCATGCCCGTTGCCAGGACCGCTTCATCATCCATGTCGAACAATTGATATTTGATGGAAGAGCTGCCGGTATTGATGACCAGGATTTTCATAGGGCATCCTTTTCCGCCTGGGCCTGGATGGCGGTGATGGCAATGGTGTTCACCACATCGGAAACCAGGCATCCTCGGCTCAGATCGTTGACCGGCCGTTTCAGACCCTGGAGGATGGGGCCGATGGCAACGGCCCCGGCCGAGCGCTGAACCGCTTTATAGGTATTGTTGCCGGTATTCAGATCCGGGAAGATGAACACCGTGGCCTTTCCCGCGACTTCACTGTCCGGCATTTTTATTTCGGCAACCGTGGGATCAATGGCCGCATCGTACTGGATGGGGCCTTCCAGTTTCAGATCCAGGCCTCTTTGACGCGATATATCCCTGGCCAGTTGAGTCGCCTGTCGTACTTTTTCCACCTCTTCCCCTTTTCCCGATTCTCCTGTGGAATAGGAGAGCATGGCCACCCTGGGATCAATATCGAAAATCCTGGCGGTTTGGGCCGAGGCAACGGCAATTTCGGCCAGTTGGGCTGCGTCGGGGTCCGGGTTGATGGCACAATCCCCATACACCAGGACCCGGTCCTTCAAGCACATGAAAAATACACTGGAAACAACGGAAAATCCGGCTTTGGTCTTGATGATTTCAAAGGCGGGCCGGATGGTGGCCTGGGTGGTATGAACCGCACCGGAAACCATGCCGTCGGCATGGCCCTTGCGGACCATCATGGTCCCGAAGAAATTGACATCGCTCATGAAATCCTTTGCCGCTTCCAGGGTCATGCCTTTATTCTTTCTCAGCTCATAATAGGTCCGGACATAGTCCTCAAAATATTCAGATGCCTGAACCTCTATAATCCGGGCCGAATCCATCTTCAGACCCAGCCGGAGGATCTGCTTGCGGATCCGTTCCTCATTTCCCAACAGGGTCAGATCCACCACCTCCCTTCGCAAAAGGATTTCAGCAGCGCATAAAATTCTTTCATCCTCGCCTTCGGGCAATACAATATGCTGCTTTTTGGCCTTGGCCTTCTGGAGCAGGCCGTATTCAAACATTTTGGGGGTCACCACAATGGTCCGGGTTTCGATGATTTTTTCCGCCAGTTCATCGGAGTCGATATATTGGTCAAAGACTTCCAGAGCCCGGTTGATCTTGCGGTCATTGTCCGGGGAAATCCCGGCATGGACCTTGCTCACCAGGATGGTTGAGGGAAAGGTGTCTCCTGTCACGGATAGAATCGGGACCATATTGGGAAACCCATCAATCAACCGGGCCACGGATTCTTCCGGTTTCAGGCCGCCGGTCAGCAGAATCCCGGCAATATTGGGCATGGACATGGACGATACGGCGGAAAGGCAGGCCACGATGACATCGGACCGGTCTCCGGGGGTAATGATCAGCATGCCGTGTTCGATCCGTTTTAAAAAATTACGCAACTGCATGGCCGCCACGGTAAAACCGTATACGTGCCGATTGAGCTTGTCTTCCCCATACAGGATCTCAGCCCCCAGAATCCTTGCAATTTCTCCCATTGTGGGATTTCCAAGACGTTTGTCCTCGGGTACGGCATAGAAGAGCGAGCCTGAAGCCGGGCTCTCTTTTTCAAGCCGGGAGATGATCTTTTGACCGTCATCCTCGGTCAGGGTCCGGTTTACGATGGTGGCAAGGACCTCGCACCCTTCATTGATAAAGGAGTTGTGGTAGACCTTGATGGATTGAATCACGCTCTCCACGGATTTATGATGGGCGTTTGCCACCAGAAGGACCGGACATCCCAGGTTTTTTGTGATCTGTGCATTCAGATCGAATTCAAATGAAGCGGTTGAGCCTTCCAGTTCAATGCCTTCGCATAAGACAAAATCATGGTCTTTTTCAATTTCCTTATAGGCATTGAAAATGCCTTCCAGCAATTCATCCTGCCGTCCCCTGCCGATGAGGTTCCCGGCTTCGGCCAGAGTATAGGCAAACATTTTTTCATGGGGAATGCCGAGTTTGAAATAGGAAGAAAATAAACAGATGTCGTTATCGATTTTTTTTCCATCCGGAGCGCCATGGATCAAGGGACGAAAAAAGGCGACCCGTCCCACATTCCGGATCAAAAGTTCCATGACCCCAAGGGCAATGGCGGATTTTCCGCTTCTTGTTTCCGTTGCCGTTATAAAAAGATTTTTTGCCATCATGTCATGTCCTCATAGAGATAATTATCAGCCCTGAATTTCAACTCCGGTTTAATCGGAAGCGTTCAAGATAGTTTAGTTGATCGACAAGAGTTTATCAACAGGCGCCTTGTCTTTGTCAATCATAATTTTTGATTTGACGAATTCGGTAAAATATATTGACTCGGACTCCCGGCTGGATTACTATCACTAAAAGAATTATTTTCGTGTCTATATAGAAAAGCATTTTTTTCTGGGAGGAACGCTTATGTTTTTTTCGACTGCCGGAATTGAAGTGGCTTTTTGGATACCACCGTTAGTGGCGTTTGTGGTTTCGTTTTTCACTTCCATGGGCGGGGTTTCCGGGGCCTTTTTGCTGCTGCCTTTCCAAATGTCTTTTCTCGGCTATACCCATCCTTCGGTCAGCGCCACCAACCAGGTGTTCAATATTGTGGCCATCCCCAGCGGAGTCTACCGGTACTGGCGCGAAGGGCGGATGGTATGGCCCCTGACCTGGATCGTGATCGTCGGCACTCTGCCAGGCGTTTTTATCGGGGCCATGCTTCGCGTGGCCTATTTGCCGAACCCAAAGCATTTTAAACTTTTTGTTGCCGGTGTCCTGCTGTATATCGGCACTAAAATGGTAAGGGATTTGCTGAAGAAAACCACCGGCACCAGCTCTCAAGCCAATAGCGAAAAACGGTTTCAGGAAATGGTGAAGAGCCGGGGGGCAAAGCCCTTCAGGGCCGGACCTTCCGGAGGGGGGCTTTCTAAGGCCGTGACGGTGACTCATTTCAATTTGAAGCGGCTGGGCTTCAGCTTTTATGATGAATCCTTTGACGTTTCATTGTGGGGCATTTTTATCCTGAGTTTCATTGTGGGCATCGTGGGAGGGATCTACGGCATCGGCGGAGGCTCTATCATTGCCCCGTTCTTTGTGACATTCTTTGGGTTGCCGGTCTATATCGTGGCAGGGGCGGCCCTCATGGGAACCTTTGTGACTTCGGTCGCCGGTGTCGTCTTTTATCAAACCATTTCCCCGTTTTATCAACATCTTTCCGTGGCTCCGGACTGGATGCTGGGGATTTTGTTCGGAGTTGGCGGAATGGCGGGCATGTGCCTTGGTGCCCGGTGTCAGAAATTTGTCCCGGCCAAGGCCATCAAATGGATGTTGTCCGGAATTATAATTATCACGGCAGCTAAATACATCCTTGAATTTTTCGGGTATTAAAGAGGATATGAAAAAAGAGATACCGATTAAGGAGCAGGGCAAATGCCTTGATTCAACACAACTTCATGAACTTGAGCAATCCTTTCGAATCTGGGCTTGCGCGACACCGCGTTTGGATGTACGCATGGCCCGCCAACGTATTCTGATCATTTTTTTATTGATCCGGTATACCGGCGCCAAATTAAGCGAGGCGCTGAACCTTGATCCTTTCCGGGATATTGACTTTGAAGCCTCTTCGGTCAGTTTCGGGCGACTCGCGGGGGAGCTGGGCCGCCCGCAAAGGAAAGTTCATCTGGCGGAAGCTGTCTGCCGGGAAATACAAGGAATGATTGTGGACCCATCTTTTAAAACAGCCTCGCCGGTCCTGCTCCAGGTTGATCCCGGGTTTGTCCGGCGTAAATTTTATGAACGCGCCCAAGCCTGTGGGTTTGCAAAGGCTTTGGGGGCTCCGGAACTCCTTCGCAGGTCCCGGGCTGTTGAGCTGATCGGCAACAATATGCCCCTGCCCGCGGTCCAGATGATGCTGGGCCATTCAACCCCCAATCCGGTTTCATCCTATGTGTCTTTTTCCGAGGATGAATTTCAGGAGATTACCCGGTTTTTCACGGAAAAAGAATCGGGAAGAAAAACCAGCGCCAGGAATTCTTTTTTCGGAAAGATAGAGACCATTCAGCAGGGAGATATACAAACCCGTATCGAACTTCTGACCCTGGGCGGGCACAGGGTCACAAC
>CAZAHK010000252.1:0-4987 GCA_964484555.1 uncultured Desulfobacula sp.
ACATGGCGCAGAAAGTGCAATGGTTCCAGGGGCAGTTCCGGGTCAGCCTGACCAGAAGGGAGGAGCTTCCGCCTTCGCTGGGCGGCCGGTATTCCCCGGTTTCAAAATGCCAGGGATCGGTTATGGCATGTTCCATGGATTCATCTTCCTATTGAGATACAGCTATTTGATTTGTATTTTTATCATGATTTCCTATTGATATAAAAGATACAACAATCGACACTGAAACAAAAGGGCTTTCAGGGTGATTTCATTAAATTTCCTTATAGGTCTTTTGTCAACCGGGAAAAATAAAAAGTTGACAAAAGTTGACGGTTTGTTTATGTTTCGGTCATGAATACGGAATCAAATAAAATCATTAATGCTGGAAATGTTGCAAAGCAGCTTGAAATTCTTGGGTTGTCTCAATCCGTCATTGCTGAAAAGCTTGGGGTAACAAGACAAAGTGTTTCAAACTGGATGCAGGGGAAAAAGTTTCCAAGACCGGGTGTCCTGTTGAAACTGGCTAATCTGTTGAAATTATCCTTTGATGACATCATTATCAAGAAAGAGTCTCTTTATGAGCCGGTTGTGGCTTTCAGAAAAAAAGGAAGTCATCGGATATCACCGACATATATGGAGGCGGCAAAAGACAAAGGATTCCTCTTGGAGCAGCTTGTCCCCTATTTGCCCTATGACAGGCTTTCTGCGCCGCCGACATTAATATCACCGGAATTAGGGTATGATTATGTCCAGGCGGCAGCGGCTGAAGTCAGAAAAGCCATTGGAAAACAGAATGAGCTTAAAATTGATTTTATGGATCTGATCGATTTTTTTAACCGGCATCATGCCGTTATCATTCCTGTTTTCTGGGGAGACAAAAGTAACCATGAAAATGCTCTCCATATTTATCTGCCAAGATCCAGAACCACATGGATCTATCTGAATCTGGACAGCAAGATCCATGATTTTAAATTTTGGATGGCCCATGAGCTTGGGCATGTCAAGGCCCCCGGCCTTAAGAATGAAGAAGGGGAAGATTTTGCAGATTTTTTTGCCGGGGCGTTGCTGGTTGGTCAGGAAACGGCAAAAACTGAATATGCGTTTCTCAAAAATATTTCAAACAAATCCCTTCAGCTTACAAGAATCAAGGAAAAAGCTGAGGAGCTGACCATTGCCCCCTTAACCATGTATTATGAAATCAACAGATATGCTGAACACACAGGGCAGGGCAAAATCGACCTGGAAAAGAACAGAGAGATTTTTAAGGTTAATACTGTTTTCTGTAATCCCTATAAATCCCTTGCAGAACATCTCTTTGACGCCTTACCGCCGAATCCGGCAGATTATATCGAATCTGCTCGGAAATATTTTGACAGTCCTATTTTTGAGGCACTTCAAACACTGATAAAGGGAAAAAAGAAAACCGTCGGTTTTCTCCAAGCGGTTCTGAATTTATCACCACCTGATGCCCACGCCCTTTATGAAAGCCTTGTTGCATGAATGCGACAATCCTTGTGGATTCATGTGCATATTTCAGACTGGCAAAAAGCATTCATCCATTATTGAAGATGCCCTTTGGTGAAGAAAAACATGTGCTGGGAGTCATAAGAGAACTCAATGAAGAATACAAACAAAATCCGTCTCTCAAACACAAATTTTTCTGGGTTAGCCAGCCGGACTATGCAGAGAACCGGCAACGGTGTTTCAGCCTGAATCTGCAGCAGAAGTCCGATATCGCCAATACGTTTTATTTTTTGAGGGAAACAGCCCGGGACAAGAGATACGGTGTTTCAAAGGTTGATTTGACTGCATTGTCTTATGCCTATGTTCTTTCCATCCCCATAGTGACGGATGATCATGACATGCTGCTGCTTGCCGGGGAATATAATATTAAAACCTTTACTTCCCTGGAACTGTTAAAGCTTTTATATGACTGCCGGTTTATCAGTATGGAAAAAATCCGCTCCATTGCCGCCTATTGGGTTTATCAGAACGACACCCCGAAATCCTATAAAACCATTTATGCCAGGCTGTTCAAGGAACCTGCACCAGAATAGGGATCTTCACCGGGTGTCTTGGCCCCCTTTGAATTCGTGTTCAGAATTTTGGTTTACTCTTTTCAATAAATATCATAGTAGAGATTAGTTTTGGAAAGAACCGCACCCGTTTGCGTAACCCTTAGAACTGCTTTGATAAAACAAATGAAACAAACCGTTGATAAAGACAAATTAAATAATCTGACCAATGAAATATGGAAGTCTGCAGAGCGGCTGCGGGGAAAATTCAAGGCCTATGAATACCAGACCGTTATTCTTCCCATTATTGTTCTCCGCCGCCTGGAATGCGTCTTGATCCAATGGCGGGAAAATCAGGCTGCTGAACTCCGGGCAAAACGCCCCGGCTTGGCGGATGAAGCCCTGTGGGAGCTGGTCAAAAAGCTTGAACAGAATTCAAAAAAGGCGCCTTTTTACAATACCACAACCTGGACCCTTGAAAAAATATGTCAGGAAGACCCCAGTCTGATGGAAAAAAATTTCAGGGACTATATCAAAGGTTTCTCGGAAAATGTCCAGGAAATTATCTATCATTTTAATTTCAAGGAAGTCATCAGCCTCATGGTCAGGAATTCAAGATTGTCCCCCATTCTCAACCAGTATGCCAGGGAGCCGCTGGGGCCGGACAATCTGACCAACCTTGAAATGGGATATGTCTATGAAGAGCTGCTCCGCCGGTTTTCAGAGCAGAGCGGCGAGGAAGCCGGGGAACATTTTACCCCCAGGGAAGTGATCCGGCTCATGGTGGAGCTTCTGGATATTCCCCAGCCTCAAAAGCATATTTCTGTCTATGACCCGGCCTGCGGCACCGGCGGTATGCTCATCGTAACCAAGGAATACCTGTATGAAAGGGCCGGCACTGAAGAAGATAAGGCCCGTGTTCAGCAGTTTGTAACCCTGCACGGCCATGAACTCCAGCCCGGCAACTATGCCATCTGCAAGTCGGATATGCTCATCAAGGAAGAAAAGGATGCAAAGATTTTTTTTGGTAACTCCCTGATCCCGAACTCACCCAACAGTCCGGAACCTGGAGATCAATTGTCCGGCCCCCAGTATAAATTCGATTATATGCTGTCCAACCCGCCTTTTGGCGTGACCTGGGGCGGAAAGGACGGGTATGAAACCGAGGCGGCAAAATTCAGGACTACCCGGTATGCCGCAGGGTTTCCCCGTACCAATGACGGGGCTTTTCTGTTTCTCCAGACCATGCTGGCCAAAATGAAGCCTGTGGAAGCCGGGGGCAGCCGGATCGCCATCATTTTTAACGGCTCACCTTTGAGCAACGGGGACTGCGGTTCGGGAGAGAGCGAAATCCGGAGATGGATTCTTGAACATGACTGGCTGGATGCCATTGTCATGCTGCCGGACCAGCTTTTTTACAATACCGGTATTTTTACCTATATCTGGCTCCTGACCAATCGGAAACCGGAAACCCATAAAAACCGGGTCATGCTCATTGACGGCCGGGCCTGTTTTGAAAAAGAGCCCAAATCTTTTGGAAATAAACGCAACCGGATTTCACTCCGGTATATGGATATTATCCGGACCCATTATCAACAGGGGTGGGAAAAAGGATATGCAGACGATTGTGTAAAAATTTTCAATATCACGGATTTTGCCTATCACAAGGTCTCGGTGGTGTTCTGGCAGACAGATGAAAAAGATGAACCCGGCTTTATCACCGAGCCTTATACCAAACCGCTTACCCCGGCCAATATCAGAAAGGAACAGGACTTTTACGACAGTGATTTGATATTTTCCATTTGCCTGAAATCCGGGGATCTGGATGGCCGGATTTCCTTTACCCTGAAGCCGGAGGATACCTTTGCCGCTCTTTTTGAGAAACAGGTGAAAACCGCCTTTCAAAAAGAGATTCAGAATTTTACTCAGGAGATGAAAACCGACCGGGAAAAGAAAAAGGAGATGGATAAGTTTATCAAGGCATTAAAGATCGATGCTGTTTATACCCACCGGCACTATGTGTCGGACACGGAATATATCCCCCACGATGAGGATATAGAAACCTTCCTGAAACGGGAGATCGAAAAACCTGTGATCCGCTGGCAGGATAGCCCCCAGCTTGGCTATGAAATCCTGCCCAACAAGTATTTTTATAAATACGAGCCCCCGAGACCGGCGGATGACCTGCTCAAGGAGTTCTGGAAATTGGAGAAAGAGGCGGCGGATCTGTTAGGGAAATTGGGCGGGATGTAAAAAAAATGAACTCTTATAAAAGTATTAGAGACTTAGATGAATATTGGATTGGCGAAGTGCCAAAGACATGGAAGTCTTCCAGAATAAAAAATGTTGTATGTATTTCACCGAATTTTTCGGAGGCTCCACCTGAAAAAGGAGAAGAGTGCACCATTGTTCCGATGGAGGCAGTAACGGTTAAAGGAGATATTGATAACAGTAGGAAAGAAAAATTTGAAAATATCATGGCAGGTTTAACATATTTTGAAAATGGGGATGTCCTTTTTGCTAAAATAACTCCTTGCATGGAAAACGGAAAGGGTGCCTATGTCAAAAATATTGATACAAGATATGGTTTTGGGAGTACTGAATTTCATGTATTGCGACCAACTCATAGAATTAATGGTGAGTTTTTGTATTATTGTATTTTTAACACCCAATACCGTGAGTTTGCAGCTTTAAATATGACTGGAGCCGCCGGTCAAAAGAGGGTTCCATCCAAATTTCTTGCCTATACCAGAATATATCTGCCGGAGATTAAACAACAAGTTCGAATAGCAGGGTTTTTAAATAATGCTTGTGCATCAATCGACACCACCATAGGGATCAAACAAAAACAATTAGAAACCCTGGAAGCCTTGAAAAAGTCCATTATTAACAAAGCCGTGACCCAAGGGCTGGATGATTCAGTTGAGATGAAGGATTCCGGGGTGCTTTGGATGGGGAAAATTCCAATGTCGTGGAAGGTTGAAAAATTA
>CAZAHK010000253.1:0-4985 GCA_964484555.1 uncultured Desulfobacula sp.
TCAAGGCAAAGGAAGCAGAGACTGCGGCCGATGTCCGGGAGGCATGGTTTACCCTGGATCAGGCAAGGCGGGAGGCCGAAGTTTACAAAAATGAGATCAACGCCCTGTCCCGGCTGAATTTTTCCGTGTCGTCCAAGGCCTATGAAACCGGGTCGGTTCCTTTTTCCGAAACCATGGATGCGGTTCTCCTGATGTTTGAAACAAGTCTGATGACGGAGAGAAAAAAAGCCGATGTTTTCATTGCCCTGGCCGGTCTTGAACAGACCGTCGGCATATCAAAGCCGGGCCAATCAAAAGAAAAGGAGGGCGCCCATGCCCCATAGAATATTCAACAGCAAAGGCGTTTCAGGATTCAGGGCGGTTTTGATGATTTTCAGTATAACCCTTATCCTGGGGATGGTTCTTTTTTTTCTGAAGGACCGTTGGTCACCCGGTGAAAGCGGAGAAACGGCTCATGAGGACCATACCGCCGTACAGACGGACGCCCCCAAATCCGATCTTGAACAGGAAGCCGAAGACTTTTTTGATGAAATGCCCGGGGAAAATAAAACACCCGGATCTGCCCCGAAAGCGGAACGCAACATTATTTTTTACCGGAACCCCATGGACCCTGCGATTTCTTCTCCTGTCCCGGCCAAGGATGAAATGGGCATGGATTATATCCCGGTCTATGAGGATGAGGCCCATGGCGGATCAGACGCCGGCATCACCGGCATGGCGCCGGTGATGATGGATCAGCAGGGCATTGAACTCTCCGGTGTCATCACCGCTTCGGTCGTTTCGACAGGATTCGTCAAAACCATCCGGACCGTGGGCCGGGTCCTTGTGGATGAGACCCGTGTTCACCGGGTTCAGACCCGGGTTTCAGGATGGGTTGAAGAACTCTTTGTCAATTACAAAGGCCGGATGGTAAAAAAGGGAACCCCGCTTTTGTCCATTTATTCCCCGGAACTGGTATCCGGCCAGGAGGAATTTCTCGGCGCCCTGGAAGCCCATGGAAAGATGAGGGCATCCGGAACATCGGAAAAAAAATATATCCAGACCCTGCTGGATGCCGCCAGGAAACGGCTGCGGCTTTTTGATGTGCCGGAAACCTTTATCAAGGAACTGGAACGGACCAGAACGGTTCAGCGGCTCATCCCCCTTGAAGCCCCGGTTTCCGGGTTTGTCACCGGAAAAGAAGTGTTCAGCGGGCAGCGGGTTGAACCGGGAATGGAGCTTTTGATCCTGACGGATTTTTCCCGGGTCTGGGTGGAGGCGGATTTTTACGAATATGAGGCAGGGGAATTAAAGACAGGGCAGGTGGCCGAGCTTTTTTCATCCTATGATCCCGGTCTTTTATTAAAGGGCCGGGTGACCTATATATATCCCTATCTGGACCCTGAAAGCCGGACCCTAAGGGCCAGGATGGAATTTTCCAATGAGGGCCTGCACCTGAAACCGGGGATGTTTGTGGATGTCCGGCTGGATCTGGACCTGGGAGAGTCTGTGGTGATTCCGGATTCGGCCGTCATGTATTCCGGGTTGCGCAAAATCGTCTTTGTCAATACGGAGGGCGGCCGGTTTGAGCCCAGGGAAGTCAGGGTCGGAGCCCGGAGCAACGAACGGGTTCAGGTTCTCTCCGGTGTTTCGGCAGGGGAGCATGTGGCGGTCAAGGCCAATTTCCTCCTGGATTCAGAATCCCGGCTCCAGGCCATTATCCAGGGTGCGGTAAAAAAGGCAAAGCCCGCCGGAGACACAAATGATTAAACGGATCATTGAATTCTGCGCCCTCAACCGCTGGCTGGTCATTCTTGCGACCCTTTTGATTGGCGCGGTCTCGGTCTATATCCTGAAGAACATCCGGCTGGATGCCCTTCCCGACCTGTCCGACACCCAGGTCATTATTTTTTCCCGGTGGGACCGGTCCCCGGATATCATTGAGGACCAGGTGACCTACCCCATTGTCACCTCTTTGCTGGGAGCGCCGGAGGTCAAGGCCATCCGGGGTTTTTCAGACTTCGGCTTTTCCTATGTCTATGTCATTTTCAAAGACGGGACCGATCTTTACTGGGCCCGTTCACGGGTGCTCGAATACTTGTCCAAGATCCAGCCCAGGCTGCCGGAAGGGGTCCAGACCGAGCTGGGGCCCGATGCCACCGGTGTCGGCTGGGTTTTCCAGTATGCCCTGAAAGATGAATCCAACAGCCATTCCCTGGATGAGCTTCGATCCTACCAGGACTGGACCCTGCGCTATGCCATTCAGTCGGTTCCGGGTGTGGCCGAGGTGGCCTCCATCGGGGGATTTGTAAAACAATACCAGATCACCGTGGACCCGAACCGGCTGTCGGCCTATAAGCTTCCCCTGGACCAGGTGGTGGAGGCGGTCCGGGATTCCAACAATGAAACCGGCGGCAGGGTTCTGGAGTTCAGCGGGACTGAGTACATGGTCCGGGGCCGGGGCTACAGCAAAAGCATCGGCGATTTTGAAAGCATTGTGGTCAAAGTTGAGGACGGGGTTCCGGTGCTGCTCAAAGACATCGCACGGGTGGAACTGGGGCCTGAAATCCGGCGAGGGGTGTCGGACCTGGACGGGACCGGCGATGCCGTGGGCGGGATCATCATCATGCGCCACGGAGAAAATGCCTTGAACGTCATCAACCGGGTGAAAGCCAAATTCGAGGAGATGGCGCCCTCCCTGCCCGACGGGGTCAGGATCATTACCACCTATGACCGGTCCGACCTGATTCTCCGGGCCCTGGACACCCTGCGCCATGAGCTGGTAATTGAAATGATCATTGTCTCCCTGGTCATCCTGATTTTTCTATGGCATATCCCCTCGGCCATTGTTCCCATCATCACCATCCCGGTGGCGGTCCTGTTCTCCTTTATCCCCCTCTATTTCATGGGGGTCACGGTCAATATCATGTCCCTGGCCGGGATTGCCATTTCCATCGGGGTTCTGGTGGACGGGGCCATTGTGGAGGTGGAAAACGCCTATAACAAGCTCTATCACTGGCAGGCCGAGGGAAGGAAGGGAGATTTCCATAAGGTCCGCCTGGAAGCCCTGAAGGAAGTCGGGCCCTCTGTCTTTTTTTCACTTCTGATCATTGCCGTGGCCTTTGTTCCGGTCTTTGCCCTGGTGGATCAGGAAGGACGGCTTTTCCGGCCCCTGGCCTTTTCAAAGAACCTGGCCATGGCCATTGCCGCCCTCCTGGCCATTTCCCTGGACCCGGCCTTAAGGATGATGTTCGCCCGCATGGACCCCTTCCGTTTCCAGCCCCTGTGGCTGTCCAGGCTGGCCTCCGCCACCCTGGTCGGGACCTATTATGCCGAGGAAAAACATCCCATCAGCCGGACTATTTTCAAAGTCTATGAACCGGCCTGCCGCTTTGTCCTGAAATATCCCAAACAGGTGATTCTGGCTTCCTTTGCCCTGGTGGCCTTAAGCATTCCCGTCTATCTGAAGCTGGGCTCGGAATTCATGCCGCCTTTGCGGGAGGGAACCCTGCTCTTCATGCCCACCACCCTTCCGGGGCTGTCCGTGGCGGAAGCCCAACGTATCCTTCAAATCCAGGACCGGATCCTCAAATCCTTTCCCGAAGTGGAACGGGTTTTCGGCAAATCCGGCCGGGCAGATACCTCCACGGACCCGGCGCCTTTTTCCATGATGGAAACCACCATTGTCTTAAAACCGGAAACGGAATGGCGGTCCAAGGACCGGTTTTATTCTTCATGGGCGCCGGACTGGCTGAAACCGGTTTTCCGCACGGTGGCGCCGGATCATATTTCCTATGAAGAACTCCTGGCGGAAATGGATACAAAACTGGAGATCCCGGGGGTCACCAGCCGGGGGGCCATGACCATGCCCATCAAGGCCAGGATTGACATGCTGTCCACGGGCATCCGTAGCCCGGTGGGCATCAAGATTTTCGGAGCAGACTTAAAAGAGATCGAAGACATCGGGAAACGGCTTGAAAGCATCATCCATACCATTCCCGGAACCCGCAGCGTTTTTGCCGAGCGGACCGCCGGCGGGTATTTCCTGGATTTTGAACCCCGCCGGGATCAGCTTGCCCGGTACGGCCTGACCATCGGCAGTCTCCAAAGGGTCATCTCAACCGCCGTGGGCGGCGAAAACATCACCACCACCGTCGAAGGCCGGGAGCGGTATCCGGTCAATATCCGCTATCCCAGGGAACTGAGGGACAATATCGAACAGCTCCGGCGGATTCTGGTGCCCACGGCCACGGGAGCCCAGGTTCCCCTGGAACAACTGGCCGATATCCATATGATCCAGGGGCCGTCCATGCTCCGGGACGAGAACGGGTTTCTGTCCGGCTATGTCTTTGTCTATATGACGGGAAGGGATATCGGCGGATATGTGGAAGAGGCCAAGAAGAAGGTCGGGGAACAGCTCATTCTTCCCACGGGCTACTCCCTCCAGTGGAGCGGCCAGTACGAGAATATGATCCGGGTCAAAGAGCGGATGAAAATCCTGATTCCCATTACCCTGGTTCTCATCTTCATTCTTTTGTACGCCAATACCCGGTCGGCTTTCAAATCCGGCCTGGTCATGCTGGCGGTGCCCTTTTCCGCCATCGGCGCCATCTGGCTCTTTTATTTTCTGGATTACAACGTCTCCGTTGCGGCCTGGGTCGGTATGATCGCCCTCATGGGCCTGGATGCGGAAACCGGGATATTCATGCTCCTTTTCCTGGATTTGTCCTATGATGACGCCAAAAAAAGAAACCGGCTCAGGAATGTATTTGAACTGGATGAGGCCATCGTTCACGGCGCCGTGAAGCGGGTCAGGCCCAAGATGATGACGGTGTGCGCCGCCTTTATGGGGCTTTTGCCCATCATGTGGTCCACCTCGGCCGGGTCCGATGTGATGAAGCGCATCGCAGCCCCCATGATCGGCGGGCTCGCAACCTCATTTATCCTGGAACTCCTGGTATACCCGGCTGTTTATAAACTGTGGAAAAAAAGAACGAATCAATTAT
>CAZAHK010000254.1:0-4981 GCA_964484555.1 uncultured Desulfobacula sp.
CCCTGATTGACCAAATCGGCTTCCCGATATATATAAATGATGGGAAAAGATTTCAGAGCCTTCACGGGCACCTCCACTGATAATCTTTTTTATCCAAGGCAGGACTTCGGTTCTGTCTTGGCGTTTGATTTATAGGAGATTGAAATTTTGAACAAGCTTGAACTGATCCAGGCGCTTAAAGAAAAAGCCAAGCTACCCAGGCAAGAAGCCTATGAAGTCGTTGACCTGTTTTTTTCTGAAATGACCAACGCCTTTATCAAAGGTGAGCGGGTTGAAATAAGAGGGTTCTGCTCTTTCTTTACCAAAAATTATAAGCCCTACACCGGACGGAATCCCAAAACAGGGGAAAAGGTCCAGATCCCCCCGAAGAGATTACCCTTTTTTAAGTGTGGAAAAGAACTGAAGGAAAGGGTTGATTATCCGGTAGATTGAAAAGGAGGGTGTGCCTGGCCTTGGTTTTTATATATCGTTAAATATCGACATTTGGACCGACACTACTATATATTGTTGTTGCCAATCAATGAGCCGGTATGTATTCTCTTATGAAAAAATTAGAATTGTTGAGTATCGTAAAAATCCATTATGGTTGCAATATGCTGATCTTATAAAAAACTACAGGATTGGGAAGATAACTGTAGAAGGATGAAGCATGAAATACCCAAGGACAAAGCCTATAACAAAGATAGGACTATTATGAAAAAAGATGGTTTACAGGAAAATCTTTTCGAACTAAAAATCAATCTCAAAATTGCACAAGCAGGCAGATGGAAATTGAAGCTCATTGAAAATATGCCTGTATTGTTGATGGTTATAATTGTATTTACCTTTCAACAGACATTTGCAGCAGAACCCCGCATCGTTAAAGTAGGTTCCGATGATCATTTTCCGGTAATATTTCAAGACAAGGGAGGAGTAGCCCAAGGTCTTTATGTTGATATTTTAACAGAAATCGGCAGGCAAGAGAATATCCGGTTTGAATATGATTTTGGAACTTGGGCCGATTCTTTAAATCTGATCAAATCCGGCAAAATTGATTTATTGCCAGGCGTTGCCTATACAAACGAACGCTTGCAATTCATGGATTACAGTAATAATCCGATCTTAACTGTTTGGGGAGAATTATATGCATTAAAATCATCTGAAATAAAAAGCATTTTTGATGTGTCCGGTAAAAGAATTGGCGTTATAAAGACAGATATCAATGCAAAAAATTTCCTGGAATTAATAAGACAATTCCATATCAACTGTGAATTGGTGGAATTGGCGGGTTATGAGGATGTATTTAAGGCGGTTAAATCCAAAACGGTTGATGCCGGTGTTGTCGGCGTATCTTACGGGGCTTCCAAGCAAGGCGAATACGGGTTACGGTCAACCGGGGTCGTTTTTAATCCATACGATCTTTATGTTTCCACCACAAAAGGCAAAAATCAGGATTTGATACTGATTATAGATAAATATCTGAACGAATGGAGAAATCAGGATATTTCGGTTTTAAGTAACGCCAAACAAAAATGGATATATGGTTCTGTTGGCACTGTTGCCGTTTTACCCGACTGGATGATTAACGTTTTTGTTTTTCTTGCAATTATTATTGCCATTGCCATAACTTTTATCATGATCCTGAAATTACAGGTTCAAAAAGCAACGAAGATGCTTCGGGAGACTGAATCAAAACAGGCCAGGATGATTGCAAACATCGGCGATGTTATCGTCATCATCGATCAGAACGGAATCAACCGGTACAAGAGTCCGAATATTGAAAAATTATTTGGCTGGAAACCTGAAGACGTTGTCGGGGCAAGCACCTGGGATAATGTGCATCCCGATGACCTGGAATCCACCCGGGAGTTTTTTGAAAAGAGGATGCACAAGCCCGATGCCGTCGGGACGATGGAATGCAGATATCGTTGTAAAGACGGCAGCTACAAGTGGATAGAATTTACAGGAATCAATCTTTTTCATGATCCTGATATAAAGGGGCTTCTGGGAAATTATCAGGATATTACCGAACGTAAGCGGGCTGAAAAAGCGCTGATAGAAAAAGAGGCGCTATTCCGGGGATTATTTGATCATATGACCAGCGGTTCTGCTGTTTATGAAGTGAGAAATGACGGATCAAAGGGTAAGGATTATATTATCCGGGGGTTTAACCGGAAAAGCCTTGAAATAGAAGGCAAAACCCTTGACGAGGTAATAGGCAGAAGCCTTTTTGACCTTAGGCCCAATATTGACGACTACGGATTGATTCCTGCCATGAAAAAAGTTTGGGAAAACGGTAACCCAGTGTATTATCCGACAAAAATATACCAGGATGGCAGGTTTTCAAATTATTATGAAAATCATATTTTCAAATTACCCTCAGGAGAGATAGTGACCCTCTATAATGATGTCACCGATGAAAAAAATCAGGAAAGGGAGCTACAGGAAAGTGAAAGAAAATATCGCGTCCTTTTTGACACATTTCCTTTGGGAATAACCGTTTCAGATCAATCCGGAAATATTGTCGAATCCAATGCCGTATCTGAAAAATTGCTGGGAATCGCTAAAACCGAACACGAAACCCGGACCATCGATGAGCCGACATGGCGAATCATCCGTCCCGATGGAGCGCCGATGCCAATGTCAGAATATGCCAGTGTGAGGGCTTTGAAAGAGAAACGACAGATTGAAAATGTCGAAATGGGTATAGTGAAATCCGATGGTGAAATCACTTGGATTAATGTGTCGGCAGCCCCGCTGCACCTTGAAAAATATGGTGTGGTCGTCACCTACGGGGATATCACCGAACGTAAGCGGGTGGAGGTGGCCTTGCGGAAGACGGAGGAAAAATTCCGTTCCTATATTGCTAATGCTCCTGATGGTGTTTTTATTGCTGACGAAAAAGGTAGATATGTGGAAGTAAACCAAGCAGCTTGCGAAATTACCGGTTATTCTGAGAAAGAACTTTTAAACAAGAGTATCCCTGACCTGTTGCAAAAATCTGAATTAGAAAAAGGAATTCAGCATTTCAAAGAAGTTCAACAAAATGGATCAGCTCGTGATGAGATTGGTTTTGTAACAAAATCTGGTGAGAATCGATTCTGGCAGGTTGCAGCCGTCAAACTTTTCGATACCCGATTTTTGGGGTTTGTGAAAGACATCACTGAGCGAAAACGATACGAAGCAGCCCTATTGGAAAGCCAAACCCGTTACCAGACTGCTCAGAGAATGGGTCATGTCGGCAATTGGGAATATAATTTGAATACAGGTCAGTTCTGGGGGTCTGATGAGGCCAAACGTATTTACGGCTTTGATCCCAATCAAGACACTTTTTCAACGGAGGCTGTAGAAAGCTGCATCCCTGAAAGGGACAGGGTCCATCAGGCATTAATTGACCTGATTGAAAAGGGCAGAGAATACAATCTGGAATTTCAGATCTTTCCTGTTAATTCGAAACAACCCAAAACTCTTATATCCCTTGCCGAGCTGCGAAAAGACGATAAGGGTTTGCCGATGGCCGTGTACGGGGTTATTCAGGACATCACCGAGCGCAAGCAAGCTGAAGCTGAAAAGGAAAAACTACAGGCCCAGCTAACCCAGGCACAGAAGATGGAGTCCGTAGGCCGTTTAGCCGGGGGCGTGGCCCATGATTTCAACAATATGCTGGGGGTCATCCTGGGGCATGCAGAACTGGCCCTGGAACTATCAGAAGAAAATAGCGATATTTGTTCAGACCTTAAAGAAATTCAAACGGCTGCCCAGCGGTCGGCTGATCTGACCAAACAATTGCTGACCTTTGCCAGAAAACAGATCATTGAGCCTAAAATGCTCAATTTGAACCAGACCGTTAAACAGATGATCACCATGTTGCAAAGACTTATCGGGGAAGATATCGATCTTCTCTGGAAACCTTGCGAGGCCCTTTGGCCTGTAAAAATGGACCCCTCTCAGATCGACCAGATCCTGGCCAATCTTTGCGTGAATGCCCGGGATGCCATTACCGATGTGGGTAAAATCACCATTGAAACAGACATGGTCAGCTTTGATGAGGCTTACTGCACCGAACATGCCGGATTTATCCCAGGAGATTTTGTCATGCTGGGTGTAAGCGATAATGGTTCCGGCATGAACAAAGAAACTCTGAAAAATTTGTTTGAACCCTTTTTTACCACAAAGGAGATGGGTAAGGGCACCGGGCTGGGGCTTGCGATGATATATGGGATTGTCAAACAGAACAGCGGCTTCATCAATGTGTACAGCGAGCCTGGCAAAGGCACCACTTTCAAGATCTACCTGCCCCGCTTAGTTGCCGATGAAGACACCGACAAGGCCGTCCCTGATAAAAAAGCAGCCCCGGGCGGCAATGAAACCGTCCTGATAGTGGAGGATGAACCGGCTATTTTAAATATGACCCGGATGATGCTCGAACGAAAGGGATATTCGGTTTTATCTGCAGCCACGCCTGCTGATGCCATTGAGATTGCCGGAAATCACACAAATAAAATTCATCTTCTCATGACGGATGTGGTCATGCCCGGGATGAACGGCCGGGATCTGGCAAGGCAGTTGACAGCGCTTTATCCGGATATCAAACTGCTGTTCATGTCCGGCTACACTGCCAATGTCATTGCCCATCAGGGTGTTTTGGACGAAGGGGTGGCCTTCATCCAGAAACCTTTTTCAATGGCGGATTTGGCTGAAAAACTGCGGGGGGTTTTGGACATGCCCCCGGATAAAGCTCAAGGATAATTATCCGATACCGAAAATTTTCCTGGGCCATTTGATAAAGGATACCAATACAATGCAAAACCTGCTAATGTCTGATGAGGAATGACAGGGCAAGTTATGCAATGAGGTTGATTATGTTGAGATACAAAAAATGTACAACTGTCACGTTTATTGGCGTTCATTTTTCCTTATGAGAAATGATACAATGTCATGAATACCTCATCCTGGAAATCGAGGACAACAAATAAACCGATAACCTGGTGGATTGTACGCG
>CAZAHK010000255.1:0-4863 GCA_964484555.1 uncultured Desulfobacula sp.
TTATTATATCCATACATTTCTTTGGGGTATCGCCCCTGATCCGGACCTTTGTACTCAGATTTTTTTCACAATGCAAGAGCAGGAATGACCCTATAGATTCTTTGTCCGTCTCGAAATCTTCCCGGCTCCAATTTGTAAAACCTGAAATTTTGGGTTGACAAGGGGCCTAAAAATATTCTATTTCCCCATGAAACCGGAAGTATTCACGGTAGAAAGAAGTCTTATGCCCTTAATAATAGGGATACGGCAAAAGACGGGACAGAGAATGAGTTAATTTTTTTACGCAGGAGAGGCAGAAAGACGGAAAGGCAAAATTCCGTTTCATACGAACAAACACATAGTGACGGGAAAAAATGCACAAACGGCTCCACCCTCTTTTTCGGAAAACTTGTACCTGGTTTGCTTATGGCTTGATTGTCATCATGTCCGCTTCCATTGCTTTTGGTGTGGAAACCAATACCGCTTCTTCTCCCCTATCCACCGTCGGCCTGACGGATCAGCAGTTTGAAGACAGATTGAAACAATTTATCGGCATCCCCTACCGCAGAGGGGGGACCACAACAAGAGGCCTGGATTGCTCCGGTTTTGTCAGACTGGTATATGATCAGATTTTCGGCATTGAATTGCCCCACAGTTCCGTGGCCCAATTCAAATTCTCCGATCTGAAAAAAATAGATAAACGGGATATGCAACCCGGGGATTTGTTATTTTTCGGTAATATGGGGAAAAAAAGGATCAATCATGTCGGGGTTTATATCTCGGACAATAGATTTATCCATGCCAGCAGCACTGAGGGGATTAAAGTATCCGGCCTGGATGAAAGCTACTGGAAGAAAAGATTTATGGGAACCAAGCGGCATGAGGATCTAGGTTCCGGTTTTGATGCCGATAGAATCCGTTTTGAGACCACGCTGCAAATCCCGGTTCATGAGAGGGGGAGCATCATGAGCTACCGGCGGGACGACTTCAGCGCAAATAATCTATCCCGGCAGGAAGATTTAGATAATCCTGCTTCCGGAACCCTGAGCTTAAATGATTCCCGGCATTATCTGCATGAAATCGGCTATGCCCATTCCCTGTCCGACGGGCTTGATATCAATCTGAGCGCCATCCATGAAAATTTCGACGTATATACGGCCTGGCCTGAATTAAGCTCCGATACCTCCGATTCCGGTTATCTGGCCTACGACTCCATATACGACACGGCTGACAGACTCGGGTTCAAACTGGCCGGGGCTTTCCAACCCAGCCGCTGGCTCAGCATCACCCCCTCCATTACCTATTATGACTATGCCAAAGGAAATGAAGAGATCTTAAATGCCCCGGAATGGTTGTTCGGCTTGAATACCGTTCTGTTGCCCTTCCATAAACAATGGTCCTTGTCCATGCTGCTTCAGTATTCTGAAAAAGATGATTTTAAAGATATGAATTCCCCTTACAGCCGGTTCAGTTCTCTTGATCTGGCCATCAAGCTGGGGATCCATCTTACCGACAATCTTCAATTCTCCATCATGGGAGAACATGATAAGCGCTCCGCCGCCTATGGGATTTCCGGTGACTCTCTGATCATGGATTCAAAGAGCAGCAATGTTTCCATGTCCTTTGATTTCAGCTATTAATAAAAAGACCGCCCTTATCCTTGCACTCCGGTAAAACGATTATAATTTACTCCGGATTGTTTCTCCTTGACCTTGAATTTGTCTTCTGTTAACTATTCTAACTTGAAATGGTTAACAAAGAAACTCCCATAAAGGATGAAATCCTGAAAATCCTCTTTCTGGCAAAGGGGGAAACCGTGTCCGGGGTCCGGCTCAGTGAAATGCTGAACATTTCCCGGGTGGCGGTATGGAAACATATTTCATCCTTAAAGGAAACCGGAGTTGATGTGGAGTCCCGGCCTAGGGGCTATGCCCTGCTCAACCCGGACGACCTGCTGTTGCCCTTCTGTTTTAAGGGCGGATTTCACGACCGGATTTTCCATTTTCAGGAACTTGAATCCACCATGGATCAAGCCAAATTACTGGCAAAAAGCCGGGCCCCCCATTTGAGTGTGGTGATCGCTGAAAACCAGACCACGGGAAGGGGACGGCTCCTGCGCAAATGGTTTTCATCCAGGGGGGGGCTCTGGTTCACCCTGATATTAAAGCCCGAGATCCCGCCGGTCCTGTCCTATATCTATAATTTTGCCGCATCCCTCTGTCTGTCCAGAACCTTAAACCGCCTCTGGGATCTTGACGTCAAGGTCAAATGGCCCAATGACCTCCTCTTGAACGGGCAAAAGCTGGCCGGACTTCTGTCGGAAATGGAAACAAAGGGGGATATGACGGAATTTCTCAATATCGGGATCGGTCTGAATGTGAACAATGAACCCCGGCAATATGAACCCAAAGCCATTGCCATCAAGGACGTTCTGAACCGGGAGGTATCCCGCCGATTCATCCTTGAAGCCTTTCTCGCGGATTTCGAAGATCAGATCCAGACCCTGGACGCCGCAACCCTCATCGGACTATGGAAAAAACAGACCTCCACCATAGGCAGCCGGGTGAAAATAGAAACCTTTGGGGAAATTGTTGAAGGCCTTGCCCTAGATGTGGACGAGACCGGCGCCCTGATACTTCGGGACAACTCCGGTGAAATACAAAAAATAATTTATGGAGACTGTTTTCATACTTAACAAAGGAACCCATGACCGCTTCAACCGATCTTAAAATGACCGTATACGCATCTTTATTTGTGGCCCTGATTGCCGTGGGGGCCTTTATCGCCATCCCCATCGGGCCTGTTCCCATTGTCCTTCAAAACATGTTCGTGCTTCTGGCCGGTCTCCTTCTCGGACCCGTATGGGGCCTTGCCTGTGTGGCCGTCTATCTGGTCATCGGCCTTGCCGGGCTTCCGGTCTTTGCCGGCGGAACTTCGGGCCTGGGAAAGCTCTTCGGGCCAACAGGAGGCTATCTTCTGGGATACCTGCCCTGTGTCTTTGTCACGGCAAGCATTTCCAGGGGCCTGGGCAAAAAGCCGGCTTTTGACATCCTTGCCATGATCCTGGGCTCTTTGATCGTTTACAGCGCAGGGGTTCCCTGGCTCAAGGCCGTGACCGGCATGAGCCTTGAAAAGGCCCTCATGGCCGGCATGGTTCCCTTCCTTGTCGGAGACGCCCTGAAAATTGTGGCCGCCGCCTTTCTTGCAAAATCCCTCAGACCGTTGATGAAATCATAATCCCGGCAAAAACGGAGCCCTCTCAATGCCAACGACCATCATCGACATACAGGAGCTCTCCTTCATCTTTGAGGACGGCTATATCGGGCTGAACCGGATTTCCCTGTCCGTTCAACAGGGAGAATTCATCATCCTGGCCGGAAAAAACGGGTCCGGGAAAACGACTTTTTTAAGGCATCTGAACGGACTTTTAATGCCGACCTCGGGCAGGGTCCGGGTCAATGGAAAAGAAATTTCAAAGCATCTCATTGAAACCCGGAAAACCGTGGGCATGGTGTTCCAGGACCCGGATACCCAGATGGTCGGGGATACGGTCTTTGATGAGGTGGCCTTTGGCCCGGAAAATCTGAAACAGCCCCGGGCTCTGATCAATGAAAAAGTGAGCCGGGTTCTCAAAACCCTGAACCTTTTTCATTTAAAGGACAGACATCCGGCCACCCTGTCCGGGGGGGAAAAAAGAAAGACCGCCATTGCCGGAATTCTGGTCATGGACCCGAAGGTCATTGTCTTTGACGAACCTTTTTCAAACCTGGACTATCCCGGCATCCTTCAGGTCCTCTCCACCCTCATGGACCTGCACCGCGCAGGGCAGACCCTTATCATCGCCACCCATGACATTGAACCCATTGTCTGTGAAGCCAACCGGATGATCATCATGGAAAGCGGGAGGGTCATGGAAGACGGTGCGCCTCTGGACCTTGTCCCCTGCCTGGAATCCTACGGCGTCCGGGAGCCCTGCTTCTCAAAATTCGGATTGCAACCCCGGCCATGGCAGAAATAACCCCCTTTACCTATAGACCGGGGGACTCTTCTCTCCATCTTCTGGACCCAAGGCTTAAATTTTTTATCCTCAGCCTGGTCAGTGTGTCCCTGGTGGGTGCGGGATTTATTTCCACGGGAATCTGTTTTTTGATGCTTCTTTTTTTTCTTAAAAAAACAGGCCTTCATTTTTTTTCAATATTAAAGCATATGAAATTGTTTTTGGTCCTGCTCTTTTTTATTTTTCTCGCAAGGGCAGTGACAACCCAGGGGGATAGTCTTGTTTCCATTTACAGCCTTGCCCTCACCCGGCAAGGCGTGACGGAAGGGGGGCTGGTCGCCTTTAAATTCTTTGCCGTCATGCTGACCGGTCTGATTTTTTCCGCCACAACCCGGCCTTCATCCATCAAAGCCGCCGTTCAATGGTTTTTAAAACCCGTTCCCCTGGTCCCGGAAAAACGGGTGGCCGTCATGATCAGCCTTGCCCTCTGTTTTTTGCCCGTCATCCTGCGACAGGCAAAAGAGATATCCGATGCCCGGAATGCCAGGTGCGCCCATCTTCAAAAAAATCCGGTCAGAAAAACCATGGGCCTTGTTCTGCCCCTGCTCAAACGAACCGTTTTGTCCGCCGACCGCCTGGTTCTTGCCATGGAATCCAGATGCTATCGGGACGACAGGACCGACCCTGAATTTAGTCCCTCGGGCCGGGAAACGCTTTTTCTTTTCGGAACGCTTGCCCTCTGCCTCTGCCTTTTCCTTTGCTGACAAAAGATTAATTTCCGGTCATCTTCGATTTTACCATTGATCATCAACCTCTTTTAGAGTAAAATCCCGCCACGATAAATTTCATTACTATTTCGAATGGTATAAAATTAATAATAAAAACTC
>CAZAHK010000256.1:0-4837 GCA_964484555.1 uncultured Desulfobacula sp.
GACGGCGATGGTATAAAGGCTGATGACGGTGATCACCTTGGCCTTGACGGTCTTCATATTGATGACTAGAAGGGCTGCCACGTAAAAATGGAAATAGCCGAAGAAGAAAATCAGCCAGACGCCTTTAAAGGAGCGGTTCCAGAACGGATATTCCCAGATGAGGTGGCCGCCCTTGTTTAAAAACCATTCCACAAATACGCAAAAGGCGGAATAGCCGACGGCCCAGAACCACTGGTTGGGGATGCCCAGGATCTTTTCCGTTTTGTCTTCCGAAACGGTGTTGTAATAGATGATGCCGGAGATGGCGAACATGAACATGATCTCGATATTCCAGCCTACCAGGGTGCGCAGGGCCGTATCGCCGGGAGCGGTCCAGAAGGCGGAGCGGCCCGTGAAATGAAGGACCCAGCCGTTCCAGGTTTCATTGATAAAATCCATGCCGAATACGGTGAGGCCCGCAAACACGGCATTCCAGTTTCGAGTCTCCCTGGCCTTTTTCATTTCTGCGGTGTAGATGTAAAAGACAATGGCCAATAGCGGGATCACATACCATTTGAGCATGGAAATATCCCGGATGGTGTCAAGGGCTTTGATGCCGGCGTCGGTCATGGCGGGTCTCCTCTGTCTTAAAGATAAGGAAAAATTGAACCTTTGGCGAATTACGGATTCAGGTAATCACAGGAAGGGGGCTATGTCAACGGCCGTGCGATATTTTAGGCTGAACCGGATCGGATTACAAAGGGCTCAGATCACCCGGCAGCGAAGATCATGAAAGATCTGCTCAAAACCGTCGGGATGGGTCTGCCGGATTTTCCGGACCTGTTCTTCCACAAGCTGGTGGTGGAAGGAATTTTCCATATCCGAGAGGGTCCTGTAATATCCCAGGCGTCGGCCCAGGATAAAATGGATCCGAGTCTCCGGGTCCAGGGATAAAAACCGGTCCAGGATGGCGATGAGGCGTTCCCTGTCCTGGGGAAAGGTTCCCCGGATTTCCAGGAGCAGGTCCACGCTGTGGTGGTTGGCATAATGGCTGGTGATGCCGGTCAGGTTTTCGAGGAGCAGGCGCTGCTCGGCAATCATTTGGGTTTCCGAAGGCAGGGTGAATTCTTTTTCGGCCATTTGCCGGTCCAGGCCCGAACCGGGCTTGACCCCGATGGTCAGGACCCGGATATAATCGGGGTTGACGATGCTCAGGACCCTGGCCGTTTCCCTGGCATGGACGTCCGACAATTCAATTCCCCCCAGCCCCAGGATGATGAACTGGGTGGTGTCCATACCGGCATCGGCCGCCATGCGGGCGGATGTGATGATGGATTCCGGGGTGATGCCTTTTTTCACCCGTTCAAGAACCTTAAGGGAGCCGGATTCCATGCCGCAATAGAGCTTGTTCAACCCGGCGGCCCGGATGTCCTTCATTTCTTCCGGCGTCTTTTTCACCATGGTCTGGGCCCGGCCGTAGGAGCTGATGCGCTTCAGAGAGGGGAAAGCCGTTTTAAGGGCCGTCAGGACCTCGATGAGGTCCCCGGTTTTCATGACAAAGCTGTCCCCGTCCTGGAGAAAGCAGGTTTCAAAAGGCCGGCCGTTGAAATAGGCCCGGGCGGCCAGAATATCCTGCTTGATCTCTGCAACGGACCGCAGGGAGAATTTCATATCCTCATACAGGGAGCAGAAGGTGCAGCGGTTCCAGGGGCAGCCCCGGGTGGTGCGGATCAAAAGGCTGTCAGCCTCATCAACGGGCCGGATGGGGCCCTGCTCAAAGGGTAGGGAATGCATCGGGCCTCCGGGGATATTCAGGGTTAAAGGGTAACATAACGGAAAGAAGATAAGCCCGGCCAAGCCGTTGTAAACCCGCTTCCCCGAATAATTCTTGATCTTTGTCCAGGACTGGTGTATCGGCAGGGTATTTTAACCCAAGATGATAAAAAGGCAGCCATGATTCTCTTAATCTCCATCGGTCTTCTGTCGGGCCTGTTTTTCAGTTCTTCCTTTATCCTCAACCCCATGATGAGCCTTGACGGCGGGCATTGGGTATGGTCCGCCAGTCTCCGGTATGCCTTCATGATCCTGATCCTGACCGGGCTGATCACCCTTTTCAAGGGCCCGATCGCCACCCGGGGGCTGTTCAGGGTCTTCTTCAGGAACTGGAAATTCTGGACCCTTACGGGCAGCATCGGTTTTGGCGGGTTTTATTCGCTCCTGTGCTTTGCCGCCGATTATTCACCGGGCTGGGTCATTGCCGCCACCTGGCAGATGACCATCATCGCCACCCTGGTGGTGCTGATGGGGTTTGGAAGGTCTTTTCCCAAAAAAACATGGATTTTTTCTTCCATTGTCTTTGCCGGAGTCCTCATGATCAATCTGCACCTGGCAGAGATGAGTTCCTTAAAAGAACTTCTTATGGGCGCCCTTCCGGTTCTCCTGGCCGCCTTCTGCTACCCCGTCGGAAATCAGTTGGTCTGGGAAGCCGGCCGGGGAAATCCCTCCCTGCCCAGGATTGATGATCCCCTGGTGAAGAACCCCTTTCACAAGGTCTTTTTAATGTCCCTGGGGTCCGTTCCCTTCTGGCTGGTGCTGATTGCCCTGACCCGGCCCGGGCTTCCTTCCGGCGGCCAACTGATCCATACCTTTCTGGTGGCTGTGTTCTCCGGGGTCATTGCCACGAGCCTGTTTTTAACGGCCCGGAATAAATCCCAAAGGCCTGCCGAACTGGCTGCCGTGGATGCCACCCAGTCCAGCGAGGTGATTTTCGCCCTGATCGGTGAAATCCTCCTCCTGAACGCGCCCCTGCCCGATGGGATTTCCATGGCCGGGATGGCCCTTGTTTTTCTAGGGCTGGCCCTGTTCATCCGTTTCCAGGAGACGGGTTCCTGTTAGAGGGCCATGCAGCCGGGGCCGGTGATCCTGCTTTTCCCGCCTGAAACCGGGGTGACGGCTATCCTTATGCCGATCCTTTCCTTCAGGGCCGGGACATGGGAGATAATGCCAATGAGTTTGCCCTGGCGGTGAAGGCCTGCCAGGGCCTCCAGGGCGGTTTCCAGGGCGTCCTCATCCAGGGTGCCGAAGCCCTCGTCCAGGAATAAAGAGTCCACCCGGACCCTGCGGCCGGACATATGGGAGAGCCCCAGGGCCAGGGCCAGGCTGACGATAAAGCTTTCGCCGCCGGAAAGGTTTTTGGTGGAACGGATTTCACCGGCCTGGTAATTGTCCACGATGTTCAGTTCCAGGGGCTGGGTCTCATCCCGGATCAGCAGATAGCGGTCCGACATCTTTTCAAGCTGACGGTTGGCATGGGCCACCATGACCTCAAAGGTCAGGCCTTGGGCGAAATTCCGGTATTTTTTGCCGTCCGCCGACCCGATAAGGCTGTGGAGGCTGTCCCATCCGGCGCATTCAAGTCTCTGCAAATCAATGAATTGTTTTTTCTGCAAGAGCTTTTCCTGAGCCAGGGCATTGTCCGAGAGCCTCTGCTTGACGGCCCCGATTTCCTCGCCCAGGGTTTTCAGGGATTCCTGAAGAGTGGCCTCTTCTTTTCTCAGATCCTCCAGCCCCTGGTCCGTCAGTTGCTTTTGGGTTTCAGCCAGAAGCCGCTTTTCCCGGTCGGTTTTTCTTGCCTCAAGCGCCAGGACGTTCTCATCCAGTTTTCCCGCTTTTTCCGAGAGCCTTTTTCTTTCATCCGGGGAAAGCCTTGAGGAAAGGAAGATCACCTCAGTCTCGAACCCGGAGGTTTGGCAGGCCTGGAGAAAAGAGGCCTCCCGGGCCAGAAGCCCGGATTGGCGGCTGCTCGTGGCTTCCTCCAGGGCTGAGATGCGGGTCAGGCCTTCCCTAACCTGCTCCCTGGCTTCGTCCCGGTTTTTTCTGGCCGTCTTAACGGCTTTTTCAGCCTCTTCCACCTGCCTTTCCAGTCTTGCTTCCTCCCTGTCCGGATCTTTATCCCCATAGCACTGGATCCGTTCCGAATTCAACCGGTCAAGATCTTGGCGATGTTCGCCTGCCTTTTCCCGGCTTTCCCTGATGCGTTCCTCCAGGCTTTGGACCATCCTGTCCAGCCCGGATATCCCGGCCAGGACTTCGGCCTGCCGTTTTTCCATACTGATTTTCCAGTCCAGGGATTCCTGGAAATTTTTCTGGCGGGCGGATAGGCTCTCCATGAGGGCTCCGGGGCCGTCCTCAGGAATCCCGTCCAGGCCGAAGGCCTGAAGGTTCAGGACAAGGTCCCCATTCTGCAGGGCCAGCTCTTCGGAAACCCGCCGGAATTCTTTTTCACTCCTGAGGATAGCGGTCTGGATCTCCTCTTCCTGGTGCCGAACCAGGACATCCTGTTTTTCAGCCTCCATCAAAGCCAGGCTTGAGGTCTTTTCCAGGGCTTCCCGGTCTTTCAACCCCTTTTCCAGGTCTTCGGCCCTTTGAATGAGGCTTGAAAGCCTGCGGATCGTCTCTTCCGTCCGGTCCGCCGAAGGAACCTGACCCAAGGCATAGGGGTGGTGCACTGAACCACAAAGGGGGCAGGCCTCTCCCTCCTTTAATTTTTCCCTTTCCTGCTCAAGGCTCCGGATTTTTCTCAAATAGGCCATTTCGCGCAGGCAGCCTTCGTATTCGGCCCGGTATTCCCGGAGCAGGCGGCCCCCCAGAAGGGCTTCCATTTCTTTTTTTGAATCTTCCACGGCTTTCAGGCAGGCCCCATGCTTTTCCTTCAGGCCCTGCCGGCCGGCGGCCTGCTGTTGACTCCGGCTTTTTGCAGCCTCAAGGTTTTTCCGGAGTCCGGAGATGTCCTTGGCCACGGCTGCCTGTTTTTCCTTTACCGCCTGAAGGGCCTTGACCTGCTCGGCAAGGCCGGCAA
>CAZAHK010000257.1:0-3192 GCA_964484555.1 uncultured Desulfobacula sp.
GCCCTGTGGGCTCCGAGGTCGATAATACTGACCCGTTCGGTATTGATTTTTTCCAATATGCAGCTCAAGATTGCATCATTTTTCAATTTCAAGATGACGTCAACACCAAAAAGCGAACAGATATCATTATAATCCGCCGTCACCCGAATTCCTTTTTCCTTTGCGTAAAGGATACCTTCCGAATGGGTCAGGTTATCTGCTACCATCATCACTTCAGGCGCAGATTCCTTTAAACCGGGGCCCGTCAATATTTCAAGAATCCTTTTACAGGGATTGTTCCCCCCGATAACAGCTATCCTTAATCCTTTAAGATTTATATCCATTGCTTTACCGGCTCCTTTTCAATGCCTTTTCATATCTTTGATGTCCCGAATATATTAAAAGAAGATAAAGGTTACAACCACAAAGGTCGGTATTAAAAAAACCAGGGAATATTTCAGAATATAGCCGAAAAAGCTTGGCATGGGCGTCCCTGCTTCACTGGCAATAGACCGGACCATAAAATTGGGGGCATTGCCGATATAGCTGCACGCACCAAAGAACACAGACCCGCAGGATATGGCCTGAAGATAAACGGCATTTTCCGTCATCAGCAGAGGAACGGAGGCAGATTCCGGCATACCCGCATAAAAACTCCCAAGGGCTGTATTAAAAAAGGTCAGATAGGTGGGAGCGTTGTCCAGAAAGGCCGATAGCATTCCCGTTACCCAGAAATAATGAACCGGAGTTTGAACCGCATTGATGAGAAAGGCAAAAGCGCCGCTGGAGCCAGCCTTCAAGAGCAGGAGGCAGGGAATCATGGTAATGAAGATGCCGATGAACAGATAGGCAACCTCCAGGATGGGAAACCATGAAAATTGATTTTCTTCCCTGACTTCCCTGGGTGTGGCCAGAAGCGACCCGATTCCCATGGCGATTAAAAGCCCGTCCCTCAACCAGTCCTGAACCGCCCTGTGAATGCCCAGGGTGGACACCTCGCCCAGATCTAGGAGACCGCTCATCAATACCGAAGCCACGATCCCCAGAAGAAAAATGAAATTATAGATCCCCACCAGGCGCAGCGGTTTTTTTTCTCCGTCATCCGGTACCGATGCCTTTTCTTTTTTATAATGATAGGTGTCAAGAATAAAATAGATACCCAGAAGAATGACAACGCACAAAAGCATGTGGGGCAATATTTTTAAGGTCCAGAAAAAGCTGACACCGTGCAGAAACCCTAAAAACAGGGGGGGGTCGCCGAGGGGGGTCAGGGCACCGCCTATATTGGCCACAAGAAAAATAAAAAATACCACCATAAACGTTTTGTTTTTGCGGTAATCATTGGCCCTTAATAAAGGACGAATCATAAGCATGGCCGCTCCCGTGGTCCCCATCCATGACGCGAGAAGGGTTCCGATCAGAATAATTCCCGTGTTCACCAGGGGGGTCCCCCGCAGGCTTCCCTTCAGCAGGATGCCGCCCGACACCGTAAACAACGCCCATAGCAGAATGATAAAGGGAACATAATCGGCCAGAATAATGTGTAAGATTTCATAGATGGCCGTACCTCTAAAGACATAGATAAACGGGAGGGCCATGGAGGCGGCCCAGAAGGCGGAAATCTTGCCGAAATGGTGATGCCAGATATTGGCGGCGACAAGGGGCAACAAGGCAATGGACAAAAGCATACCTGCAAAGGGAATGCAACTGAATAAGGGCAGCACCTCTCCAAGTTTCACATGGCTGCCGGCGTTTTCATGGGCCTTTTCCTGAACATGTGGTTCAGGCGGGCCTGTTTCCACCCCCCCTGAAATTTCAGCGCCTTCATGGGCTTTTTCTCCGCCGGGATCTTGTGCAAATGCAGGAGTTAACGATAAAAGAAAAATTAAGAAGAGACTTAAAAACGCCAACCTGTCAAATTTCATCGATCCGTTCCCTCCTGGTTAACTGGGTGTAACGTAACCTTTGAATGTTTGTTTGGTCAATCTCAGGATAATGGATTCCCTTTTTCTGCAATAATGACCGTGGAATACTGCAACCGCTTAAACTGAAATATATCTTCTGACTATTTGATTTGCCGCAGAAAGTCAAGACGAAAACAGAATATCAACCCCGAGCCAAGGTGCATTGAAAAAGAGAATTCCTTGAATGCCGGCGCTCCCCATGATAGGAAGAGATTTGGTTGTTTCAGCAGGTCAAGGAGTACAAACCCATGGGAATTTACAAATCATTCGTTTTGCCAAAGTTGACGCACTGGGTATGCTCCCGGAAAGACATTGCACACCAGCGCCGAAGAATTGTTCCCCTGGCCCGGGGAAGAGTCCTGGAAATCGGCATGGGTTCAGGCTTAAACCTTCCATTCTATAATCCGGACCGTATCGAATTTGTCTGGGGCCTTGACCCTTCCGAAGGACTGATGAAAATGGCCAAGCAAAAAGCAGCCCGCCTTCCTTTTCAGGTCCGGCTCACGGCAATCTCCGGGGAAGACATTCCTCTTGAAAACAAAAGCGTTGACACGGTTGTGGTGACCTACACCCTATGTTCCATTCCGGATGTGTCCAAAGCTTTGACTGATCAGCTATAATTATCTTGGATCGGCCAGTCCCATATAGCTATTGTAAGGCCCCTCAATGGACAGCACGGCGAGCTTGCTTTCTGATGCCGTCTGCATTTCAGCAATTCGGGCCTTATACCGGCGGGCAGTTCGGCTGCTTTTTTTCAAATTCCGTTGCCTGGAGCACAAATGGATTTTTCTTACCTTCAAAAAGAGACATCACACACTACCGCCATTTATCAAATTACCGTTTGCCGATGTTTTTCACAGGCTATTCGGTCAGAGGAATAATGCATGATATTTCGAAGGATAAAAATATCGCTATATATAGATTACGAAATCTAACGAACGACCGGTTTAAGCAAACTCGTCATGATTTTCAGATCAGATCCTGACCGCCTTTTTTCATAGTGCCGTATCGAAGAATCATGTCTCGAAACAGAACTGTTTTCTATCTCAGCAGGCTAAACTCAAAACAAGCGTAATTTAAGTGAAAAAAATGAGATAAAAAACTCAAAAAAAGGAATTGGCCTGATCAGGCAGTTCCCATGCTCAAGGCATCCAATATCCAATATGAGATTGATGGTCGTCTTCAAGGTATTTCCCATGGCGGTATTGGCCTGATTCATATGCTGGCAAAAAAGACCGGTCTTTTAAAA
>CAZAHK010000257.1:3292-4791 GCA_964484555.1 uncultured Desulfobacula sp.
GATGGATGTGAAAAACACCATCCGTAAAGGGATATGGGAAAAGCAGCCAAAGAGTTTCAAGGAAGAGGCTATCATCAATATTGACGGCACCATCAGTGAAACATCAGGCGAATGCAAGCAAGGAATGGACATCGCTTATAATGGCATGGGGGTATGCGCCTTTGGTTGTTTCCCTGGAAAAGACAAGGGAGCCCCTTTACATCATCAACCGGTCGGGCAATTCACCGTCTCACCTGGGGTCTGCCCAGTGGGTGGATAAAGCCCTGGACATTACGGAAGGCACCTTTAAAAAAATAGCCGTTCGGGGAGATACTGACTTTAGCCTCAGTGAACATTTTGATAAGCCCTATCGAATGATCGTCCTGCGCAAAACAATAAACGAGTTCAAGGGAGAACGACTGCTTTTTGATGATATCCGGTATTTTTTTTACATCACCAATGATCGGCAAAAAAGCATGCTTAACCATGTCGATTTTATAAAGACATTCAGATTCACATGACCCCTGCAATTCGGACAGTTATTGCAAACGGGTTGCAATGGCGAGTCCAAACCCTGAAACCGATGAAAGGAGCATGAAAAGCAAGGACAAAAAAAATTGGCAAAATCAAAAATCCGGGGGATTCTTATATCCTCAGGATGAGGTTTGCGGATGAAAAAAAATAGCTCAAAAGAACAATTGCTCATGAAAATTTTTTTTGGGAAACTCTCTTATTTTGGGGCTAAACAATGGTTTGGATGATACAGGGACCCCTTATGGTATCTGTACAATCTTTAAGGCTGCGCCAATAATTGCAGCCTGCTCTTTACTCATCTCTCCCAGGCTGCCTCGACGCTCAGTCATCCGCCGGAAGCGGGTAAAGTCTGTCGGCAGGCTTTCAGTATCCACAAGATAAGCAATTTTCTGTATGATCACCCTGATGTCTTCCACGTGTTTTATTCGGCCTTTTATTTTTGGGAAATACATCATTTTCATCCTGCCTCTAACACTGTCAAATTCGATATCGATCACCCGGTGTATTGCAAGAATGGCATAGTCACCCAGTGATTGCCAGAAGATCTCGTTTTGATTTTTCCATGAGGGGAGATAAAACCGTAATAAAGCGGGTAGTTTTTTTCCGCTGGATGTGATGGACTTATAAATGACGACGGGAAAATGATCAACCTCCTGTGGATCGATCATTTCGAGTTTTTCAAATAAATTGATTCTTTGCTGCTTACGATAAAGTTTGTCGATTTGGTCAAAAACACCGCCCTGCCCAACGCCTTCCTGAACTTTACCGAGTACTGTGGTTAATGAGCTTTCCATTGTGTGATGCCTCTTATGATATTACAATTATACACTCCCTGATCCACCGTCAAAAAAATAAAAAACCTCGTTGAGCTTGATGGATCAAGCAGATAGAATGTTTTTGGACAAAAAAACTATCATCAACGAGGTGGAACCAATATGACACAAGGCGTGTTACCATTCAAGTACGAAGAAGAAAAAAGTGAGAGC
>CAZAHK010000258.1:0-4785 GCA_964484555.1 uncultured Desulfobacula sp.
CCATGGACAGAATATAGGCATAGGCCCTGACCATGATGCCGAAATGCCCGTAAAAGGTATGTATCCGGCCGATGCTGTCCGGACGGTCCGTGATGAATCTATAGGTATCCAGTTCTTTGACCACCCGGGGAACCGGGAGAAAGGGTTCCAGGGTTTTACCGACAGCCACCGGACCCGAGCCCGGACCGCCGCCGCCGTGGGGGGTGGAAAAGGTTTTGTGCAAATTGAGGTGAAGCACGTCAATGCCGATTTCACCGGGTTTGACAATTCCCATGATGGCGTTCATATTGGCGCCGTCCCCGTAGACCAGGCCGCCCTTGGCATGCACGATCTTCGCAATCTCTTTAATATTGGCCTCAAACAAGCCAAGGGTATTGGGGTTGGTCACCATGATGCCGGCGGTGTCCTCGTCCATGACCGCTGCCACGGTTTGCGGGTCCAGGATGCCCTCGGGCCCGGATTTGATATTGACGGATTCATATCCGCAGAGGGTGGCGCTGGCCGGGTTGGTGCCGTGGGCCGTATCCGGGATGATGATTTTAGAGCGCTGTCTGCCGTTTTTGGCATGCCAGGCATGGATCATGAGCATGCCGCAGAGTTCGCCGTGGGCACCGGCTGCCGGCTGCAGGGTAACGGCAGGAAAGCCCGTGATCTTTGCAAGGGACTGCTCCAGATGGTACATGAGCGCCAAGGCTCCCTGGGAAAATTCATCCCCGGATAAGGGATGGGCTCCTGCGAATCCCTGGCGACCGGCCTGAACCTCATTGGTCTTGGGATTGTATTTCATGGTGCAGGAACCCAGGGGGTACATGCCTGAATCCACACCGAAATTCCACTGGGAAAGGCGGGTATAATGGCGAACCACATCCAGCTCGGAAAGCTCGGGAAGATTGGGGGCATCCCCTGTAAGGTCCGCATCAAGGGGGCTTTGGTCCACATCCGGCCTGGGCAGGGATATGGCGCAACGGCCCTTTCGGCTCTTTTCCCAAAGCAGGGGTTCGTTAAAAATAAGACCGCTTGTTCCGGGTTGCTGAATCATGATTTCACCTCCTTGGCCAGATGATCCATATCTTTTTTTGAAACCGTTTCCGTGGCGCAGAAAAGATAATGCCCCTTCAGTTCGGGATAAAAGGGTTCCAGGTCTAACCCAGCAAAGATGCAAGTATTTTTGATGAGGTTTCTTCGTTTTTCGGTAAAACCCTTGGGGGCCTTCATGACAAACTCATTAAAGAACGGGGAGTCAAAAATGGGTTCAAACCCCGATGCCGTGAGGCATTTCTTTAAATAGGCCGCCTTGTCATGGTTTTGTTGGGCAATTTCCCTGATCCCGGTTTTGCCCACCGTTGCCAGGTACATGGCTGCGGTCATGGCATTGAGTCCGTTGTTGGAACAGATATTGGAAGAGGCTTTTTCTCTTCGGATATGCTGCTCCCGGGTGGCCAGGGTCAGGACAAACCCGTCGGCTCCATTGGCATCCTTTGTTTTTCCGATGAGACGGCCGGGAAGATTTCTCATCTGTGTCCGGGTTCCGGCCAGCAGCCCCAGGCCCGGACCGCCGAAGGATTTGGAGATGCCCAGGCTCTGGCCTTCACCGGCCACCAGGTCGGCCCCAAAACTACCGGGGTTCTTTAAAAGGCCATAGGCAAGGGCCTCGGTAAAAGAAACAATGAACAGGCTGTTTTTTGAATCGCTTATGGCTTTAAAGGCCTTCAGGTTTTCGATATTCCCGAAAAAATTGGGGGATTGGACCGCAATACCGGTAATGCCTTCCATTTTATCCAGGGCTGCCATGTCGGTGAGGCCCTCTCGGGTATAGGGAATCTCCACCATTTCATAGCCTGCAGGGCGGATATAGGTCTGGATGATCTGCCGGTGGCTGGGATGGACCAGGGAGGAAACAGCGATCTTATTATTCGTACTGCTTTTTCTCAAGGCTATGAGGCAGGCTTCTGCCAGAGCGGTGCCGCAATCATAATGGGAGGCCGTTGCAATATCCATTCCCAGAAGCTCGGTAATCATGGTCTGGAATTCATAAATGCCCTGCAGGGTCCCCTGGCTGACTTCCGGCTGATAGGGGGTATAGGCGGTCATGAATTCGGACCGGGATATCAGATAGGGGATAATGGCCGGGATATAATGGTCATATGAGCCTGCGCCGATAAAGCACGTATAGGTTTTACAGGCAATATTTTGGGAAGCAAGCGCTTCCATATGGGTATTGAGTTCCCATTCGGACAGACTTTCCGGGATATCAATGCCCTGTTTGGTTTTCAGATCATCCGGTATGCAGTTAAAAAGGTCATCCAGGCTTCCATGGCCCGTGACCTTGAGCATACTGTCAATATCATCCTGGGTATGGGGTAGGTATCGCATGGGATTTATCCTTTCAGCATATCAAGGTATGCCGCCTTGTCCATAAGACCATCGAATTCAGACACCTGGGCCGGTTTTACCCGGATGAGCCAGCCGTCTGTATAGCAAGCCTGATTAACCAGCTCGGGCGCATCTTCAAGACCCTGGTTGATTTCGACCACTTCCCCGGAAACCGGGATATAGATCTGGGAAACCGCTTTAACGGATTCCACACTGCCGAATTCATCCCCTTTGGAAAAGTCGGCCCCGATTTCCGGCAGCTCCACAAAAACAATTTCACCCAGTTGATCCTGGGCGTAATCATCTATCCCAATGGTGATCAGATCTCCTTCTTTTTTGGCCCATTCATGGTCTTTTGTGTATTTTACATCATCGGGAAAATTAAGGTCTTTCAAGTCTTTCATCATGCCCTCCATTCATAAGAGTTATAAAAAATGAGTGATTTTTTTTCTTGCGGTCCGGTCCGGTCTGATGTCCGTCACAAGGGTTGCCGTAATGGATCTTTTGCCTTCCGTAAGGATCAATGTCACGCCGGGGTCCAGTTGTTTTGAAACCATTACAAAACCGCAGCTCAAGCCTTTTATCGGGACGTCCGGCAACAGGTTCCCGGACGCGATACTGATGATTTTTCCGTCATGCCGGGTGATTCCCATGTCCGTGGCACAGGTCAGCACCTTGCCGATGGCGGCCCCGGTATGATCCAGGACCTGTGTGCCCTCTCCGGCAGCGACCTTTCTGAGGGAGTCTCCCACAAAAGGATAGACAAACACATCTTCCTCGGTGGATAAAAGGGCCTTGGCTCCCAGGAAATCCTTGGTAAAAGAAGTTTTATCCGCTGTATAGGGAAGGGCAAATTCCCAGGGATGGTTTTTAAATTTCCAAGGCCCGATGTCCTGGTGGGACAGGGGCAGACAGGCCCCGACCCTTAAGGAATCCCTGGCCCCCAGCCCGCAGGCCGTCACCCCGAGGTCCTTGCCAATGGCCAGCACATCCTTCCAGAGCTTGACAATGGCATTGGGATGGAGAAATATCTCAAATCCGAATTCTCCGGTATATCCGGATCTGGACAAGAGGATGGGGGTTCCGTCCAACAATTTTACCACTGAATCCCCCAAAAGGCTTTCATTAAAATTGCCTTTAAATGAAAAATAGGGCAGGGGATTAAAGATTTTTTCCGGGTGCTGAATCAACTTCGAGAGAATTTTGGCTGAATTGAGGCCCTGGATGTCCATCTTGGCGATTTTTCCTGTCAGATCCTCAATGCTCACCTCCAAGCCGGCTTTATTTTCATTGAGATGGCTTGCAATGGCAGCTCCCATCCCGGCATTGACGCAGATCATGAAAAAGACGTCCGAATATTTATAGACAATGGCGTCATCCAGGCAGTGGCCCTTCGAATTGAGAAAGGCCCCGTACACACACCGGCCTGGATCAAGGGCGGAAATATCCCTTGTAAAACAATAATTGATCAGTTTAAAGGCGTCCCTGCCGGTCACAAAAAGACAAGCCATGTGGCTGGTATCAAAAATTCCGGCCGAGGTTAAAACCGCAAGATGCTCTGTTTTGACGCCGGTTTCATACCACAAGGGCATGTCAAAACCGCCGAAATCCGCCATGTTGGCGCCCGCATCTTTATGCCATGGATGTAAAGGTGTGGTTTTCAAGCAGGAAGTCATGATAATATTCCTTTATATGAACATTATATTAAACAAAAAAGTGGAATTTTAAAATTGATTCTTGAAAAATATCTCAAGACAATGATATTGTCAAATATAAATTAACTAAACTTATGTAAAATTCAATTTTATTTATAAAAATTAATGGAATTCATTTAGATTCGCTTATCGGTTCCTAAGACAGTGACCATCAAAACGGTTTCATTGTGCTCAATGAAACCCCGAAGGAGGTTTGTATGGCGGTTAAAATTGTGATTATCGGCGGCGGCCCCGGCGGCTATGTGGCGGCCCTGCGTTCTGCTGCGCTGGGCGGGGACGTGACCCTGGTTGAAAAGGAAAACCTGGGCGGCACCTGTCTGAACTGGGGATGTATCCCGTCCAAGATCATGAAGCATTCGGCCGATATGCTGGTAAAGTTTTCCGAGGCCGGGAAACTGGGCATCCGGGTTGAGGGAAAAATTCTTACCGACCTGGCAGCTTTGATGGAGAGGAAAAACAAGATCCTGGACACCCAGAGAAAAGGGATAGCCTCACTTTTACAGACTCGTCATGTGTCCGTGATCATGGGCCGGGCCAGGATAAAGGGTCCGGGGTGCGTCGAGGTGGCGTTAAATAACGGGACCCGGAAAGAATTGGACTATGACCGCCTCATCCTTGCCACCGGAACCGAGCCCCTGAATATCCCCGCCTTTCCCTTTGATCATGACCGGATTGTTTCCTCCAATGATGTCCTTGA
>CAZAHK010000259.1:0-4732 GCA_964484555.1 uncultured Desulfobacula sp.
CAGGGTGATCCGGATATGGCCTTTTTCCTTGAGACAATAGCCTGCCCCCATGAAAATAATGGCGGCAAGGCCATAGGCACTGTATTCATCGGCGATGAGGGTCGTTTTTTCAAAGAGGTTCCATAAAAAGATTTCCACGAGAATCAAGAGGGTCATTAATCCTAAAACAACAGCAGAAACAGTTGCCATCCAATCGCTCAGTCCATCGGAAAATTTTACAAGTTTATTCATCATAGTCACCCGGATTACGAGTCCGGCCGGGGGATATCCCCGGCCAGAATTTGTTTAAAGGATTAACGTCCCGTGATTCTATAATATTCCGTAAGGATCTTCTGGGCATCGGCCCCGGCTTTACCGGCCCATTCAGCCCTTAATTTTTCGCCCACGGCATTGAGTTCGGAACGGAACTGTTTGCTCACAGGGCTGATGGTCATCCCGTTTTCAACCAAGGTAGCATGGCTTTTCCGGTCCATGTCGCCAGCCAGGTTCCACATTTCATCTTCCAGTTGGGCCGCAATTTCAAGCACAAGGGTCTGGGTGTTCTTATCCAGTTTATTCCAGGCATCCAGATTGACATTGATCATATTGACGGGGCCCACGATATTGATGGGCGTAAAGAATTTGAGGACTTCCCAGGCCTTGGCATCCACGCCGGAAACCGAAGAGGTGTACATGGAATCCAAAAGCCCGGCCTTCATGGCCGGATAGACTTCCGAAAAGGGCATTTTACGGGCCGCAATGCCCGTGGCTTCACCAAAGGTCAGGCCTGTGCCGTCATACACCCTCATCTTGAGGCCCTTTAAATCGGCTTCGGATTTGACGGCCCGCTGGGTATAGATGCCGGAAAAGGGCCAGACCGAGGTGTAAAGGGTGATCTGATTGAATTTTTTCAGGTTTTCCGCATAGACCGGTTTTGCCAATTGATACAGAAGTCGCTGTTCAAAGGTATTGGTGGAAATAAAGGGCTGGGCCGTTAACGCCAGTACCGGCGCGTCCCCTTCCACCATGCCCGTGGGAATTTCGGCCACGGCCACCTGGCCTTCGGCCACGGATTTTAAAAGTTCCGGCCCCTTGAACCCGAGGGCTGCGCCGGGATGAAGTACAATGGTCAATTCCCCGTTGGTGGCCTTGGCCACTTCATCTGCAAATTTTTGTGCTCCCTCGGTATGGAAATTCCCTGCCGGATAGTTCAGGTGCATATCCCATTTTGTTTTTGCCGTGGCTGTGGAAAAGCAGGTTAAAGCAAACATCACACCGGTGAGTCCGATCAATAGTTTTTTCATTTTCTTCCTTCCTTTATCTTGTTGATATGATAAGATCTTTCCTCCAATGGCATCAAACCGTCATAAACGTGATAATCCTCTGTCTGAAAGTCTCGATATGCTCCTGCAACAATTGTTTCAGCCCGGCCTCATCTTTCCGGGCCAGGCCGTCAATGATCTGGTCATGTTCCTGTACAACGGATTGATAATGGAGTTCCAGGGGCCTCCGGGGATCAATGATATTGTTATAGGACAGATAGGAAAGCCGTTTGGCTTCTTTTCTGACATCATGAACGGCCCGGATCAGAAATTCATTCTGGGAACACTGGGCAAAATTCATATGGAATTCATGGTTAGCCTGTACCAGGTCAAAGACATTATTTGAGAGGATGGAGTTTTTAACCGCCTCGTTGGACAATCGCATCCGTTTGATAAAATTTGTACAATCCTTGACCATGGCCACATCCACCACGCCGAATTCAAAGATATGCATGCTTTCAAACATGGCTTTGGTATTCTGGAGAGTGATGGGTCTGACAATAACCCCTTTATTGGGATGGGATTCGATCAGATTTTCGCTCTGGAGCCTGACCAGGGCTTCCCGGACAGGGGTCCGGCCGATGCCCAATTCTTCCACTAGCTGGTTTTCTTCCAGGTGCCCGCCGGGTTGATATTCAAGACAGATGATTTTTCGGACAATGGTCTCATAGGCCATAACGGCCAGGGGTTGTTTGGGCAATTTCTGAATTTTTGCAAAAGCCGCCATGGGTATAACCGTCCTTCTTTGTTAGGTTTCCAGCTAAAATATACTTGACATAGATTAAAAATATATGTCAAGTATATTTTTAAAAAACCATCAAACCCAAACCATCAAACTCAGACAAGGAGGAAATCATGAGTGATAAAAAATATGAAGTGCTGTCTCCGCTCATGGGAACTTTTTATCGGGCCTCGGCCCCGGACAACCCGCCCCTGGTGGAAGTCGGGCAGAAAATCAAGGCCTCGGATATTCTTTGCGTCATTGAATCCATGAAGATATTTACGGAACTTCGCAGCGAATATGGCGGGGTGGTCAAAGAGATCCTGGTGGAAAACGAAGACCCTGTCATGAAAAAGCAGGCTCTCATGATCGTTGAAAAAGAATAGCCATACCATAAAGGAAGGAGCCATGCCGTTTAAGCGTATCCTCATTGCCAACCGGGGCGAGATCGCCCTGAGAATCATCCGGGCCTGTAAAGAGATGGGCATTGAAACCATTGCCGTTTATTCCGATGCAGACAAGGACAGCCTTCCTGTCAAAGCTGCGGATCATGCCGTCCATATCGGACCGGCACTCAGCTATAAGAGCTATCTGAACCTGGACAGGATCATGGCAGCCATCAAGGAAGCAAAGGCAGACGCCGTCCATCCCGGTTACGGGTTTTTGTCTGAAAACGCCGATTTTGCCAAGGCCTGCGAGGATATGGGCATCACCTTTATCGGACCCTCGGCCGAGTGCATTGCCCGGTCGGGCAACAAATCATCGGCCCGCCGGACCCTGACCGATCTCGGCATCCCCGTCATCCCCGGCAGCCTGGATATCCTCACCTCGCCGGACACGGCCTGCGCCCTGGCTGAAACCGTGGGGTTTCCCGTAATTTTAAAAGCCTCCGGCGGCGGCGGCGGCCGGGGCATGAGAATTGCCCATAATCCGAAAGAACTGAGGGAGGCCTTTTCCATGGCTTCGGGGGAGGCCAAGGCCGCTTTCGGCAATCCTGATATTTATCTTGAAAAATATATTGAAAAACCGCGCCATATTGAGATCCAGATCCTGGGAGACAAATTCGGCCGGTATGTCCATCTGGCGGAACGGGAATGCAGCATCCAGAAGCGGTATCAAAAACTCATCGAAGAGGCCCCCTCCTCCTTTGTGGACGATGACCTGCGGGCCGCCCTCGGGAACGCCGCCGTCACCATTGCAAGGGCCATCGGCTATACCAATGCCGGAACCATTGAATTTTTAGTGGACAAGGACAAAAAATTTTATTTCATGGAAGTCAATGCCAGGATCCAGGTGGAGCATCCCGTCACGGAAATGATCACCGGCATTGATATTGTCCGGCAACAGATCCTCATCGCCGACGGGCAGAAACTGACTCTAAAACAGGAGGACATCATTCCCAACGGCTGGGCCATGGAATGCCGGATCAACGCCTCGGACCCCGAGGACAATTTCATGCCCTGCCCCGGCAGAATCGAATCCATTGTTTTTCCCGGCGGACCCGGGGTCAGGATCGACACCCACATCCATGACGGCTATATGGTGGGCCCTTTTTATGATTCCCTCATCGGAAAACTCATTGTCTGGGACCAGGACCGCCCATCGGCCATCCGCCGCATGAAAAGGGCCCTGGACGAATTCGACATCCGGGGAATCCAGACCACCATCCCTTTTTTTCGAAAGATTTTCCTTAACAAAAAATTTCAAAAAGGGGATATTGATACCCATTTCCTGGACAATTTATAATTTTATCTAAGGAGGCTGCCATGACCGACCCTATCCGGCTCCAGGACATGACCTGGGAAGAAGTTCAGCAAGCGGTTGAAAAAAGCTCAAAAACCATTCTTCTGCCCTTTGGCAGCACGGAACAGCACGGACCCCACCTGCCCGTGGGCACAGATACCCTGGTGGCCGTCACCCTGGCCGAAGATGCCGCTCAAAAAGCCGGTGTGCCCGTGGCCCCGCCCCTGTGGTTCGGATGGAGTCCCCATCACATGATCCTGCCCGGTACCATTACCATCCGCCCGGACCTGCTGGCTGAAATCGCCTTTGACATGATTTCCTCCCTTCACCACCACGGCTTTGAAAGATTTGTTCTCATCAACGGCCACCGCATCGTCAATATTGCCTGGCTTCAGATGGCAGGAGAACGGGCAAAACGGGAACTGGGCGTCAAGGTAGTCATTTTTGACCCCGCCTATATGTCCTAATCCATTATTGCCTCCCTGGGCTGGGGACGGGTGGGCCATGCCGAGGAAATCGAAAGCTCTCACATGATGTATCGCTACCCGGACCTTGTTAAAATGGACCGGGCCATAGACAATCCCCATACTCCGAAGCCATTATACAGCGTGGACCCTTCCTTTGAAGGGGACACCCTCTGCTATGTTCCCAGCAGCCCCGAGGAAATGAAGGCCGCCACCCTGAAATCCGGCGGGACCTCGGGCGAACCTTCCAAGGCATCGGCCAAGGGAGGGAAGCGCTACCATGATCATCTGACGGCAAGGCTGGTTGAGATCATCCGGATGCTTCAAACGGATGAAGGCTGAAAGAACCCGTTTATCAATCTTACATTTGCCGGGCTTACATTTGCCGGGATATGGGACCGCTTTATAAATTAAATCTGTTCGAAATACTTGGGTTCCCAGCGCATTCTTTCGATCAAAAGGTTCAGCCGGTCCGGGTCATTGTTGTGTTTGTATCTTGAAAA
>CAZAHK010000260.1:0-4705 GCA_964484555.1 uncultured Desulfobacula sp.
TATTATAGAGTGCCTCTGAATAACTAGAATCCAAATCAAGGGCCTTGTCATAGGCTGTCATGGATAGTTTCAACTCTCCTCTATTTTGTAAAGCTGATCCCAGGTTATTGTAAAGATGTACAAGTGACGGGCTGTTGTCAGGACAAAGCTGAATACCTTGATTGTATATTTTTTCTGCTTCAATATATTTTTTGTCTTGGTGTAGCATATTGCCTTTTTGAAGAAAACACTGTACCATTTTTTCCTGAATACCAGTGTTTTGCGGGAAATACTGAAGCGCCTGTTCAAAGGCTGAAAATGCTTCGTCAAATTTCATTTTCTGAAACAAAAAATCACCGAATCCCTCCCAGTAACCGGCACATCCTTTGTCTAATGCAATGGCTCGATTCAGGTATAAAATGCCCTGGTCATAATCAAAGGTGCACAGATACAAATCAGCAATTTTAAGATATAGTCCCGCATCCTGGGGCAGATAAATTATACTTTTTTTAAACAGGGCTGTGGCGTTTTCTTTTTCACCTGCCCTGAACATCATTTTTCCTTCAAAATAATAAACAATTCCCATCAGTTCATTTGACAGGCATGAATGCACAATGGAATAAGTATCCATTATCTGTATCCAGGCTTCTATCGTTTCAGCATGCTCCTGAAGCTTTTCGCCGGCATCTGCTTCACGGAGCTTCTTTATATCCTGCTCAGCAATTTCAATTAACAGGCTCTGTAGTTTTTCATGAAAAGGGCAGAATGCAAGTCCGACTAAAAGAAATTTTTTACATATACTTGAGCTCTTGAAAAGAGATGCCTGATCAAAATAGTGGTCCCCAAAATTTGCTCTGCATTCATTGATCTTTGTTCCATAGGTGGAATCAATACGCTCCGCAGCAATAAAACAATCATCCATTTGATCAAGAAGACGCTGATGAGCTGCAAGAAACCCCATGAAATAATTGGCCTGCGCTGAATCCGGCTTCAACTCATGGTATTTTTTTGCAAGCGGTCTGGCCAGAGAATACTCCTTGCTATCAATATGTAGTGAGATCAAGGCTTCAAGTGTTTCCAAATTTCCGGGATCCAATTCTCTCAGCCGGGTTTCTTCCGTGATGTGATCGATCACATCCTCAATGCCCTGTTCCAGGAACTCAAGCGCATCTTTCCGGATATCGGTCACATACATCAGCCGGTCAACGGTTTTCTCCAGCCAATCCGGGTATTTTTGTGACACACCCTGTAATTTACCTGCCTCAAACGCCATCTGTTCGCTCTTTTGCAATGCTTTGGCTGTCATATCTTCCAGGATTCTCCATACCCGGTGATAACTGTCAATGCGGTTGTTCAGCGCATCGATTTCCGCCAGCCGCTTTAGGATTTTTTGGGGCAGAACAGGGTTTCTTTTCCATTTTTTTCTAATTCCCGGCAGCTCTTTGCCGCACTGTTCCAACAGTGCCTCCACCTGGCGGCTCAGAACCAGAATCTGTTGCACCACCTGCAGATCCTTTTTGATGTTCTCTGCAATCAGTTCCGGTGTAATGATGTTTTCCGGCAGGCAGATCTTTTCTATCTTTTCCGATATCATTGTCCGATCTGAATGATACAATTCCACTGCCTGGGAAAGTGGCATGTATCGGGTACCCTCAATATGGGCACCACCGGTGCTGCAATTAATATAGTCACCCGGGTTGTGGCGGATCAGAGATTCAAAAAAATTTTTAATATTGATCATCCCCCTGTCTGTGGGGGCATCTTTGCCGTCAACGGTTTTAACCCATGACAGGTCCTTTCCGGTTTCAATCAGTTTTTTCACCCGGTCATGGGAAGTAAGCACCACATCTTTGGTATGGCTTTTTTCCATGTTGTAGCATAAATCCTGGCCCACAAATATAATAGGGGAACATCCCATCACTTTTGCCGCAATAAAGTTTAAATTGGCCACACTGGGCCCGCTGGCAAAAAAATGTTTACCGCCAATCACCGTATTGACCCAATGACTGATGCCGTCTTCAGCCATCAAAAAAAATTTTCTGTTCCCTGGAAAATTTTTCTGCACCACAGGGGTGGTGGCAGTATATGTCAGCAAAGATACTGTCTCAGGTACCTCGCCGATCTTCTGGGCCATTTTTTCATAGGTAATGTCCTGGTGATCAATGCACGACACAAAATCAGGCACCATCCCATGGTTTAAAAAAACCGGAAGAACCGTATCCACCGCCAGAACAACCGCTTTGTCCTGCACTTTTTCTAAAAACCGGATATCAGCCTCCAAAGAAGGCCCGCCTGCAACAATATAGGCCGGGATATCCTTGAACTGGTCCATCAGATCTTCAAACCTAAAATAATGGCCCATGGATTTTAAATGATCAAACCGGTTACCCACAATCTTTTTGCCGAATTTCATCTTGGTGGCACCGGCAATGTTGTATTGGTTCACATGGGCAAATATCCGGTCCTGTACAGGCTTGTATGTTTCATGAAACTGCGAAAAAATCACCGGATGTTCCAGAATCTGGGTGTCTTCAAAGGCAATGCCTTTCTGGGCGGGTGCCATGAAAACCGCCGGGTCTTCCGGGTTGATACCCAGTATCACCCGGGGATCGTTGAGCAGATCAGCCAGGTCCATGCAGGCCAGGGCCTGGAGCAGAATTCCCGGTTCAGATTCAATGATCACCAGGTTGCGGATATCTTCCCGCTGCTGCAAGACGGCTTTGGCTGCATAACCCAGCCCCATGCCCAAAAGGATCTCAACCCCTGAAAAATCCTTGGGAATTTTTGTTAGAAAATAATGCTGATCTGATGCAGGATCTTTTTTGGGATGCAAAAATACAGGGTTGTCATTATCCGTTATTTTCAAATTCAGCAGTCCCTTTTCCCCTGTTTGCACCACCTCACCCAGGGGGACCACACCCTCTGTTTCCAGCCGTGACAGCACATCCGGGTGATGCTTTTTCAATACCAAAAAATTGGCCCGCAATATATAATCCTGTACACGAATCCCCATTGGTGCCTCCCCAAACCTGCATTTATTGCCAATGATATCACCTTACTGAAGATCCTTCAGGTTTTCAAGAAAAGATTCTCAAGTTTTTTACCCCGTCACCGATAACTATCATTAACATAACGGCACCACCCAGGTCCCTGACAAAAAGGAGGTGAAACGCAAAAAAGACCTTAGTGCTGGTTCTGTTACGACAAAACAAGCAAACCACATAACAAACCAAAGGGAAAGGATTCCCGAGAAAACAACATGGAGGAATAACATATGGCACTTAGTATCAACACCAATCAGGCATCACTCGTCGCACTCAAGAACATGATTAAAAATGACAACGGCCTTACAGGATCACTTGAAAGACTGTCAACGGGTCTGAGAATCAACAAGGCGGCAGACGATGCCTCCGGCATGTCCATTGCCGACTCTTTAAGATCCCAGGCCAACGGGCTGGGCCAGGCCATCAGAAACGCCAATGACGGCATCAATATCATTCAGACGGCAGATGGGGCCCTGGAGGAATCCATCAATATCATCAATACCATCAAAACCAAGAGCGTTCAGGCAGCCCAGGACGGTCAGACCACTGAATCCCGGGCCGCCATCCAGTCCGACATCAATAAATTGATGTCACAACTGGATAATATCGCCGAGACCACTTCTTTTAACGGCCAGAAACTGCTGTCCGGGTCCTTTACCAACAAGCGTTTCCAGGTAGGGGCGTTTTCCGGAGAGACTGCCGGAATTTCCATTGCCTCTGCCCAATCCACCAAAATCGGCCACACCACCACTGCCCGGCTTACCCTGGCCGATAACCAGCCCGGAACCGTGGATTTAAGTATTTTCAGCAACCAGCAGAACCAAAGTATTAATATCCAGTCCGTGGAAGTGGCGTACAACAATTCCAAGGAAAACGGCATGGGCGCAGTGGCCGGCGCCATCAACAAACTCAGCGATTCTCTGGGTATTTCAGCCGCTGCCTTCGTCAACTCCACCACAGACCTGAACATTGCCGCCGGTAGCACCAATAAGGGTTTTACCATCAACGGCATAAGCATCGGAGAAGTGGCTGTCCAGACCAATGACAAGGACGGCGCACTGGTCAAGGCCATCAACACCAAGTCAAAGGACCATGGCGTCACGGCATCGGTGGACACTTCGGGAAAACTGACCCTGACCTCCGACGGCCGGGCCATCAAGGTGGAAACCGGGGGCTCGGGAACAGAAGGTATTCTTAGAAATACCGACATGACCACCGTGGGATATGTGACCCTGAACCAGACCGGTTCCGGTGAAATTATTGTCAACAACGTGGGCGGCGGAGATGCCATTGCCCTGACCACGGATCTGGAAGTGGCCAAAAGCACGGCGGCCACCACGGCCGAATCTCTCATCAAGACAGGATCGGTTTTAACGGACGGATCTATTCTGGGTGCGGGCTGGTCCACAGACCAGGCATTGACAGGGACCAATTTTTCCAACGACAACATCACCACTACCCAGGATTCTACTCTGGCCGAGGGATCAGTGATCGCCCTTGGCAGCCGTTTTGCAGCCGGATCTCAACTGGCAGGGGATGTGACCCTGGAGGCTGATACATCCAGCACCACTGGTGACAGTTTGATTGCCAAAGGGTCCATGTTGAAAGCAGAAACCAAAATCGGCGCTGAAACTACCATCGGGGGGAAATTTACTGTAAACGCTGACACAGCAAACACCGCC
>CAZAHK010000261.1:0-4669 GCA_964484555.1 uncultured Desulfobacula sp.
TCTTATTTAACGCGTTTTCATTTTTACAAAAAAAACTAAAAGACAAAAAAATACCTTATTCCAATGTGTCCATGACCATAGAACCGGAAACCACTGCGGAAGAACTTATCTCCCAGGTCCGCCTGGCTCCGGAAGAAGTCGAGGCCGTATTCATTAACGGGAAAGTCGCTACTTTTGATACCATTCTTCAGGACAAGGATCGTGTTGCCCTTGTTCCACCTGGAATTCCAGGGCCTTATAGGGTTTTACTCGGGTTTGTGAATAAAAAAAGGAAATGAAAGGCTCGGCAGATCCGCTCTTTTATTGCCGTAGAGATTCCGGATACGGTTAAAAATTCTCTGGGAAATCTTCAGAAAAAACTTTCGGCATCCGGGATTAAAGCCTCTTTTTCCAAGCCGGAAACCCTCCACCTCTCCTTGAAATTTTTGGGGAATATCCGGGTGGAAGACCTTGGTTTTCTTGAAAACAGCATGGAAAAAGCCGTGGCTGGAATCTCATCCCCTAGGCTTTTTGCGGCCGGCATTGGTGTGTTTCCTTCGGTCAAAAACGCCCGGATCATCTGGTCGGGGATCAGCGGGGAAAACCATTGCCTTGAGGCCCTTGCAGCAGGATTGGAATCTGTTTTTGAAATAACCGGGCCAAAAACAAATCTTCAGCCCAGCCATAAATAGAAATATCCATGCAGATTGTCAATCCACCGCATGGCCTCAGCATTACTTATTTTTAACAGGTACCGTTGAAAAGGGAGTTTATCCGGACCATTTCCGATCCTTTCTTGGATACATACCCCACGAAATGACTCCCGCCGCTTCCCTTTGTTTTTATAAATAATAGTTACCGGCACCACAGGAATCCCGCGTTCGGCCGCCATGTGGAAAATGCCGTTTTTAAACGGCAGAAGTCCGGGGCCTTTAAATGTTGTGCCTTCGGGGAAAACCACCACGGAAACGCCTTGACTGATCCGGTCGGCCAGAGACTGCCTTGCCCGGGCGCGGCTTTCGGTATCCCCTCTATCTACAAATACGGTGTTACCTTTTTGGGCTGCATAACCGAAAATGGGCCAGGCTTTCAGTTCCGCCAGAAAAGCAGCATCCATCTGGGAAAGGATGACAACAATATCCAAATAAGATCTGTGGTTTGAAACCACAAGAACCCCTTTCTCCGGCACAGCGCCGGTAAGGGTGATCCTGATGGAAAGCCCCCTGACCAGATGGCCAGCCCATTGTCTTGCGTGGGCTGCGGCAAGGTTTGGTGACCATCCTTTAGCAACCGCAGCCAGAGAAAATTTCAGGATATGGTACAGGGTGATGACCAATACCCGGAGGAGACGGAAAAATGCCTGGAGCAATGCCATGGCGGTTACAGTTCCAGTATGGTTTTCTGCTGCCGGTTCAGCTTTTTCATATGGAACTGACGCAACACATACCGGACAATGGAAACCATTCGGAAATAACCGATCTGAAGGATTTCATCCCCGTTTTCAAAATTCATCATATTGGCATAAAACCGGTTCAATCCATTTTTACGATGGTGATAGGCCAGATCGTCTTTTTCCTTGTGAAATACAGTATCTTTAACGCTGCCCTTGAAAACGAACCGTCTTTCATCCAGAACCGCGTCCGGGGTCACATACATCTTGTCCCTGAAATATCGGTCAATGGCCTTGGCAATTTTATGCTGAACATTGCTGGGAGAACCGGAATGAAAAGGAGACGGATACACCCCTTCAAAATGCATGGCCCCATTCCCCAGGCTGCTGAGAACAGCGGCACAGTTGGAAATCCATATTTTTCCAAAGGGGTTCTGTTTCAACAGGTAGCGGGTTAAGGCCTTTTTCACAAGCAGATGGGTCAGCTTGTCGGACAGGGCTTCCCGGGAACCAACAATTGCCTGATACTCCGGAAGGGTCTCAAAACAGGAGGCAGCGATTTCACGTATATCACGGTTTAGATTTAAAAGGGCCTTTTGATCAAGATAGCGGCTCGGTTTTTCATACACTTCGATAGAAAACGGCGAATCTGTGGGTGTTTTCATAGATCATCCTGGTAGTTTGAGTTATTTTTGGCGAATATTACAATCCAAAAATTTAAATTGGGTTATAACTCGATTAGAAAATCGTTTGAAATCAATTCACACTCATTTAGGAATGATATTAGAGAAGATGTTAAAAGACGGAAAATAAGCGGCTCTGCCCGGAGTGAATCCGGCAAATTGTGCCGGGACAGCTTTACGAGCCTAAAAAAGACCTGCCGGAAATTAGGGGTATCTTTTTGGGACTATTTGATTGATCGAACACACAGTCAAAGAAAAATTTCTCCGTTATGGGGAATATTGTCTTTGAAAATGACTGGGGATTATGCCTAAACGGCTGATTTTTTTACCCCTGACTTTCTGAGATCTTACAAAAGCAAGCCCTATGTGGTTGTATTTAAAAATAATTAGACTGTGAATCCTAGTTGCATTTTTTCCATAAACAAGATAATTTCCAGATCAATGTAGATTTACCGGGATTGAGACGCCCAAACCGATAAAGGACTTGCCCTGCATGATGATTTTCGGCCGACCATGGACCCATGATGGAAAATCTTTGATATATGTTGCTGCCGTGCTGTGGTTGTCCGTCATAGGCGTCTTTTCCCTGTCCGGGTGTTCCATGATTGTGAAATCAGCCACTTCCGACATGATGGGACATCTTTCCCAGACCATCTTGAACAATGACGATCTCTCCCTGGTGGAAAGCGGGGCCCCGGCCTATCTGCTCATGATCGACAGCCTCATTGCCAAAGACCCTGAAAATTCAGATCTGCTCTCCACGGCAGCCCTCTTATACACGGCCTATGCAGATGTTTTTGTGAAAGATGAGGAAAGGTCCCGGAAAATGGCGGATAAGGCCCTGGATTATGCCGGTAAGGCGGTCTGTCTTGAAAAAAAGGAGGCCTGCGGCCTCAGATCCCGGTCCTTTGACGAGTTGAAAACCGTTCTTTCCCATATGAAACAAGAGGAGGTCCCGGTTCTGTTTGCCCTGGGCAATGCCTGGGCTTCCTGGATCATGGCCCATAAGAACAATCTCAATGCCATTGCCGATATTTCCCACATCGAACTCATCATGCAGCGGGTGATCGAGCTTGAGGAGACCTATCGGGACGGGGCGGCCCACCTTTATCTGGGAACCCTATCCACCTTTCTTCCGCCGTCCGTCGGCGGAAGGCCGGAACAGGGAAAGGTGCATTTTGAAAAAGCCGTTCTTCTGTCCCAGGGCAAAAACCTGATGGTGAAGGTTCTCTATGCCAAGCTCTATGCAAGAACCCTGTTTGACCGGCCGCTTCACGACCAACTGCTCCGGGAGGTCCTTGCCGCCGATCCCCATATGCCGGGATATACCCTTGTCAATACCTGGGCCCAAAAACAGGCCCAGGAACTCATCATCAGTGCGGAGGACTATTTTTAGACATGATTGAAATGAAGAGGCCCATGGTTTCAAAATTAATTTTACGGCCGGCCGGGTTGCTGTTTCTCATCTTCCTGGCCGCTACGGCATCTGCGGCCACCTTAAAGATCGCCACCATTTCCCCGGAAGGGTCCATGTGGATGGAGAAGATGCGGAAGGGCGCAGACCAGGTTGCAAAGGAAACCGAAAACCGGGTCACCATCAAATTCTATCCCGGCGGGGTCATGGGAAACGACAATGCGGTGTTAAGAAAGGTCCGCATCGGACAGTTGCAGGGGGGGGCCTTTGTGGCCGGCAGCCTTTCCCAGTTTTTCCCGGCCAATCAGATCTATGCCCAGCCCTTTAAATTCCAAAGCCTTGAGGAAGTGGATTATATCCGGGAGTTTTTGGATCCCTATATCATTGAGGGCCTCGACAATGCCGGATTTGTGGTTTTCGGCATCATCGGCGGCGGATTTGCCTATATCATGTCCAAGGAACCCATTGAGACGGTGACGGATTTGAGAAAACGAAAGGTCTGGATTCCCGACAATGATCACATCAGCCAGGATTCCATCAAGGTATTCGGCATTACCCCGGTGCCTCTGCCCATTTCCGACGTCAGAACCAGCCTTCAGGCAGGCCTCATCGATACCATCGGCACCTCCCCCATGGGCGCCGTTGTCCTGCAATGGCACACCCAGATCAAATATGTCATGAATATTCCTCTGATTTATCTTTACGCCGTGCTGGCCATTGATAAACCCCAATTTATGAAAATCGATGAGGCCGACCGCGGGATCATCACCTGTGTCATGACGTCGGCTTTGAATGAAATTGATATTCAGAACCGGAAAGATGATATTGAAGCCGTTGAGACCCTTAAAAGCAGAGGCATTACCTTTACCACCCCTTCAAAACAGAATCTGGACGAATGGTACAGGATTGCGGGCCAGGCCTCCCTGGAAATGGTCGATTCCGGAGTTCTCCCCAGGGATGTCGTAGACAAATTAAACGGCCTTCTGGAGGCTTTCCATTCCAACAAAACCAATGGCCAATAAAACCACAGACCGCCTCCGGCATGGCATCGGAATTCTTCAAAAAATTGAAGACGGTATCCTGATCGGCCTTCTCCTGGTGATGATCACCATTGCCGTTCTTCAGATCCTCTTAAGGAATCTTTTTGGTTCGGGCATGAATTTCGGGGATGAGCTGATCCGTATCCTGGTGCTCTGGATCAGC
>CAZAHK010000262.1:0-4657 GCA_964484555.1 uncultured Desulfobacula sp.
TATAATCATATATTTTTTTAATTAAAAAAACCCTATTTATCAGATATCTTGAGTTTTTTTATCAATGGTACTATTTTTGCTATATGTTATTGCAGATAAAAATCTAAAACTAAAAAATCTTGTGGAAGAATAGCCAAGATGATAAATTAGCTCCAAACCTGATAAGTGTATTTGGGAGTTTTTTTCTTGTTCTATACTGGGCAAGAATGGGAATCCTATAGAAAAAAAATACCCTGGTGGATTCCATATTTCAAGAAATAAAAACCTGACACATCGCGCGTCGTTGCATCGGACCGCCGGGGGCGGAAGCTGCCATCCATCAAGCACTTGTTCCGTGTCTTTGGCACCGTGATCGGCAGGCAAGGGCACACAAAAAAGGGCGGCGTTTCAGATTCCATTGAAACGCCGCCCTCACAGGTTGTTATAATAGCGGCTTCCAGTTCAGAACAGGTTCCGGCAGCCCTCGAAGCCGATTATCGGCTGCAATCAGGCCAGGTCAAAGCGGTCAAGATTCATCACCTTGTCCCATACCCTTACAAAATCGTGCAGGAACTTCTCCTGGGAGTCCTTGCTCGCATAGACTTCGGCCAGGGCCCGCAATTGAGAGTTGGAACCAAAGATGAGGTCGACACGGGTGCCGGTCCATTTGAGTTCGCCGGTGGCGCGGTCACGCCCCTCGAAAAGGTCCTCGTCTTTTGCGGTTGCCTTCCACGTCGTGCCCATGTCCAGCAGATTCACAAAAAAATCAGTGGAGAGGGTCTCCGGCCGCCGGGTGAAAACGCCGTGGGGCGACTGCCCCGCATTGGTATTCAAGACGCGCATACCGCCTAAGAGAACCGTCATCTCGGGAGCGGTCAGGGTCAAAAGCTGGGCCCGGTCCACCAGCAGCTTTTCTGCCGGAACCGTATATTTGGTTTTAAGAAAATTGCGGAACCCGTCGGCACCCGGTTCGAGTACGGCAAAGGACTCCACGTCGGTCTGGTCCTGGGACGCATCCGTGCGTCCCGGCGTAAAAGGGACAGTGATATCACGGCCGGCATTCTTTACCGCCTGCTCGACCCCTGCACAGCCGCCCAGAACAATGAGGTCGGCAAGGGATACCTTCTTTTTGCCGGACTGCGCGCTGTTGAACGCGGCCTGGATTCCCTCCAGGGTTTTCAACACAGGCCCCGCCAACTGATTCACTGCCCAGTCTTTCTGGGGTGCAAGACGGATACGGGCCCCGTTGGCCCCGCCGCGCTTGTCTGAGCCGCGGAAGGTGGATGCCGAGGCCCAGGCCGTGGAGACCAGTTGGGAGACAGAGAGTCCGGAAGCCAGGATCTTGGCCTTAAGATCAGCAATGTCCCGGGTATCGACCAAATCATGATCCACTGCGGGCACCGGGTCCTGCCAGATGAGGTCTTCTTTGGGGACTTCCGCGCCGAGATAGCGCGAACGGGGACCCATGTCACGGTGAGTCAGCTTGAACCAGGCCCGGGCAAAGGCGTCTGCAAATTCCTCAGGGTTCTGTCGGTAGCGTCTTGCAATGGGCTCGTAAATCGGATCGAACTTCAGGGCCAGGTCTGCCGTGGTCATCATGGGCCGGTGCTTCTTGGACGGGTTGTGCGCGTCCACCACCATGTCTTCTTCGGCCACATCCTTGGCCAGCCACTGATTCGCACCGGCAGGGCTCTTGACCAGCTCCCAGTCGTATTTGAACAGCACCTTCAAATAGCCCATGTCCCATTTGACCGGGTTCGGTTTCCATGCACCCTCGATGCCGCTGCCGATGGCATCTCCGCCCTTGCCGGTGCCGAAGCTGCTCTTCCAGCCCAGGCCCATTTCTTCAATGGGAGCGGCCTCGGGTTCAGGACCCACATGGGTCGCAGGGCCAGCGCCGTGGCATTTGCCAAAGGTATGCCCTCCGGCGACGAGGGCAACGGTCTCCTCGTCATTCATGGCCATACGCGCAAAGGTCTCGCGAATGTCCTTGCCTGAGGCCACGGAGTCCGGTTTGCCGCTGGGGCCTTCCGGGTTCACATAGATCAGACCCATCTGGACCGCAGCGAGCGGGTTTTCCAGGTCCCGTTCACCGGAATAACGTTTGTCCCCCAGCCACTCGCTCTCAGCGCCCCAGTAGATGTCTTCTTCCGGCTCCCAGACGTCTTCACGCCCGCCGCTAAAGCCAAAGGTCTTGAACCCCATGGACTCAAGCGCGCAATTACCGGCCAGGATCATGAGATCGGCCCAGGAGATCTTGTTGCCGTATTTCTGTTTGACCGGCCATAGCAGACGGCGGGCCTTGTCAAGGTTCACGTTGTCAGGCCAACTGTTAAGAGGAGCAAACCTCTGGGTGCCGTTCCCTGCGCCACCCCGGCCGTCGCCGGTGCGGTAGGTTCCCGCACTGTGCCAGGCCATGCGGATAAAAAGCCCCCCGTAATGGCCGTAATCCGCTGGCCACCAGTCCTGGGAGTCGGTCATCAGCGCATAGAGATCCTTTTTCAAGGCCTCCAGGTCAAGTTTTTTGAACTCATCGGCATAGTTGAACGCTTCGCCCATGGGATTGCCCATGGGCGGATTCTGGTGAAGAATCTTGAGGTTCAACTGCTTCGGCCACCAGTCACGGTTTGTGGCGCCGCTGTCGGCCGTGGGTTTGTGGATTTTGCCGGTTACCGGGCATTTGCTGTTTTCATCGGACATGTTAACCTCCTCATGCTATGGGTTGTGGAAATACAATACTATATGATAAACGTTATCAATTAACAGCAAAAAAATATATTAAACTTTTTCTGCCGAGCAATTGCTGCAAATACCGAAAAAGTCCAATCGGTGATTCAAAATTTTAAAATCAGTTTCTTCAGCAATTTCATTTTGCATATCATCCAGACTATCCAGATCCAGATCGAGAATCTTTTTGCACTTGATACACATGATGTGTGGATGGGGATAAGGTTTATTCCCATCATAACGATTGCTCCCGTCCGGGAATCCCAACTCGAGAAGTTCATCAAGTGATTTAATTAATATAATATTTCTGTATACAGTGGCAAGACTCATTGTCGGAAAATCTTTTTTGATCCGGGCATGAATATCTTCAACACTGGGATGGCCCTCACTCCTGGCCAGAATTTTGACGATGGCCAGCCGCTGGGGTGTCATTTTGTGTCCGTTATCCCTTAGTTTCCGGATAATAATGTCAAATCGTTTTTTATGGTCTGCCAATTGTCGTTCCTTTATATAAATAATAATAATTATCAATTAACATCTATTTCCATTTAAAGTCAAGTCCTATTTTTATTTGCCTTAGAACCAGAATTCAGGATATTTCCTGGGCCCCGCCAAATCATTGATTTAAATCAAATTTCCCGAAAGAATTTTAGGCATTCCATAAATAAACTTTGATTTTTATCTTATCATCACGTATTTATTATTAAAAGTTACAACTGGGATTAATTATAGATAAAAAATGAGGACATCATGAAAATAGATGACACCAATATTGATATCATAAGAGAATTAAAGAACGGAAAAATGTCCTTTAAAAGAATTGCCGATAAACTCTCTATTACGGAAAACACAGTCCGGTCAAGGGTCAACAACCTCCAGAACGAAGGAATTCTCGACATCTGCGGCCTTGTTGATCCGGCCAAGCTGCCGGGTCACCGCGTCGTCATCATCGGGATCAAGCTTTCGGAAATGAACCTGGTTGAAAAAGGGGAAGAGATCAGCAAACTCAAAGGCGTGATTTCCGTCAGTGTTGTCACCGGGCGGTTTGATCTCATCGTCCTGGTCCTGTTCAAGCGGGGGTTCGGCCTGCTTGAATTCTACACCGAGGAAATCTCAAAGGTGGAAGGGGTCCGGTCCGTGGAAACCTTTGTGGTCTATAAATCCTATAATCTGAAAGTCCCTTATATCTTTTAGAAACCATTGAAAAATTTGCCGCTTTATTCTTGATCAATTTATCGGACAAGTGATAAAATAATCTATCAAACGCTTGTCAAAATCATATTTTCTATTATACTATGGGTCTTATGAAAAACTATAAACTCAAAGAGCAGGAACGCCGCAAAAAAGAAATATACCGAATCGCCACAAAAACCCTGTGGCAGAAGGGATATGACAAGACCACCATCCGGGATATTGCCAGGGCAACCGAGATGACGACGGCCGGTCTCTACTATTATTTTAAAAGCAAGGAAGAACTTTTGTTTCAGATCCTGGACAGCCATATGGATGATATGATCTCGGGTATCCGGAAAATACCCGCACAGGACATTGATCCCACGGATCTTATCAAAAAATACATCCAATACCAGGTCGATACCTTTTGCAATGACAAATACCGGACCAAATTAATTTTGAGCGATGACGACTGTCTGACCCAGGAATGGTATGAGCAGGTCAAGGAAAAGCAAAGGGCCTATCTCTTTTTCTGGAGACAGGCCATTGAAGACTATTGCGCGAAAAACGGACTGTCTAAGGAGAATATCGCCATTGATGCCCACTGCCTGGTGGGGATGTGCGGCTGGATCTACCGGTGGTATGATCCCAAAGGGGAAATCAAACCCGAAAACCTGGCCCTGAAAATATTTGAAACCTTTCTTTTCGGTCTCACCAATAAAGGAAAAATTTCTTCCCCGGAACCCGCATAAGCATTTTTAATCTTCAGTTTCTAATC
>CAZAHK010000263.1:0-4647 GCA_964484555.1 uncultured Desulfobacula sp.
AAAGAAACCCTCAAAAAGGTCCTTGGAATAAAAAAAGCAACAAAAGCAGGGATGGATATTTAGGCAGGGGCTTGAAAATGATTTGGAAAACTACCTGCTGGGATTCTCCAATGAGGATTATTTTGACTGATCCTTTCCGATTCCATTATATTTCCATGTAGAATTATTGAAACGAGTTTACATGGGTCAGTGATGGTGATATGAAATCCAAGGTTTGATTTATTATTTATTTGATTGGATGTCATTCAAAATTACACGGTACACAGACCCTCACATTATTTTGTTATACATGAGAAGATAGAAGGGTAAACTTTAAAATGGCCAGAATTGCTACAAATAAACTGTTAACTAAAGCAAAGTCTGCAAAAAACGATGAATTCTATACAATACTGTCTGATATAGAGAGAGAGCTAAAACACTATAAAAGACATTTTAAGGACAAAGTAGTATTTTGTAATTGTGATGACCCACGCATAAGTAATTTCTTTCATTATTTCTCTTATAACTTTGAGAAATTAGGACTGAAAAAATTGATTACTACTTGCTATAGGAATCAGGACATGGATTTGTTCAGCCGACACGATAGAGAAAAAGCAATCTATCTTGAATATGAAGGCGATAAGAATAAGAACAATGTTCCAGACCCTAAAGAAATTGGCATCAAACAATTGAAAGGGGATGGTGATTTCCGCTCTAATGAATGTGTCAGACTGCTGAAACGAGCAGATATTGTTGTAACAAACCCTCCGTTTTCATTATTTAGAGAGTATGTGTCTCAACTTATAGAGTTCGAAAAAAAATTTCTGATTATTGGAACCTGGAATGCAATTACATACAAAGAAATTTTCAAACTGATAAAGGAAGATAAAGCATGGATAGGAATAAATAGTAATCGTAATTTTTCAGGATTTATTGTGCCAAAGCATTATTCATTACACGGGACAGAAGCCCGACTTGATGAAAATGGAAACAGAGTAGTTTCATCAAATAATACTTGTTGGTTTACAAACCTGGATAATGCGAAACGTCACGAAGATTTAATTCTCTACCAAACATACACCGAAACGGATTATCCAGAGTACGACAACTACAAAGCAATAGAAGTCAGCCAGGTCGTTAATATACCAGTGGATTATGAAGGAATTATGGGAGTGCCCATTACTTTCCTGAATAAATATAACCCTGAGCAATTTGAAATTATTGGCTCTGACTATGAAGTAAAAGAAGGGTTATTCCCGGAATTAGTAAAACCTAATTGGCATGGAAAGATTGATAGAGCTTATTTAAATGGTAAAAGAATGTACGCTCGCCTTCTCATCAAGCAAAAACAACATTGAAAAATGGATATTAAAGATTGGATATAAAACTCAAAGAAATCACAGTTCGTGAATTAGCGGAAGGTTATAAAGACAATGCTGAAGAAGGTGTCGTTGGTTATGGAGGAAAGTTGGATATCCGACCGCCCTATCAGCGTGAATTTATCTACAAGGATAAACAGCGAGATGCTGTAATTAATACTGTTACGAAAGACTTTCCTCTAAATGTCATGTACTGGGCAGTAAGGGACGACGGCAATTTTGAAATAATTGACGGGCAACAAAGAACAATCTCTATTTGCCAATATTTGGAAGGGGATTTTTCTGTAGAAGTTGGAAGCTTTCCTGAGAATAGGGCCTATCACAATCTTCAAAATGACGAACAAGAAAAAATTCTAAACTATAAATTGACGGTCTACTTATGTAGTGGAACAGATAGCGAAAGACTAGAGTGGTTTAAAACGATTAACATTGCTGGAGAGGAGCTTACTAACCAAGAATTGCTCAATGCTGTGTTTCATGGTTCATGGGTTTCTGATGCTAAACGTCATTTCAGTAAAAGCAATTGTCCGGCTTATGGTCTTGGCAAAGACTATCTTAGTGGAGCTGTTAATCGACAGGATTTCCTAGAAACAGCTATCAAATGGATTTCTGACGGTGGTGGTAATAAAAAATATATGTCTGAACACCAAAAGGAGCCAAACGCCAATGAATTATGGCTTTACTTTAATAGTGTAATTAATTGGGTAAAGACTGTATTCCCCAAATATCGCAAGGAAATGAAGGGCATCCAGTGGGGGTTTCTATACAATGAGTTCAAAAACGAAAAGTTTGACTCGAAAAAGCTCGAAACTGAAATCTCAAGACTCATGGAAGATGAGGATGTCATGAATAAGAAAGGGATCTATTCCTACGTCCTGGACGGAAAGGAAAGGCACCTAAATATAAGAGCCTTCAATAAAAACCAGAAGCGGGAGGCCTACGAACGTCAGGATGGCATTTGCCCAGTTTGTAGAGAGCATTTCGAGATTGATGAAATGGAAGCCGATCATATTACACCTTGGCACGAAGGCGGAAAAACAATTGCCGAGAACTGCCAGATGCTATGCAGAGAAGATAACAGAAGAAAATCAGGGAAATAAAATATTCAATTGGGTAGTCGGAGTTTTTAATCCCCCAGCGCAACGATGTCCTGCATTCGGGTAGATCCTGATAATTCAAAAATTGAACTTTATTTCCTGACAAAATCACCCAAACCCCACGCCCCTAAATCCCACCCATTTTCAAACAAAATTTGGGCACCACAAACCCATATTTTACAGGCATCTTAAAAAAGTATTTGTTTCTTTAAATAATCTGAACTATCCTTTCAAATCAGTATTTTTCAATTTTAACCCTGGGCACCACGCTTATCATGTTTATTCGAAGAAAAGGAAACGGTTTTTACCTGGTAGAAAATAAAAGGGAAAATGGAAAGGTCAGGCAAAAAGTAATTCAATACCTGGGCGTCAATCCCAATATTGAAGATCAGTACCTGCCAAAGCTAAATGTCATCCACAAAGGAAATGTTCAATCCCTGCTTCAAAAACTTCCGGATAATTCTTGCGACTGTATTATCGCTGATCCGCCCTATTTCATCAGCAAAGAAAGGGTTTTCAGGCGTGAGCATCAGAAAGATATTAACAAAAACTTTGGAGCCTGGGATAACGGGGATTTTAATGCGTTTTTTGAGGGCTGGCTGGATGAGTGTTTCCGGGTGCTGAAGCATAATCTTTTCCTTTTCACCCGATTTGAAAAAATCCAATATTTCGTTGATAAGTTCCCGAAAGAATACCGATGTACGCTGATTTGGCACAAGACCAATCCTGCCCCTCACTTCCAGAAGAATACCTTTATTTCGGCCTGTGAGCCCATTTTATTCTTCCAGAAGCAGAAGGGAGTGTTCAATTTCCTGGGCGTGAATGAGATGAACAATTTCATTGAATGCCCATCTGAACAGAGGAAAAATGTAAGATTTCACCCGACGCAAAAGCCTGAAAAGGTTATTGAATGGCTCCTGGAAATCGGTAGCAGGGAAAATGGACTGGTACTGGATCTGTTCTCTGGGAGTGGCACCACATCCAGGGTTGCCAAGAAAATGGACCGTAATTTCATCGGTATTGAAGCGGTTGAGGACTATATTGTGAAGGCAAGGAAGCTTCTTTGAACATGAAAAAAGGGCCATTTTTGACCTTATTTCCGATTGCAATATCAGGGAAAAATTACTTTGTCCGTTACTTGGTTTTGATAGCTTTTATCACGTCATCCACCGTGGCGGTTTTCTCAAGAACCATCCCGTCTTTATCCAGCAGGAACAGGGTGGGGGTTCCCAGTACCCCGTAATTTTTAAAATTCGCCCCGTTCATGCCGGTAAAATCGCAATAATTATCTGGCCATTGATGATAGGTGAGTTTCTTTTCAAACCCCTGTTCAGTTGTATCCCCGCTGATGGCGATCACCCGCACCTTATGTTCGGCCAGCCGTTTGTATTGATTGGCAAGATCGATAAGGGCATCCTCGCAGAGCTGACATTCTCCCTGGTAAAACAGCAGGATGGTATAATCCGCATTCAGTTTACCGGTTTCCAGGGTGATATTGCTGGTGCTTTTCCCGCTCTGGGTTCGAACCGGGGCTTTCAGCACCAGGTTCGGGGCTTTTTTACCGGTCAGTATCTTGACTGATGCCATTATGTTCTTCACATTGTCCGGCAATTTTGCCCGGGCATCGGGATGCTTATCCAGATGGGAAACGATACCCGGCAGCAGATCATCTTTACCTTCCTTCACCAGCAAGGGGACCGCTTTTTGGGTAAAGGCGCTCAGGATGTCATCCCGGTTCATACGGCTGAGGGCTGCATTCAGCCGGGTTTTAACCCTCTGATCGCCATCCTGTGAGCGGATATTCATCATCAGCCAGTGGTGCAGGACCTGATCCCAGTGACCGCTGGTGTATAGATCCTTAAAATTCAGGGTGTGGGTCACAAAATTATTGAAATAAGTGACGTGATCCCCTGGATTCTCATACACTTTATCTGCCACACCCTTTGTAAAATCCACAATCTCTCCAAACCGGGCAGCATATAAAGGGCTTTTTGCTCTATCAGACTGGACCTGCTCAAACTGTCGGTTCAGATGTTCCAGTTCTTTTAAAATCATTTTGTGAAGATCTTCATCCGGGGGATACACCTGCAAGAGACGGTTCACCGCTCCCAGTTTGTCCAGAATTATCTGTTGGCGGCGGTGCTGTGCAGCCAGGAAATCATTTTCCGGATTGCCGGTATAAATGATATTTT
>CAZAHK010000264.1:0-4629 GCA_964484555.1 uncultured Desulfobacula sp.
GCTCACATGTCGTATCATCTTTTCGAATTCTCCTTGTTTTTGATTCTTCGGTTATTGTGTGGTAACAACAACCATAATCTCACAAGGAGAATTTCTGCAATATCTTTTTGTCTAAAATCCGTTTTTGGACTATAGTGATTATATATAAGGAATGAGTGATAAAGAGATCCATAATTTTGAAACCTATTGGGACACGCTTTTTGAAGACCGGAAGATCGATCTGATAAAAGCCGCAGAAAATTATACCCCAGATCTTGCCATACAGATGGTTCTCAAAGGCATTGATTCCTATCATTCCGCCGTCCGGGTCCAGGCCCGGGAAACCTTGCAAACCCTTCAGGCCGGAATCCTCGCCCGGCTGGCAAATCCGGCGGACAAGCATGAGCGGCGCGCTGCAATGAAAGATTCAGCCCAGGTCTGCAGCCGGATTTTTTCCCGGATCAGACCGGGAATTTCCTTGGAAGAGCAAGTTTTTGTCGTAAAAACCCTGCTCGGGTTTGAAGGCAAGGGCACCTATTTTGTCTTTAAGGCGCTTTGTATGCGACGAATCGCCCTGGCATCCCTGGAAAAAATCCTCTTGAACGCAACGGATTCGCAGCGCCTGGACCTGATCCGTGAATACCTGAAAGCCTCTCCCGAACTCCGGTTAAAATTCGGGCCCGCTTTCCGGCAAATGGTCCGGGCTGTCAGGCAAAAAGATGCCGTCATTCATTTTTATGCCGGGCTGTTTGATGCAAAAGAGGATATGGATCCATTTTTATACAATTTAGATCCGGATTTAAGAGATCCGGATACCATCCTGTCCGGCTTTGTCCGGTCCCATTCTCCTAAAATCAGGGTGGAGGGGCTGAAAGCCCTTGCCATGACAACGGAAAAAATATCTCCCGGCCTTCTTACGGAAATACTGGAAAAGGAAACCCATCCCCATGTAAGACAGACCCTTTATCAAATCATAGAAAACTCTGCCCTGGGAACCTATCCTGAACTCTTTGACCCCATTTGGTCGCTGCTGGAAAAAACCGGTCCGGGGGAGGTAGCCTTCCATGCCTTCAAAGCCCTTGTGGTGTCGGGAAAGCTGCCCTTGATCGAAGTGGTTGACAGGGTCCGGTCAACGCATCCCCATCTCATGGTGCATCTCTATCATGAAATTTCCGGCTTGTCCAAAATCTCCTTTTTCTTTATCCAGGATATGGCCCTGAACCGCCCCGCCTATGGGGGATCAAATATTGAAATCAATCTGGCAGCGGTTTTCGGCATCATCCAAAAAAGACCTGAACGGGTTGTGGGGATGCTTCAAAACCATATCGCTAAATCCGGCCCCGGTATCCAAAAAGGGGGGCATGACTTTATCAAAAAGGCAAAACAGATCCTGACCATGGAAGGCCGGGGCTTTGAAGAGCCCTTTCTTGCCATGGGCCGGGGGGTGGAAAAAATAGAATCGGAAAAGCCCGAAGGCCTTCTCAAATCCTTTTTTTCATCTTCCGGTCCGGCCAAAAAAATTGAGGCCCTGAAAAAAGATAAAAAACAGGAGCTCATCCATTTCAACGGTGACCCCATCATCCAGGCGGATCTGTCATCCCTGGTCTGCCTGGAACGGATAGCCTATTTCGCCGGTTCCGTGATCAGGGATTCAAATTTTTCCAATGCCTCTTTTTCCAATGCCTCTTTTAAAAAATGCATTCTCTATCAGGTAGACCTTCAGAATAGTGTTTTCACCCATGTCTCCTTTGATGAAGCCGTTTTTATCCATGTCAACGCGAAAGGGGCCGTTTTCAAGGACTGTAGTTTCCAGGGCGTTTCCATTCACCAGTCCGATTTTGATGGGGCCCTCATGAGCGGCTCGTTTTTTATCGGCGCCACCCTGTCCAAAACCTCATTTGAAAAGACGGACCTGTCCTTTTCCTGCTTTGCCTATTCCATTCTCAGGGGGATTTCTTTTGTGACGTCCAACCTGGATCAGGCCGATTTCAGCGGGATTCAGGCCCAGTTCTGCCGCTTTCCCACCCATATAAGGCCTTCACTCTTAAAAGACGATATTGATTTGAATGCCCGGAAATATCAATTACAGCCGGAAGATATGCCTGAATTTGATGAAAACCTGCTTTCGAAACTCAATATATTGGTTTTCGGTGAATTCATTCATTATGGTGAAATCAAATTCATGCGCCAGAATAGGTACAGCCTGATCACGGCCTTTGACGTATTCAAACCCAGGCAGGCGGACCTTTTTCAGATCATCCCCTATCTTCTCCATGAAAATACGGCCCTGCCGGGAATCCGGCAGGGGTTTGAAAAAGAAACCCCCCATGGGATTTTTGATTATCATCCCGACCCTGAAACCCTTGAGATCATTTTAAAATACAGCCGGGGGGGGAAACAGGTTTCCCGGCCGCCCAAACACCCGGCCATTGACGGACTGTTCACCATGGGAAGCATCGGGTCCGTGGCCCAGGCCGACGACTCTGATATTGATTACTGGGTATGCCTCCATGAAGCGCGCTTCAACGAAAATGAACTGGCCCTCCTGGAAAAAAAGCTTCGCGCCATTGAATCCTATGCCCGGGAAGAATTTCATATCCAGGTCACGTTTTTCAGGGTGGATATTATGAAGGCGTGTAACAACGACTTTGGCGATTCCACCCTGGAAAGTTCGGGTTCGGCCCAGGCCATGCTGTTAAAAGAAGAATTTTACCGGGCCATGATCCATGTGGCGGGCAAGCTTCCCCTCTGGTCCGTCTTGCCCACGGCCTTCAGCAAAAACCATTACAATACCATCCTGAATATGATCTCGGGCCTGCCTGATTTTTTCCGGTATATCGATCTGGGGGATATCCATGCCATTCCCACAGGCGAATTTTTCGGCGCCTCCATCTGGCAGATGTTTAAAAGCCTGAAAAGCCCCTTTAAATCCATCCTGAAAATGGCCCTGCTGGAAAAATACATCTGTGAGCAAACGCAAAAGCCCCTATTGTGCAATATCTATAAAGACGAATGGATGAATTCCGGGGTCAATCTCAAACTGGCCCGGAATGACGCTTATTTTATCCTTGTGGATCATCTTCTCAATTATTTCAATGCCGCCGGGGATAAAGAATCCGTCTCTCTTCTGCTGACCTGTTTTTTCCTTAAACTCGGTATTTCAAACCCAAATGACCTGGATGGTACGGTTTTCGGGCTTCGAAAAATTTTGATGGAAAACTGCCTGACAAAATGGGGCTGGTCCAGGGAAAAAATGTTCAGGATCGGAGATTATGCCTCGTGGCCCTACAAAAACATTCTCGATCTATCAAACCTTTTGAAAACCTATATCATCAAAAAATACAAATTCCTGAACAAGGCCCTTGAGGACCTGCCCGGAGATGAAATCCTGATTTCTCCCGAAGACAGAACGGTTCTGGGACGGAAAGTCTATGCGGAATTATCCCGGCAACCGGATAAAATCGCAAAAATACTGTTGGTTTCTAAAACCGCCCTCCATTTCAGCGGACTTCATGTGAAATATGTCCGGACAAAAGAGGGCGCCTGGGAATTGACCCCCAAAACCGTTGACGGTTCAGAACCCTTGATCTCGGCGCAAAGCATTGAGGAAATCGGGGCATGGCTGATGATCAATGATATTTATAAGGACAATCCCATGGTCCATCTGGTGCCAAACCCCACACCGGTGACCACCGATGATATCCGAAAACTGTTCAAGGCCCTGTATGATTCTTTCGGTCCCCTGATCCATCAGTCTGTGGGATTTGATCCTTTGTTAAATAAGGAGGCCCTGGCCGGTCTTTTTGTATCCGTCAATTTTTACAGCCCGCGGCAGCAACGCAATATCACCGACTATACCCTGATATATATGAACACCTGGGGAGAAATGTTTTTAAAATCCTTCCGGCTGGAAAAGGGTCTGCCTGACATAAGAGACTTGAAAAAGGCGGTCCAGGGTCATTTATATCCGCTAAGGTTTCCGGAAAGGCCCCTCTGCTATTTCAGGGGCATAGTCAAGAAATTCTAAACCAGCCCGAGCTTTTTCAGGTCAAAATGCAGTTCCAGTTCATTATACTCCTTTCCCTCTCTCCATCGCCCGTTGTATTCAAGGGTGGGGACCACCCAATCATCTCTTCCATTGGCCTGGACGACCTTTTGAACGATCTCGTCCGGCTGGTCTTCGATTTCAATATAATTGAACGGAATTTTTTTCTTTTTAAGATAGTCCACGGTTTTCGTGCAATGGGGACACCATTTGGCAGCATAAAGGTTCAGCATAATACCCTCTTTTAGTATTTGACGGACAACGTATCATACGCAGATATTTCATTTGAATCAATGCCCGGCATTATTATTATGACCCGGTAAAAGAACAGCAATTCTCGGTGGATTTCATTGGTACCTTTCCTGATAACACCACGGTCCCAGCCTAATTCACGCTCGGCCCTTGATTGGCCCCCATGTCCGAATAAAGAAACAACCCTTGCCATAAATTGTCTGCGCTTTGAGCCTTTCAGATCGGCTTGTGTTTGAATCAGTAAATCCTTAAGCTCATCAGGTAATTCTTCATCCTGGGAAAAATTGAAAATTGGTTTAGAATCTGTCATGTGATTTCCTTTCGGTTGAATCCATCATGATCATAATTCATCG
>CAZAHK010000265.1:0-4616 GCA_964484555.1 uncultured Desulfobacula sp.
CCGTGGAAGCCGGGGCCGATGCCCTGAGCGTCACCGTCAACGGCCTTGGGGAAAGAGCCGGGAACGTGCCCCTGGAAGAGGCGGCCATGGCTCTTTTTGAAATCGGCGGATATAAAGGCACCATGGACATGACCCGGATCACCGGGCTCTGCCGTCAGGTTGCCAAAGCCTCGGGCCGGGCCATCCCCCCGTCCAAACCCATTACCGGGGAAAATGTATTCCGCCATGAATCCGGGATCCATTGCGCCGGGCTTTTGAAACACCCGTCCGCCTACCAGCTTTTCCAGCCGGAACAGGTGGGCGAAAAAGCGTGCGACTATGTCATCGGCTATCACTCGGGCTCAGCCGGCATTCGCCATGTCCTTGAAAAACAGGGAATTACCATCGGCAGACCCACAGCCGAAAAACTGATCCCCCATATCCGGCAAATGGCCAGGGACAGAAAATCGCCCCTCTCCCCGGCCGAATTAAAGGAACTCTACTTTTTTGTTACGGGGTGATGCCGGACGTAAAACCGCCCATTTATTCCTCGTAAGGTCCGAGGAACCGTTCCCCATTAAAATGGATGAGGTGGGTTGGAGACTCGGCTATCCATACTTCCGTCTCCCAGGAAATATCATTCAGGTATTTCAACATGGCCCTTCGATCAAGAAAAGCCGTTACAAAAACAAGACCGGCCTTAGAACCGGAAAATAATTCTTTCAATTCCTGCCTGCGCTTCGGGTTTACAGGCCCATGGCTGGTGACTGCCTCAATAAGAACCAACCAATTTTTTTCTACGTGATGCACCACAACATCGGGCATCTTTCCATGCTCTTGAATTTCAACACCCAATGACGCCAAGGCATCTGAATTGAAATGTGCCCATTTTACCTGGGTATCGCCAACATAAATGACAAAACATCCCGGTGTAAACAAAGGGCAGAAATCATCAATGATCTTCTTCACCAAAATATTCTGGCCACCGGGCGAGAGTCTTATTTCCTGTCCGTTTTCGAGATTTACAGGCAATCTTCTCATCTCTCTTTCACGCGCATACAATTTTTTCAGCGTATTCACCGTTTGAAGATATTGATCCAAATATGCATTCCATTCGGGTTTCCCAAAGCTCTTAAGCAAAGTCAGTGCAGACGGTTCGATCTGATAGACTGCCTTCGGGCTGTTGGTCGGTCTCGAAGGCCTGTCCGGATTGGCTATAATCAGGGCCGCCTGCATGAACTGGTGAACCGTCTGGCGACGAACGGTTTCACGGGTGTTTGGTGCATACTTTTTCCCATAATACTCCTGAAAAAAATCCATCATGGGCGTAATCCCCATGAGCGGATCAGAAGCCTTTTCCCAGGTGTCGGCAGGTTTGAGGCCCAGAAGAGATAAAAGAGTCAGGGCCGACCTTTCGTTCTGTTGCTGTTTTGGAAGACCCAAATCGTTTAAAATTGTAAGCGTCTCTTTGATCTTTTTTTCTGCTTTTTGCCCGTTCTTTTTCTGAATCATTGTCTTAAAATCCCTTTTCCAGGACGGCATCAATGGTTTCCTGATCCGGCATGGCCTCTTTTACATAGGATCCAAACCGCAGCAACTGTTCTATGTCAGGGTACGGCATCTTTCGAAGATCGGTTGCATTCACCTGGGTATGTCCGCTGAACAGACGAAAATATTGGTCAACAAGGCTGGAATTGAGATAAAGGGCAAGCCCTTTTGCTAAATCCCCAGGCAAGCCTTTGCCTTGTTTATGAAAATAATTGAGGTGGTTTTCAAATCCCACAAGCCTTGTATCAATTCTTTCCGGGTCATATACGGCCGCCATCACCCGCCTTTGCTGCTCTTTGGAAGAAAATCGTTTTGCAAGAACATAAAACCCGGTTTCAACCAAAAAATCCGATGTGTCGGCGGCTATGGCTATGGCATTGGGCTTTTTCCCTGATTCAACAGGCCAGGTGATGAAACCGTCTGCAAAATGGCATGGATAAATCAGGGGGGCTGTGTCTTGCCCGGGAAAATCCCTGAGATATTCCCGGGCTCTGAAATCAACGACCCGGCCGGTGGAAACCGTCAGCCCCAATTTGTCCAAAGAAGACCCAAAGCGCTTTATCCGATCTGCAGGGCCGCCATCAACACTATTGATATCCAGATGAACAAACATATCCGGATCACCTGGATTTATCACCCGGCCATAGGGTACGAATACCTCACTCACTTTATCGAAATCAAGTCCCTTTGAAGTGGAAACAATGACTGAATTTGGTTCTCATGCCCACGGCCAGCATGATAGATAATATTCTCTTGCAGCACATTGTCGTCTCCAAAGGCTTTGTTTCTTGATTCAAACAGATGAATCCGCTTCAGGTTCAGAATGCGCAAAAATGCGGTCCGGAATTTTTTAAAATAGGGGCCGTTACAGAAACTTCTAGGCGTTATGGCCACCATTTGACCTCCCGGTTCCAGGAGGAGCATGGACAACCAGACAAATGCGGCATACAGGTTTGCCACTTCTATACCTGCGGAATAAAGCCGTCTGCTCATGGCTGTCCGGCTATTGATCTTTTTGTAAGGAGGATTCAGAATGACATGGGTAAACAGCTCACCGGGAATAAAAAAAAGAGACTCATTTGTTTCAGAAATGGCTGCCGGTATGAAATCCTCACGTTTGATGGTTCCATGAAAATCAATGCCGGCGGACAGGCAGAGGGACCGGCAACGCTCCAGAGTGTCTTGCAGATGGGGCAAGATAACACTGTCTGTTTCATAGGCAACAACTTTTACAGAATGGGGCGGATTATCCTTAGAAATCAACGTTTCCACGCACGTTGCAAAAAGGGTCCCCGCCCCTGCCCCAGGGTCCAGTATCCTCACTTCTTCCCGACTGTTTTCAAACATGGACGACATAAACCGGGCCAGTGATACTGGCGTCAAAAACTGACCGATTTCAGAACGATCAGATCTCTTGGTCCCATCGTTGAATGATAGGCGGACATGGTCCAGGGTATCCAGGGATTCCATTCTCATACTCTTTTCTAAGGCAGAACTATAGCCGGTAACATTTATTGGTTTTCCCCATCAAATTGAAAACATAGAATCTTCCAGACAGCTTCCATGGATCATCCCTTACTTCATGGACAAGGAGAATGTCAAGCCCCGACTGTTTGCCCCGGCATATTGAAAACTATCAGGGGGTGTCAGGGCATGATGGCATATTGTACCGCCTTTTGTGCATGGATGGCCGTGGTGTCAAAGAGCTTGACGGGCGTGTCCCTCTGGTCCACCAGCATCCCGATTTCCGTGCAGCCCAGGATGACGGCTTCGGCCCCCTGGTCCGCCAGGGAAGAGATGATCCGGAGATATTCCGCCCTGGTTCCGGGCTTTGCGATTCCCAGGCACAGTTCCTGGAAAATGGTTTGATGAATAAAAGCCCTGTCGTCCTTTCCCGGCACCAGGACATCAAGCCCGTGGTCCCTGTTCAGGCGGCCCTTATAAAAATCCTGCTCCATGGTAAAGGCCGTGCCCAGCAGGCCCGTCTTTTTAATCCCGGACCGGACCAGGGCCTCGGCCGTTGCATCGGCAATATGCAGCAGGGGAATATCCATTTTATCCTGAATCTCGGGAGCCACCTGATGCATGGTATTGGTGCAGATCAGGAAAAAATCAGCCCCGGCGGCCTGGATCTTTAAGGCGGCCGCTGAAAGGTCTTCGGCCACCCCTTGCCAATCCCCCCGGTTCAACAGTTTCTCAATGGGGTCAAAATCAACACTGTAAAGCACGATTTTTGCGGAATGCAGACCGCCCAGGGCCTTTTTAACCCCCTCATTAATCATGCGGTAATACCCCACTGTGCTTTCCCAGCTCATGCCGCCCAGAAGACCAATTGTTTTCATCCTGCTTCTCTCCATTCCTTTTTATTTGTAAGGGCTAAGCCCATATCTGGTTGAGCCTGCTCACGGCAAAGTTTAGCAATGTTCTGCCGTATCACTTTCCCCGGCATGGTTTTGAAACCGCAAACCACAGAATCTCATTCAATTCCTCTGAAATCACAATCCCGCCCTTCAAAGCGCCTTTTTTATCATCCGAGTCCGAACGCATACAAAAGGCGGTCTTTTGTATTATGCCCCGTCCGGTTGCCGACCGGAAGCGTTTTAAAGGCCTCCATCAACCGACCAAGACCAATCCGCAGACATTGGCCGTTTGGGATTTCCCTGCATTGGTGTCCCTGGGGACGGCGCGGTCCATGCGCCAGCCGGCCGCTTCAAAAAGCTTTGAGACATTGATACCGAACCCCGACATTGAAGGCTTGGCGTCCCTGGGATACCGGCATTCCCCGTTTTTAGAGATCACATTGCATTCAAGGTGGTCACGGCAAAATATGTTTTTGCATGAGCCTCCGGCATAGGCCTGTGAATGGATATACCCCTTTTTCACGGCCTCCCTTTCAATACCGGCTGCTGTCTCGTGGAGCAACCGGAAGATTTCCCGGCGCTCGGCGGAAAAAAGGATTTCAGACGGAACATCAATCTTGAAAAAAATGGCCCGGCTAAACTTTTCAAGCTGTTTTTTGAATTCAGAAGGCCCTGAAACATAGGGCGGACAGCTCTTTGCCAGGCCGTAATGTTCACATCGCGGTTCTT
>CAZAHK010000266.1:0-2350 GCA_964484555.1 uncultured Desulfobacula sp.
GGTACACACTCAAGACAGGCAGCAAAGGGAAGCGCTGTCACAGCCGGGCCAGATGTGCCACCCACTCCAGTTGCCGGGGCAGGCAGACGCGGTTCAGGTCATATTTTTCAATGGCCGCCTTGCGCGCATTTTCACCCAGTTGCTGCCGTTCATCCGGATTTTCTAAAAGCCGGGTTACATGATGGGCAATCCCCTGCACATCGAAAAAATCCACGAGCTTTCCTGTTTTATCGTGTTCAATGGCTTCGTGCAACGGCTGGGTATCGCTTGCCACAATGGCGCACCCCATGCTCATGGCTTCCAGGAGACTCCAGGACAGAACAAACGGATAGGTCAGGTATACATGGACCGTGGACAGTTGCATGACGGTCAGATAGTGCTGATAGGGTATCCGCCCCAGGAAGTGGACCCGGCCGGCATCCAGATCATCTTTGACCTCATTGAAAAAAATATCCTTCCAGGTGGTGCCTTTTGGCGGGGCCGCCCCATAACCGACGTCAGTGCCGCCGATGATCAGAACCCGGGCCTGCGGGTGTTGTTTCAATATGTCCGGCAGCGCCCGCATAAATATGTGATAGCCCCGGTAGGGCTCCAGGTTCCGGTTGATAAAGGTGATGACCGGGTGGCTCCTGTTCAGGGAGATGGTATTGTTCAGGGTGAGGCCGGCGCCGGGATTGGGCTGCAGCACGCCGGTATCGATACCGTCATGCACCACGGTGATCCGTTCCCGAAAAGAACTTGGAAAAGTGCTCGCCTGCCAGTGCGTGGGAGAAATCCCGGCATCTGCCACCTCAAAATGCAGCAGGTTGTTCAGGTTTTTCAACCGGAGGCGGCAGGCACTTCCCGGATCTTTTTCAGGGAACTCCGGGTCGAATCCCACGTCTGCCCCGGAGCTGTGATAGAAAAATTCACAATAGATGCCCAGCCGGGCATGGGGCCACACATCCTTTAAAAACAGGCTTTCCCCCCAGCCGTGATGGGCCACAATCACATCGGGCACAAACCCGTTGGCCTTCATTTCCAGTGCGGCCCGGAAGCATCCTTCCGCCCGGACCGCTTTGGTCTCGAAATCAGACACCCAGGGATGGACCCCGGGCGTGGTCCCCCGCTGTACGGTATAGGGAACCAGGGTCACCCCCAGCCAGAGGGGGGTTGTTGGTTTCTGGAGGGTCATGGCCACTACCTGGTGGCCCTGCTGCACCAGTGCCGGGGCCAGGAATTTGAACTGGCCGGGAAAGTTCTGATGGATCAATAAAATTTTCATGGCTATCCCTTAAGAACCCCCAGCTTGACCAGCCAGGCCAGGGACCGGAATACAAAAGACCGGCGGGCTTCGGGGATATTTTTGACCAGGTCCATGGCAGGTCCTGGATTAACCGCTGCTGCTTTTAGCACGGTGGTCACTTCCACTTCTTCGGGCAGGACCAGGCGGGCAAAGTTCACCATGGCCAGCGACCTGAAATTGTTCACCATCCGGGCAGCGGTTTCCAGATCTTTTACCGCCAGTTCCAGTTGTGTTTCAGGGGTTAGTATCCGGGTGGGATACGCTGCAAACGCATGGAACGGGTCCGGTCTTGCCGGCCAGGGCTGGGGGGTCGATGCCTGGCCTTTGCGGATCTCGCTCAGGTTCTCCCACAGACCTTCGTACCGGGGGATGATTTTTTCCCAGTCGTAAATCTCTTTGGCCCGTTGCCGCCCTTCTTCCCCCATCTTTTGCCGCAATTCAGACGATTCAAACAGTTGGGTGAATGCCCGGGCCGCTGCATGCACATCCACTGCCACCAGGGAGCAGGTATGGCCGCAATACAAGTCATAGGTATCGATGCCCAAGGCATGGCGAAAGGCCAGGTCCCCGCCCAGTCCGGCACCGGGCATGAGGGTGGGAATACAGAACCCGTCCACCCCGTCCCTGACCGTATCCCGGTACCCGTCCCAGTCCGACACCACCACGGGAATTCCCGCAGCCATGGCCTCGATGGGGACAATGCCAAAGGTTTCCTGGATATTGTCCGATAAAGAACAGAATATATCCGCACCGGCCCAGGCAATTTGCCGCTCTTCAGCCTTCCGGCCGTCCAGGGTGGCGACCCGGATGCCGGGACAGGCAATCCGGGCGGCATCTGCATAGGCCCGGGCAATGAAATCATTGGCATGCCAGCCGCATTCCACCAGGAGGATTGATTTTCCGGTCTTTTGGGCAGACATTTCCAGGGCCTGGTACATGGCCAGAGGATGGGCCTTGGCATGAAAGGACAGCCGCCCCAGGTACAGAATCACGATGGTGTGTTCATCCACCCCCAGGGCTTTTCGGGCTTGGCCTCTTTTTTCCGGGTCAAACACAAAGTCCCGG
>CAZAHK010000266.1:2360-3871 GCA_964484555.1 uncultured Desulfobacula sp.
ATCCCCAAAGGGATGACCGGCAGCAGGGGCAGCACCAGTCTGCTGATGCCCAGCCGGGCCTGGAGATAATCTGCCTGGGCCTGGAGCAATTTTTCCACATTGTTCTTGACCGCCAGGGACGTACAGATCACCGCATCCCAGGGCTGCACCGGTGCCGTGATCAATTGCACCAGCGCATCCATAACCCCGGCACTGGCCGTGGTGTGGGTGATGCCGCAAAGGCTCCAGGCCCCGTGCCCAAAGGCGGCCCGATGAAATGCATGACCACCAATCCCCGGACCGGGGTAATAGACCACTCCCGGTTGTGTCAAGGCCCCAAGACGGTTCTTGTCTAAAACGTTTACCGGTTCCTGCCTCCCAAAATTCCGGGCTGCAGCAGAAAAGTGTTGGGCATGGTCCGGCTTTTCTACCTGGGTCCAGAATTCCCGGGCCTTGCTGTGAAGAAAAAAACCACGCAGGAAAGATTCGCCCGCGGCATTGCGGCCCATGAGTTTCGGGCCGCTGGTGGTATAGCCTTCAGGGTGGTAATAGATACAGGCAGTCATGGGTCAGGCCTTTGTTTTGGTTTTCATTATTAGCCACGGGGTGGGTCCGGAGCGCCATTCCCAGACTGCAAGGAGTTGATCCAGATGAGCCAGGCTGTTAAACCAGGCCGGAACATTGTCCATCTGCCGTTGCCCGTTGTCTTCCACCAGGGTTATCTCGTGGGTTGAGTTGAACCTTTCCATCAGGAGCCGGGTTATACCGTGCGCCATGCATTCATGGGATTCCACGATGAGATCCATGCCTGCCAGGGCCGGGGCCTTGTCTATGTCCAGCAGGTCTTTTTCTGCACCTTCGATATCGCAGAGCACAATGAGCTTTTGACCGGTATAAGCGGCAAAGTCTTCGGGTCTGAACCCCCCGCCGACGGTAACACGTTCTGCTACCTGGTTTTTTTGGGCAAGGGCAGCGCAGGTTTCCTGGGCTTTGGGATTCAGGTCAAAGGCAAGCACACGGGTAAGGGGCATTTGCCGGGCCAGACCCACGGCATAATATCCTTCGGCGCAGCCGATATTGATGATCGTTGGGTATCCGGTCTGAATGACCTGTTCCATATAAGGCTGGAGAGGCTGTTCATAGCAACCCAGTAATTTTGAAATGTGACAGCCTTCGGTGGATTGGGGCAGAAAGTCCAGGCCTTTTAGGGGTCCGTTCAAAACAATTGTGCCCTGTTGCTGCAAGAGCGTATTCTGAATCAGGACACTGCGCCACTTGGAAAGCAGGCGCAAGGCATCATTGAGCTGTGCAGCGTCATTGGTTTGCGTCTGGGCAAGGCTGTTAAGGAGCTGTTGGCGGATGGTCATATGAAAATTCATCATCTCTTCCCCTTACTTACTTGCGTTACCCAGGCTTTCCTAACTTGCTCAAGTACGTTTTGATCCTGGCTCAAGAACCCGACGCTACACGTTCGGCAGGGATCTTTTTTGGGTTCAAAGGAAATCAGATGTCGCCTCCAATCGGTAGAAAGT
>CAZAHK010000266.1:3907-4227 GCA_964484555.1 uncultured Desulfobacula sp.
CATACATCCAAAAAGGCAACATCCCTACCGACAATCCACCATGTAATGGCTTAACCTTACCCACATAGTGCACAATTTTGTTGTCGTACTCGGCAAGTGGGAACAATAATGAACCCTGCATCGGGCAGGCTTGGAAGTTGAAACGTGCTTCTAAGTAATGGATCTTATTTTTGAAGATGTAGTTTAAGAAGTCTTGATCGGGATGCGGACAACGTCCCACTTTCTTCATGAAATCTAAAAACTGGCTAAATAGGTTTTTAGGCATCAAGTGCGGGCGCATCGCCAGTACACCTGAGTTAACGTATTGCCCGGCTTCAATC
>CAZAHK010000266.1:4237-4597 GCA_964484555.1 uncultured Desulfobacula sp.
TTGGTGTGAGCGTTGGGATGCAAGGACGACTCATGCAGTATGGCGATTTCGACAGGACAGCTGGCTGATTGGACTAAGGATTGAATCGCAACAGCGGTGTAAGGCCAATAGGTTCCGTTGGGGTCATAAAGGGCAAAGACTATCTTGGCTTTTACCATGGGCAATTCGGTTTTGAGCGTTTGGGTCAGTTGCTCAAGCAATGGTTGCCAATCATCGATCTGTTTTTGGTTAAATAAGCGCATACTGGGATACCACGGGGTGTTTGTTTTGCCGAGCATCCAGCGCCATTCACTTTCATAACGATTGAGTAACCAAACGGGTTTTCCCAGTGCACCTGCCAAGTGTGCCACGGAGGTATCA
>CAZAHK010000267.1:0-4544 GCA_964484555.1 uncultured Desulfobacula sp.
CAAATTTTCATACAAATACAAGGGTTAACTTATCATAAATAACGTTGTAGGGTTACAATATATTTACAATTTAATTATGAAAAAACTTGTCTTTGAATGGGACAAGGAATCAATCATTCGTATCATCTCAGCGAAAAAAGCAACCCGGAAAGAGCAAAGTTTTTACGGCAGGAGGCCAAAATGAGAAAAGAATATGATTTTGACATAATGAAAGGGCGTAAAAACCCTTACGCCAAGAATTTAAAAAAACAGGTAACCATCAGAATTGGTGTTGATATTTTAGAATATTTTAAGAATCTGTCGGAGGAAACAGGAGTCCCCTATCAAAACCTTATCAATATGTATTTGCGTGATTGTGTCCAGACTAATCGAAAACCGTCTTTAACCTGGACACAGTAAGATACGATGATGGATTTAAGCCGTTTATGAAAATGGTTCAATAAAAAACGAATCGGCCGGAAGGAATCGCTGACCGGCCCGCTCCTGGTATTATGAATTTACAATCCTTTGAACTGCCCTTTGATCGTTACTTCCTTAGAGGAGACAGGCATACAAACCCATGTCATACCCTGGTCCTTCACGGGGCAGGCCTGTCATCGCGGCAGCGGTTTTCAAAAATGCGGGCTGGCTTGAAGGATAAAGGCCTGCCCTCTGTCGGGTTTGATTTCATCGGGCACGGAGATACGGGCGGTGAAATTACGGACACCAGTCTTTGCAGCAGGACAAAGCAGGCTGCGGCTGTTATCCGGCAGACGTGCAGAGAGCCGCTGAACCTGATCGGCGCCAGCATGAGCGCCTATACGGCCATCCGGCTCACCGAAATATTTTCAGTCGAAACCCTGGTGCTGCTGGTTCCGGCGGTTTATACGCCCCAGGCCTATCATCTGCCGTTTGGCCCGGCGTTTTCAGCCGCCATCCGGGTCCCGTGCAGTTGGAAGGATTCGGATGCCTTCACTATCCTGGGACATTTTAAAGGCAATCTTCTCATCATTGCTGCGGAAAATGATCATGTGATTCCGGATGAGGTGATAAAAATGCTTCATGAATCCGCAAAATATGCTAAAATCAATGAGGTTTATAAAGTGCCGGACTCTGAACATCTGCAGCTTTTCCCGAAAAGCCGGGACTTTGATCTGGCAATCCGCAGGATTGTTGAAATCTGCGGCATGAATCCGGTTTTAAACACAAAAAACAGGGGGAAATACCATGATTCCTGAACATAAAGGCCAATCTCTTATCCTGGCAATGATTCTTATCCTCATCCTCATTCTTTCCTCTGGCGCAGTCCCCGATAAATCAACGGACACCCCCCGGAAGGCGGAAACACAAGTCAGATCGGTTCTCCGGCCCTATCTGGCCGATTTATTGAACCGAAAACCGGAAAAGGTCCTGCCTGCCGAATCCGAAACCACTGTTCAGGAAACAGCCCCTCCGGAAGAAGCCGAACCGGCGGCAAAAGCCCCGGAGCCCGAGCCCGCAGCCAAACCAGCCACCCCGCCGGGCCCGAAACCCAAACCCGCACCCGTGCCCGAAGAGAAAGCCCCACCCGCCTCTGAGGGAATCATTTTGATGAACACTCCCGGATACGAATCCCATACCAAACCCATTGTCAAATTCACCCATCAAAAACATATGGATGAGTATTCAAAATCCTGCGGCGACTGCCATCACGACAATACGGGCAAGCCCCTGGACCTGAAACCGGGGGACCCTGTGGCCGGGTGCATCGAATGCCACAAGGAAACCAAAAAGAAAAAGGGTGAGAAATTAGAAAAATCGGAAAAAATCCGTATCTATCATGATGAAGCCCTGCACGCCAATTGCGTGGGCTGCCATAAAGCCTATAATATTGAAAAAGGGGACCCCAAGGGTCTGGCCCCTGCCCCGGCGTCATGCAAGTCCTGCCATCAATAGGTCAAGGCTATGTTGGAGGAGAAGCCGCACAGACGGAAAAAATTTAAATGGGAGAGCAAATATTGAATCCGACTGATACTCAAGATCCCGAGTATTTTCACAAGGTCATCGACTGCCAGTTCGCCTGCCCGGCCCACACCCGGGTTCCGGAATACCTCAGGCTCATCTCGGAAGAAAAATATGACGATGCCTATATGATCAACTGGGAATCCAATGTTTTCCCGGGTATCCTGGGCAGGGTCTGCGACAGGCCCTGTGAACCGGCCTGCCGCAGGGGCCGGGTGGAAGACAAGGCCGTGGCCATCTGCCGCCTGAAAAGGGTCTGCGCCGACCATAAGGGGGACATTACAAACCGTTTTCCAGCAATTCCCGGGCAGAAAAACGGCAAAAAAATCGCCCTCATCGGCGGCGGCCCGGCCTCTCTGACCGTGGCCAGGGATCTTCTGCCCCTGGGGTATGAGATCGATCTGTATGACGACCAGGCCGAGGCTGGCGGGTTCATCCGGAGCCAGGTCCCTTCCTTCCGACTTCCCAAGAAGGTTCTGGATGAAGAGGTCTCCTATATCCTGGATATGGGGGTCAACGCCCATTTCAATACCTATATCTCCAGCATGAAGGATTTCCTCAAAAAGGAGTATGACGCCGTTTTCATCGGCACCGGCGCCCCACGGGGCAAAGACCTGGACCTTCCGGGCCGGCAGGAGGGAAAAGACTTTATTCACATCGGCATTCAATGGCTGGCCTCGGTTCAGTACGGCCATGTCAAAAAAAGCGGCAAGACCACCCTGGTCATCGGCGGCGGCAATACGGCCATGGACTGCTGCCGGACGGCCCGCAGGCTTGGCGGGGAAAAGGTCAAGGTCGTGGTTCGCGGCTCCCGTCAAAAAATGAAGGCTTCGGCATGGGAAATCGAAGATGCGCTGAGGGAGGATATCCCCATCCTGGAATACCTGACCCCCCTGGCCTTTGTGGTGGAAAAAGGCAGGCTGACCGGCATGAACTTTCAGCCTTCCCCGGAGGACCCGGCCCCGGATCAAAAAGAAATATTTATCCCCTGTGATGAGGTTCTCATCGCTGTGGGCCAGCAGAACGCCTTTCCCTGGATCGAGAAAGAAGTCGGACTGATTTTTAATGATTCGAACCGGCCCAAGGTCCATGAGATCACCTTTCAATCCAGCATCCAAAAAATATTTTTCGGCGGCGATGCCGCCTTCGGACCCAAGAATGTGATCACGGCCGTGGCCCATGGCCATGAGGCCGCCATCTCCATCGATCTTTTCTGCAAAGGCGAGGATCTTTTAAACAGACCCCTGCCCGCCACAACCCTGGCCGGCCAGAAAATTGGGCTCCACGACTGGATGTATCACAATGAGGTCTCGGACCGGGAGCGGCAGAATGTGCCCATGGTGTCAAAGGTCAAATCCATCAAGGACCGGCTCATGGAGGTTGAACTGGGCTTTGATCGGAAGATCGGCCGGACGGAAGCCCTGCGGTGCCTCAACTGCGATATGCAGACGGTTTTCTCCCTCGCTTTGTGCATAGAATGCGATGCCTGTGTGGATGTCTGCCCCACCACCTGCATCAATTTTATCAACAACGATGAAGAGGAAAACCTGAGAGCAGGTCTTTCCATTCCGGCCAACAACAAGTCCCAGGATCTTTATGTCTCGGGCCTGCTTCCCACGGGCCGGGTCATGGTCAAAGACGAAAATGTCTGCCTCCACTGCGGGCTTTGCGCGGAGCGATGTCCGACCTCGGCCTGGGATATGCAGAAATATATGTACGAGCCGGCAAAGGCAGGGGGAAAATAATGAAACTTCAAGGTGTCAATGATTTTGTGATCCGGTTTGCCAATGTGAACGGCTCGGGTTCGGCCAGCGCCAATGCCCTGTTTGCCAAATCCGTGTTCCGGCTGGGGATTCCGGTGAGTCCCAAAAATATTTTTCCTTCCAATATTCAGGGCCTGCCCACCTGGTATGAGGTCAGGATCAATGAAAAAGGGAATCTGGGCCGCCGGGGGGGATATGATGTTGTCGTCGCCATGAACGGGCAGACCTTGAAAAAGGATTATGAGGGCCTTGCGCCGGGCGGGTATTTTATGTACGACTCGGCCCGGCAACTGCCGGCGGATTTTGCAAGGGACGATATCACCCTCATCGATATGCCCCTGACCCAGATCTGCAACCGGGAATTTGAGGACCCAAAGCTCCGGCAATTGCTGAAAAATATTGTCTATGTCGGGGCCCTGGCCCATTTGTTGGATATGGAATTCTCCGTTCTGACCGATTCCATCCTCAGCCAATACAAAAAAAAGCCCAAACTGGGAGAGCCCAATATCAAAGCCCTGGAACTGGGATTTGAATATGCGGCCACCCATTTTCAAGACACCTGCCAACTCAAGGTGAAACGCAGCAACCAACTGACCCGCCATATCCTGATGGACGGCAACACGGCCACGGCCCTGGGGGCCGTGTACGGGGGGGCCACCGTGGCGGGCTGGTATCCCATTACCCCCTCCACTTCCGTGATCGAGGCCTTTGACCGGTTCACCGGCCAATACCGGCGGGATGAATCGGGGAAAAAGAAGGTGGCCATTCTTCAGGCCGAAGATGAGCTGACGGCCCTGGGCA
>CAZAHK010000268.1:0-2299 GCA_964484555.1 uncultured Desulfobacula sp.
ACAGATGGTTGAGACTCGACCCCGCTTTACGGAACCATAGAAAAGCGAAAAAAATACCTAAAGGAAAACCCCTCAGATCATTTCCAGAAAGGCCTCGATCCTGACCCGGAGCTGTTCGGTGTCGGATTCGGAATAATCGGTTTCCAGATGGAGAAAGGGCAGGCCAAAGGAATCCTGTACCAGCTTCTGAACATGAAAGGATTCAATATTATAGGTATGGCAGGCCTGCCAGGTCAGATCCACCACCCCGTCAATGAGGAAATGCTGTATCATCTCTGTCAGCATCTCCATCCGTCCCGGGTTGGGGCTCATGACGGAACAGGGTATGGACAGGTATTGTTCGGCCAGGGCCTGGATCGGGTCCCCGGTTTCATCCACCTGGAAGGTCTGTTTGTATCCGGAACAGCTTTCAAAGGCCACCACATTGGCCCCGCACTGCTCGATAATTTTGACCACCTTGTCCGACCCTAAGCCGATGGGCACCCCGGTCAAAAGAATCCGGGAGGTCTTTTCGGTATAGGGGCTTTCTTTTTTCTCAATCAAGGTTTGACAGGCATCAGCAATTTCATTCATAAGGGCAATGCCCTTTTCCTTGTCTGCAAAAAACCCGGTCTTGAACAGGATTTCCACCAGTTCCAGGCCGGTCAGGGGGGAGGGCTTGGCCCGGGTCACATCCATGAGGCGCTTTTTGGCCCGGCGCTCTTTGTTTAAAAGGGCAATGCTGCGGCTGATTTTTTCCGGCGTGATCTGCCTGTCGGTGAGCTTTTCGAGGACGGCAAGTAGTTTTTCAATTTCATCCTTCCAGGGGGAGAGGGATTTGGCCATATCCTGGTTCTGGGGAAGCTGAAGCACATGGACCGGCTTGATGGAGGCCATGATCTCAAACATTTTCTTTTTGCCGTCACAGGTGGTGTCGGCCACAATCATGTCGGAAAACCTGAAAAAGGGGCAGGTGTCGGTTGCGGCAAAGCCGTAGCTGCTTTTGATGAGGGGGCAGAGGTTCCGGGGCAGGACTTCTTCAGCAGCCTCGATGGGGGCCTGACGGGTCCCGCACAGGGGCAGCGGGATAGCGTCGGCGGCCACGGCAAGCTCGGTGGGGGCATAGAGGCAGTAAAAGCCCACCACATGGTTTCCCCTTTGTTTATGGGCCTCAATGTCCATGAGGTTCTGCTCTGCAATCTGCTGGAGTTTTTTAAATAATTCCTGTTTCATGGTTTTTTCCTTTTTATTTCCTTATCATTTCTTGGGCTAAAAGCGCCGCACCTACGGCGCCGTTCATTTCCGGATGATCCGGGACCCAGATCTCTCTTTTGCTTTCTTCGGCCAGGAGCCGGGCCATGAACGGGTTATTGGCCACACCGCCGGTAAATACCACCGGACCGTCCTGGGAAACCCGTTTCAGCATGGACATGGCCCGTTTCACCACGGCAATGTGGAGGCCCCTGGCGATTTCATTGGGGTTTTCACCCTTGGCCACCAGGGAGGTCACCTCGGATTCGGCAAATACCGTGCACATGCTGTTGATGGTCAGGTCTTTCTTGGCCTTCATGGCCTCGTCCCCAAAGGTCTCAATGCTGAAGCCGAGAGCCGTGGCCATGATTTCAAGAAATTTGCCCGTCCCGGCCGCGCACCGGTCGTTCATCTCAAACCGGGCCACCTTACCCGATGCATTGAGGCTGATGACCTTGCTGTCCTGTCCGCCGATGTCCAGGACCGTCCGGGCTTCGGGGAAAAAATAGACGGCTCCCCGGGCATGGGCCTTGATTTCCGTTATGGTGGGGGCGTCATGCTCGATTTCAAACAGGGTCCTGCCGTAGCCCGTGGCCAGGATGGCGTCATATTTCAGGTCGTGAATCAATTTTTTGGCCCGGCCGACGGGGTCAAAGCCGGTATCCGTCTTTCTTGTCTCCCGGAGGATCCCGTCTTCCAGAACCGCTATTTCAATGGACCGGGAGCCGATGTCTATGCCTGCACTGATCATACAAATATCCTAGTTTATACTATCAAAGGTGTGCCTTTCTTTACCCGGCCGGAAAGGGGAAATCAAATTGATTATCCTGATGAAAAATTCAAACCATATCAGAAATTCAAATAGACTGGTTTTTTTCCGATTTTAATCCTATTCTTAAGGTCATGGAAATCAAAGCGGTAACAGATTCTGCTGCCTGGGACAGGTATGTTCTTCAGACCCCGGAATCCAGATATACCCATCTTTTCAACTGGTCCAGGGTCATTGAAGAAACCTATGGCCACAGGCCGGTTTATCTTGCCGCTGTCACCTTAAGACAGCCGGAGATAC
>CAZAHK010000268.1:2399-4536 GCA_964484555.1 uncultured Desulfobacula sp.
TTTTAAATCAAAACTGAGAAGCCAGATCAAAAAAAGCGAAAAAAGCGGGCTGGATTGGAAAATCGGAAAAACCGAGCTTATGTATCCTTTCTATGCCGTATTCAGCAGGAATATGAGGGATCTTGGCTCACCCGTACATTCAAAAAATTTTTTTAAAGTGATTTTTCGATATTTTTACCACCAGGCCTTCATCTGTGTTGTGTTTTACAAAGCCAGGCCTGTGGCCGCCTCTTTCATGTTCAGGTTCAAAAAAAACCTTGCCAACCCCTGGGCCTCTTCGGTCAGGGAGTTCAGGTATCTGAATGCCAACCTCTATCTTTACCGGCAGATGATCGGGTTTGCATGCCATCTCAAAGTTGAGGTTTTTGACATGGGCCGGTCTTCAAAAAATGCCCCCACCTATCGGTTCAAGGAACAATTCTGCCCCGAAGAGCCGCCGCTTTACCGGTATACCTGGCCCGTTCCGGGCCAAGGTTTTTTCCGGGCAGAAGAAACCCTGACCCTCCCCGGATGGAAAAAACTGGACAGCCCCGGGTGTGGATGTGGAACTGAAAAACAAAGCGGCAGAGATCATCAAAAATGCTGAAAACTTTATAGAATTTGGCCTCCACGGCTTGGGCCACGAATTCTGGGACCAGTGCGTGATGCAGCGCTCCAAGTTCCATGATGCCGGATGCAGGATGAGGGACCCGGATGAAATCCGGAAACATCTGTCCTATTTTCTCAAGATCATGGATCAGTATGACTTTGGTTCCAGGCTCAAAACCTTTATCCCGCCAGCCCTGAATCACAGCTTTGGAGATCCGGACCAGGGCATTCAGAAAATCCTGGCTGAGTTCGGAATAGAATCCGTCACCCTCATATTCATCAAGCCCCGGAGCCTGCCATAGAAAATCCTGATACAGATCCAAATCATCATTCATATTATCTTTTTGACATCAAGGGTCCGGTATCTATAATAAGGTCAGTTTAAATACGCGGAACAAAAATAAATGAAATTTGAATATATCCTTGAAAAAGGCTCCGGCAAACTGAACGAGGATCACCTCATTGCCGAAGGCAATATTTTCGGGGTTTTTGACGGGGCCACCAGCCTGGACCAAAAAACCTTTGAAAATGGACAAACCGGCGGTTTTCTGGCCTCGTCCGCGGCCAAATCGGTTTTTATAAAAAATCATTTCCCCCTGGTTGACTTGGCCAAAGGCGCAAACAAAGCTATTTATTGCCGGATGCTGGATCATGGCGTGGATCTGACCCGGAAAGAGAATTTCTGGAGCACCAGTGCGGCCGTCATCCGGATTAAAGACAGGATGCTGGAATGGGTCCAGACAGGAGACGCCTATATCATTCTCATTTTCCATGACAATACCCATAAGGTTCTGGTGGAGCAGGACGATCATGATTATGAAACCCTGTGCCTGTGGCCGGCAAAACAAAAACACGGGGCCTCGGAGGCAAACGTATTACTGACGGATCAGATCCGGAAAAAAAGAGGTGAAATGAACCTGACCTACGGGGTTTTAAACGGTGAGGACAAGGCCTGTGATTTTCTTCATCACGGCCATGAGCCTCTGGATCAGGTCAGGGAAGTGCTGTTGTTCACGGACGGCCTTTCAATTCCAACCGAAATACCCGAGAAAAAAAGGAATTTTACCCCCCTTGTCCGGCTTTATCAGGACCTGGGCCTGGCTGGCCTGAAAAACAGGATCAGACAAATGGAGGCCCTGGACCCGGAATGCAGCAGATATCCCAGGTTCAAGCCCCATGACGATATTGCCGCCATCGCGATTCAAGATCCTGCCTTTTCTTCAACGGCAGCCCCGCTAAACCAATGCCGATGAATTTGTGGCAGCTCATGATATTGGTGGCCGTCATTGAAAACAAAAGCTTTTCAAAGGCTTCTGAAGCCATCAACCTTTCCCAGCCCACGGTGAGCAGCCATATCAAAGAACTTGAAGAGTATTTCAAATGCCCCCTCCTGAACCGTCTTGGGAAAATTACGGAACCGACCCGGGCCGGAGAAATTTTATACCGGCATGCAAAGGAGATTCTTGCCCGGGGTAAAAAGGCCGAGGATGCCATCCAGGATTTCCTGGGAAATTTAAAAGGGACTCTGTTTATCGGCGGCAGCACCATT
>CAZAHK010000269.1:0-4415 GCA_964484555.1 uncultured Desulfobacula sp.
AAAGTATTTTATGCATTCAGGTAGACTTTTGGTTTATCGAGCTGAATAGTTACAATTTTTTTTATATTTTTTCAAAAATTCAGGGTTTTCCCTGATTGATTTTTAAATTTTAGTCTATTATTATCATTCTAATTTGTGAATTAACTATTATGGCCATGAAGTTAATTTGTCATGAGGTTCCCGTTTAATCTATCTCTCTAATTTTGAAAAGCTTTGGGAATCAGGGATATTTATGTCGTTTTTAATTTTTAAGGAGAAAAAAAATGAAACAGATCAAACAAATATCTTTAATGATTATGGTCGGCCTGTTCCTGCTTTCTTTCTGTTACCCTTTGATGGCCGCTGATGGTGAAAAAATCAATATAAACACTGCAGGACAGCAAGAACTAATAAAGCTTAAACATGTGGGTGAAAAACTTGCTGAAAAAATAATTGAATACAGAAAAGATAACCCATTTCAAGCCCCCGAAGATATCATGAAAGTTCAGGGGATTGGGGAGAAAATTTTCAATGCCAATAAGGATATCATTGTCGTAAAAGATAAATAATCAATAAATGAGGCCCTGATTCCCAATCTTTAAAAAGCGGTTGCTTGATAAAGCGTATTTTTGTATTATCATGAAAACCATGCTGCTACCCACGGCATGGTTTTCTATTTATGGACCTTGAAAAGGAGAGTCAGTCTTTGGATTTTTCAAAAATATTTTCAAAAAAATCATTTGTTATTATTTTCATATTTGTGCTGATCGTCAGCGCTATTCTTAACATCGGCTTATATTTTTCTTTGAAGTGGTTGTCTTTGAATTTGCTCATGAACAGCGGCAAAGAGGCCCTGATGAATGATATGCCCGCTATCATCGATCGTCTTGGATGGGTCTCCGGTAATTATTATTTTGAAATAGTCCCCGCAATAACCGGAATATTTCTGATATTGGGGGTGCTGTTGTGGTCTGTTTTGAGAAGATTCACCATGAAGATGATGGGACAGATTCAGATCGGAAACCAAAAGACCTTTTCACGGGAAAAACCAAAAGCCGATTTTGTGGATCATAAAATAGAACAGGACAGAAAAAGACGTCTTTTTTTGCACAGTCTGTCAGTCCTTCAGCGGGAGGGGAGGCTTCTGGATTTTTTTGCAGAGGATTTAAGCCGGTATGAGGACGATCAGATCGGGGCTGCTGTCCGGAGCATCCAGGAAGATTGTAAAAAGGCCATTAAAAAATATATAGACCCCAAACCGGTGATCGACAAAGAAGAAGGCGAAACCATCACGATTGAGCCTGAATTTGATATTGATTCCATTACGCTGGTGGGAAAGGTTACCGGCGCTCTCCCTTTTAAGGGTATTCTGAAACATCGGGGATGGAAAGCAGGGAAAAACGAAATTCCAAAACTGTCCGATGTACGGGATGCTTCAGTGATTATTCCCGCAGAAGTTGAAATTCCGTAAAATTAAAATCATATTCAGGAGTTAACTTGGATTTTCAAAAGCATCATTATATTATCGGCATAGATCTTGGAACAACCAATTCCGCTGTCTCATATGTGGATTTGGCATCTTTGGCCAATGAAGCTTCAAAAAGAACATCAAAGAATGAGAATCAGAATCTGATCAAAGTTTTCAATGTGCCTCAATTGACCGGATATGGTGAATTTACAAAAGTGCAGGTCCTTCCTTCTTTTTTATATATTCCGGGTGAATATGATATATCAAAGGACGCATTAAAACATCCGTGGAAAAAAAGAGAGGACCTTTTTGCCGGCTGTTTTGCCCGGGATCATGGCTCCAAAATACCTTCACGATTGGTTTCTTCGGCCAAAAGCTGGTTGTGCAACCCCAATGCCGACAGAAAGGCCAAAATTTTGCCCTGGGGTTCGGAAGGATTTGAAAAAATATCTCCGGTCATTGCGACTTCAGAATATCTATTGCACATTAAAAATGCATGGAACCATTTTGTCAAAGATGAGGATCAATTTCTTGAAAACCAGATGGTGATCCTGACGGTCCCGGCTTCCTTTAACGAGGAAGCCAGGGAACTCACCCTGGAAGCCGTGAAAACAGCCGGGTTCGGTGCTGCTGTGACCTTTCTTGAAGAGCCCTTGGCTGCTTTCTACAGTTGGTTGATGAACCATGAGAATAACTGGCAGGATCATGTTAAACCACAGGATTTGATTCTGGTCTGTGATGTGGGGGGCGGAACAACAGATCTCAGTCTGATCAGCTTGAAGGAATCGGAGGGGTCTCCTAAATTTGAAAGGATTGCCGTGGGCGATCACCTGATTCTTGGCGGAGACAATATCGATCTTGCCCTGGCCAGGGTTGTTGAATCAAAATTCAAGACAAAATCCGGATTAACCTCTGAAAAATGGAAAACCCTGTGTCATAGGTGCCGGGAAGCTAAAGAAAAAATATTGGAAACCGGCGAGACCGCCGTCCGAATAACGATCAAGGGAGAAGGGCGATCCCTGATTTCAGGTACGCTTTCAGCAGATTTGAATCGAACCGATGTTGAAGGCAAATTATTGGAAGAATTTTTTCCTTTTATCGAACCTGATCAGATTATAGACATTGATGAAGGAAAAATAATAAATGAGTTTGGCCTGCCCTTTGAAAAAGAGCCTGCAATAACAAGACATATCATCTCTTTTCTGGAAAAACACAGGATTGATGTCCTGAAAAATCTGTCAAAAGACCCCCTGCCTGATTTTATATTGTTCAATGGCGGAACGCTTAAACCGGATATGGTTCAACAAAGAATCAGGGAAGCCATCGGCAAATGGTTTAAGGCAAATTCCACAGACTTTCCCGAGGTTCTTGAAAATAAAGTCCCTGAGTTGGCGGTTGGGATTGGTGCGTCATATTATGGCCTTGTAAAGATGGGGCAGGGGGTGAGAGTCGGCAGTGGGAGCCCAAGAAGCTATTATATCGGAGTTTCCATCAAAGATGAGAAGGACCCGAAAGCGGTTTGTATTGTTGAGAGGGGTTTGGATGAGGGGAGCAAGATTCATCTTCCGAATATTACATACGAGGTCAGGGCCAATGAACCGGTTGCGTTTCATGTCTACAGTTCCAGCTATCGATCCGGTGACAAGCCGGGTGAACTGATTCCAGTGGATGGTTCTTTTTCTATCCTGGCCCCGCTTCAAACCATTATCCGGTTTGGAAAAACAAGCCGGAGAAAAACCATCCCCGTGATCATAGCAGCAGAATATACGGAAATGGGAACCCTTTCCATGTATTGCCAGTCTGATATCAGCGCCCATAAATGGAAATTGGAATTCCAGTTAAGGGATGGGGAAAAGGGTATTGTTTCAACCGAAACCGAAATCTATGATGAGGATTTGATCATGGAGGCTTGCCATAAGATTCGCGAGGTCTTTGTCGAAGCCGATCCCCATGACGGACTCAGAACAATTGCAAGGACGGTTGAAGAAATCGTCGGACAGAAAAAATCCAATTGGCCTTTGTCCTTTTTGCGGAAAATTGCAGACAGCCTGATGACCGTTGAAAACACCCGGAAATTTTCTCCGGATCACGAGGCCCGGTGGTTGAATCTGACTGGATTTTGTATGCGACCGGGCTTTGGAGATGCTTTTGACAGTGAACGGGCAATTCGATTATGGAAAACATATCTGTCCGGTTTAAATTTCGAAAAATCATTTCAGCCAAGGCTGGAATGGTGGATATTTATCAGAAGGATTGCGGCCGGTTTGAATGCAGGACAGCAGAGGCAGTTTTTTCAGGATATTTCCGCTTATTTGATAAGCGGCAAAAATAAAACAAGCTTTTCCCCCCAAGAGGAGATTGAACTCTGGATGGCCACAGGGAATATGGAAAGGCTTTTGGTAAAAGATAAAATTTTATTGGCAAAATCTCTTCTAAAGCTACTAAAGCCGGGGAAAAAACAGGGCAATCTGCTCTGGACCCTGTCCCGTATCGGCGCCCGGGAACTCTTCTATGGATCGGTTGATAGGGTTGTTCCGGCCAAAGAGGTTGTGAAATGGCTGGATCAAATCATGGGAAAGGCCTGGCAGAAAAATGATCCGGTTGAGCCGATGGTGGCTCAGATGTCACGGAAGACCAGGGACAGAACCCGGGACATTGATCCGGAAAGCCGAAGAAAGATCATAGACTGGTTGGAATTTAGAGAGGCAAAGGGGATATATGCCACGATCATCAATGAAAAGACGGAAATGGCAGTAACGGAAAGAAACGTTCAATTTGGAGAGCAACTGCCGACAGGTCTGGTCTTAAATAATAAATATTTATGAAAGAATGATTAAGAAAATGTTTGACATTCATTAAAACTTCATATATTCTTCCAGAGTTCTTCTTAAGGGAGGAACCGGAAAGAAAAATAGTAAGATTTGATCTTTGAAAATTGGTCAGTGAAGAAATTAAGAGCGGGTCTATA
>CAZAHK010000270.1:0-4362 GCA_964484555.1 uncultured Desulfobacula sp.
ATTTTTGCTTTTTTATTATCCAGTGTCAGTATTCTGGGTGATGAAATGATCTTAACGTCCCCCTTGGTTTCCGACGCTGCGATTTGAGCCTTCAGGTTTAAAAAATTAGATCCGAGAATATTGTAAAAATTAAAGGAGCCTGTATTAACAGGTGCTGAAGTGGGATAATTGAGGGCAATACTGAAGTCTTTATCTCTGCCTGTCCAGGCGGTTTGAGTCTTCGCAAATCCTAATCCCAGACCCAGTTCACGTGAAAAAGCCTTTGAGACCTCAACCACTTTTGCTTCAATCATAATCTGCGGTGTCACCCTGTCAAGACGATAAATCGTCTCCCTGGCCTGATCGATTTTCGACTGGATATCGGTCACAATGATCATATTGGTTCGTTTATCAACGCTGATTTTTCCCCTCTCTTTTGTGAGGATCTGGTCAATATGAGGTTTGATGTCCGTTTCCGCATCTGAATAATTTATGGGGATATATTCCGTTACCAGCGGTTCAAAACTTTCTTTATCGTCCAGGGTTTTCTTTTTTTCCGCAATGGCATCCTGGACAAATTTTTCTTCCTTTCTGAGCGTATCAAGGGTCGCGATCCGGATAACATTCCCTTCTTTTTTCTGCCCAAGATTATTCATTTTCAGGACAAGGTCCAGTACCTGATCCCAGGGGACAGGGTCTTCCAGGGCCAAGGTGACCTTACCTTCAACATCTTTATCAATGGCAAAATTCAACCCGCCGACACTTCTTAATATCCTGAACACATTTTTGATATCGGTCTCATAGAAATCCAGTTTGATTTTTTCGCCTGTAAATTTTTTAGGCGGGCCATATATCTCTTCCTCTAATTTTTTGCTCTTTTCAACAGATTCCGTTGTTTTCACTTGCGAGGCAACTGTTTTCGGATCAGGCGCAATGGTTTGGGTTTGGACTTCATTTCCAAGGGTTTTCTCTGCCTTGGCGAAAATGGGTGGTTCAAGCTGGGTGGGTTCAAAATACATCAAAATGGTATTTTGATCTTGAACAACCCGATAGGGAACAAGGTCTCTGATATTAATTTCGATTTTTGAATTTTTCTGTTTTCCGGGAACCTCCACCGGCATTAAACTCTCGACGGCTGATTTGAAATACTGAGTCAGCAAAGGTCGCTTATGATGATCCGGGATGATGGTATTGTATAGATTCAAATATATCTTTTCTTTGCCGCCCAAGGTAATATCATATTTTACAGGGTAATTGGTTTCAACAGCGATATTGGATTTCCCATCCTCCATTGAATTGAACTCAATATTCGTCAATGTGGCCGTCTGGGCTGGGATCCTTGGCGCGCCGGTCTTTTCCGGAACAGCAGTTGATTTTTTATCCTCGACGCTTAAAAGCGATTCCGGACTGCTTTTTTTTACCCCATCTTTGCCCAGAGGCTGTGAAAGAGAAAATTTCAAGCTATTATCGGTTTCCGTGACTTCATAATCAAGATCCTTTGTTAACAGGATCTCAATCTTGACGGTTGTCGTCTCTTTATCGGCATAGGCAACGATCACATCGCTGATAACTTCGTTTTCCTGAACATTGGTTTTGAAATCAGGAGAAATTTTGGCTTCCGGAAGATAAACGGCAATTCCAAAAGGAAAGGATTGTTTTATGGAGGTATAGACAAGCTTCTGATTCCCCGTGATCGTAGCGATGATCCTCTGGTCCGCCATATCCACATGAACGGCGGTAATCTGCCTGCCGGTCTTCCCTTCGGATCTTGTTTCCGCTGTTTGGGATTTTATCTGATCCTGTTCAGCCGTTTTTGTATTTTCAGTTTTCTGGGAGACGCAGCCTGCAAACAATAATACGGTCAAAAGAAAGCTCAAAGTATTCATTATCATATGGTTTGATCTTTTTGTCGGGGGAAAAGACATATCACTCCTCATCATCATTTTTATGAAGTTTTATTTCCTGAGTCTGCTCTTTAAGCTTGCCTTTAAAATCCTTAACAAGCTCCGTCACCACAATACTGCTATCTTTTATCTCAGTAACTTTCCCTTGATTCCTGCCGATAAAGGTTCCGATTGTAATTTCATACCCCTTCCCGGTGGCCTCCTCAACCATTGCAATCTGCTTTTTTTCCATTATGATGACGGCAACAAGGCGAATCTGACCCAATTCTATCTTTTCAAGGGGTGTCAGGATTCTCTGGGGACTGTCGTCGGCAGCAGGCTGAGGCTCTTCTATTTTTTCCTGAATAAGCGGCAAAAAAGGATCTATTTTCCCCTTAGCGTCATAGTATTCAGCTTTCTCTTCGATCAATGAAGACCCCTCTATCTGACCTTCATTGTTTGCTTCAGGCATTGCTTGGGACGGTATTTCTGTTTTAAGCTCCACAGGCGCTGTCGGCTCCTGATGAACCGGAGGAGAAATTTTCCCTGAAACGACTTCAGGAGCTGAAGGTTTGCTCATATTTGCCTGATCATTACAGGCAATACACAATATTGCCAAGCCTATCGAAACCGCCAGAAAAGAAATTTTTGATGTATTCATCTTTCTCAAGTCTTTTTAATTTGCCCCTTCTGCTTCTGATCTTTCGGTGGAGGCGCTTGTTTTTCCACAAACATATAAGTAACCGCCTTACAGCTCATTTCAAGCGATTGCCCGTCGGGTTTGCTTTTTACATCTACATCGTTGATCGTGACGATCCTGTTGAGATGAAGGACCTGGAAGAAAAAATCTGCAATCTGATGATATTTTCCCTCCACCTTAATGGATACGGGAATTTCACTATAGAATTCCTTATTGATTTCATTTTCAGGCTGAAACAGGTGAAACGCCAGGCCGGCATTGCTTCCAGCCTTGGAAACCCCTGTCAGCAGGGAAGGTATCTCTTTTTTGTCCGGAAGCGCTTTCATGGCTTCGTTAAAAGCCTCAAGGGTCTCAGCCATTTTCTTTTCATAGATATGAATCTCTTCCGCTCTTTTTTTATAGGTTGCAAGGGTGTCTGTCTGGGTTTTATAAGTCGCCTGAACTTTTGTGTACTCTTCCTGAAGCGGCATTAAAACAAAATAGTAATACCCTCCGCCGAGAATACTAAAGGTGGCCAAACAGATCAGAAGGCGTTGAATCTTTGTCAGCATTCCGACTTTTTCAAGGACAACGGCGAGTTTTCCCTTGAACGCTTCCGTCTTATTTTTTAGGCTGTTCATTTTGACCCTTTTTTATATCTTCTTTTTTCCCTTCTTCCTGGGTTATCCCGGTTTGGCAAAGCAATTCGAATGATTTAAGCATTACATCGTCCTGAAATATTTTCATCTTTGCGGCTTTTAAGTCAACTTTACTGAACAGCATTGACTTCTCAAGTTTTTCCATGAATTCTGCAACGGTCGGGTTATCAAAGGCAATTCCCTTGATGGTAAGACCGGCAGGATCTGTTTTAAAACTCTCAAGCCACATTCTTTCAGGAATAACAAGATCCGGCATGCTTTTGAACAGCACAAAATGCTTTTCCTTTTGTTTTCCTAGGGACGAAACAATTTCAAGCTTTTCATCAAGGGCCTTCAGATCATTTTTAATCTGAGCAACCCTGTCGGCTTTCTCTTTGTATTGTGATATCTGCTGATTGGTTTGTTCGATTTTCTGCTTCACCGTTATGATCTGTTTATCCAGGATCTGGACATACCAGTACATCAAAACCGAAGTAAAAAGAATCAGCAGAAAAAAAATGGATATCTGGCGTCGGATATTTTCTTTTTTTCTGGCTATCCTAAACGGTAAGAGATTGATCTTTATCATTTATCATCTACTCTTCTTAATGCAAGCCCAATGGCTATCGGGGCCTGGGGGGCCACTTTGGTTATAAAAGAGTCTGGAAATTTCTTTTCATTAATGATTAATCCTTCAAATGGATTAATGATTGAAACATCCGCATCCAGCTCTGAAAGAAGGCAATCCTTGAACCCATCAACAAATACGCCGCCACCGCTTAATACTATTTTTTCAACCGTTTCGTTATTGCCGCCGGATTGAAAGGTATTCACCACCTCAAAAATTTCCGAACACCAGGACTGTGTCACCTTTGAACAAATGGATGCCATGGTGTCCGTGTCGATGGCCCCCTTTTTTTCGCCGCTCAAGGCCTGCTCAGCTTCTTCAATGGTGATTCCGGACTGATTGGAAATTTCTTCCAGAATCTGATTCGTTCCGGACATATTGTCTCTCATCATCAGGGATGCATTGGCCTTAAGAATATTCAAAGACATTTTCGATGCCCCGATATCTACCAGAAGGGTTATCTGCTCGGCATTCTTATAAGGGAGAATTTCATAGGCATTCTGAAGGGCAAAGGTATCCACGTCAATAATTCTGGGATTCAACCCGGCCAAACGG
>CAZAHK010000271.1:0-4353 GCA_964484555.1 uncultured Desulfobacula sp.
ATCACTGGTTTCACCCCTGCTGCCGGCAGGGGTTTTATTGATTCTTTTGCCGATCTTTACCTTCATGACCCTGGACCGGCTGGAAAGGCAAAAGGAGTTCTTCACCCAGCAATTGCTGGAAAAGGGAACGGCCCTGATCCGGACCTTTGAGGCCGGGACAAGGACAGGCATGGTGACCATGCGCTGGGGTGCGCCCCGAATTCAGGCCATGGTGTTTGAAACGGCATTGCAGCCTGAAGTGGTCTATGTGATGATTGTCTCAAAGGAAGGGAAAATCCTTGCCCATTCCGATATGGATCAGGTGGGCCGGGACATGGGGGATATGCCCAGGCCTGAAGAGATCAGCCCGGACCCGGGCAGGATTCTTTACAGGATCAAACCTTCAGACGAGGAGGGAGAGGTATTTGAAGTTTATAAGCGCTTTGTGCCGATCCGCCGGGAAGGGCTGCACGGCCGCGGCAGAATGAGGGCCATGCAGATGAATGAGGACCCGCCCCGGGAAAGTTCGGAGGGTCAGGAATGCCGGGACTGGAGCAGGCCCTATCTTGAGAATCAACGGAAGGACCTTTCGGAACCGGCGGAACATTATATTTTTGCCGGGCTTTCCATGAAAAAGGAAAGGCTGGCCAGGGAACGGTTTTTAAGGGATACCCTGTTCCGGGGGGTGTTCTGGTTCATCCTGGGATGCGCAGGCATGATTGCGCTTCTGGCCTTCCAGGCCTATAGGGCCGCCAGGGCATCCCTGACCCAGGTCAAGGCCTTTTCCGACCAGGTGATCCAGAACATGCCCTCGGGACTTGTGACCATGGATAGGGAAAACCGCATCACGTCCATGAACCAGGCGGCCAGGGATATCCTGGGTCCGGACCTTACCCGGCCCTTTCCTGAAATGACGGATCTGATAAAGGAAATGGAAAGATCCGGGAAACAGGTCAACCGGGATATGGATCTTGAAATCGCCCCGGGCCGGAGGGTTTTTCTCGATATCACGGCTTCCCCTGTCCGGGCCCTTGAAGATGAGATCACGGGCTATGTTTTTCTTTTCCGGGATCTGACCCAGATCAGCGAATTGAAAAAGCAGGTGGAAACCAACCGGCGGCTGGCCGCCATCGGAAAACTGGCGGCCGGGGTGGCCCATGAGATCCGGAATCCTTTGAGTTCCATCAAGGGCTTTGCCACCTATTTCGGCAAACGCTTTGAAAAAAACGAAGACGACAGGGAAACGGCCCTCATCATGGTGAAGGAAGTGGAGCGCATCAACCGGTCCATCACCCAGTTGCTGGAGTTTGCCAAACCCCTGGCCGTTGAAAAAAAAGAGGTGGATATCCGGCAGATGATCGACCATTCCCTGAAACTTGTCCATCATGATCTGGAACAAAAGGGAATCAAAACCGAGGTTGACATTGATACGGCCAGGACTCTCATCCATACGGACGGGGACCGGATGAACCAGGTTCTTCTGAATCTTTACATCAATGCCGTAGCGGCCCTGGAAAAGGGCGGGACCCTGGCCGTTAGCGTAAAGGATACGGATCGCAAAGACGGAGTGGAGATCTGGGTCAAAGACAACGGGACAGGCATTGACGAGGCCCTGCTGGATCAGATTTTTGACCCCTATGTGACAAGCCGTCCCACGGGCACGGGCCTGGGCCTGTCCATTGTCCACCGCATCATTGAAAATCTGGGGGGCAGTATCCGGGTTGAAAGCAAAAAAGGGGCAGGGACCTGTTTTATTATCAATCTGCCGGTTTCGTGAAAGGATAGGGGAAAATGAAGAAAATTTTGGTGGTGGATGACGACAAGGCCCATTTAAGGATGCTCAAAACCCTGATGACGGACTGGGGGTATGAGATCCATGAGGCCGATGACGGGACAACGGCCGTGGCCCTGGTCAGGGAAAAATCCTTTGACATGGTTCTGACGGATATGAAGATGGTCCATATGTCGGGCATGGAAGCCTTGCAGCAGATCAAGGCCTATAATCCCTCCCTTCCCGTGATCATCATGACGGCCTATTCATCGGTCCAGACCGCGGTGAATGCCTTGAAAATCGGGGCCTATGACTATCTGACCAAACCTCTGGATTTCGACAAGCTGAAATTGACCATTGAACGGGTATTTGAAAGCCTTTATCTGAAAACGGAAAACCAGACCCTGAAAATCCGGCTCAAGGAAAAATCCCTGAACCATGATATCATCGGAAACAGCCCGGCCATCCAGGCCCTTCTGGACACCATCCAAATGGTGGCGCCCACGGACGCCAATGTCCTGGTGGTGGGGGAATCCGGGACGGGCAAGGAACTGGTATCCGCCGCCATTCATGAGAATTCGCCCAGAAAGCACCAGCCCTTTGTCCGGATCAATTGTGCGGCCATCACGGAAACCCTGCTGGAGTCCGAGTTGTTCGGTCATGAAAAAGGCTCCTTTACCGGGGCCGACAAAACCCGGAAGGGAAAATTCCTGCTGGCGGACAAGGGCAGCATCCTTCTGGACGAGATCGGCGAGATGAGTCTGGCCATGCAGGCAAAACTCTTGCGGGTGATCCAGGAAAAAGAGATCACGCCCGTGGGAAGCGACCAGAACATCAAGACCGATGTCCGGGTCATCGCCTCCACCAACCGGAATCTGAAAAAAATGGCGGAAGATGGCCGATTTCGACATGATCTCTATTACCGCCTCAATGTGGTCAGCATTGAAATCCCGCCCCTGCGGAAAAGAAAGGAAGATATCCCGTCCCTGGCCCTGTATTTTCTGGAATTGTTTTCCAAAAAGAACAAACGGGATATCAAGGGGTTTTCTCCCGATGCCATGGATGCCATGATCCGATATGACTGGGAGGGCAATGTCCGGGAATTGATGAACTGCGTGGAAAGAGGGGTGGTATTGGCCAGATCCGATTATATCGGCACGGAAGATCTTTCCTTTGTTTCGATCCAAAAAAACGAAGATCGGCTTGAACCGGATGAACCCGGCAGCCTCTCCCGCATCGAAGAAAAGGCCATCCTGTCCACCCTGGAATCTTCCCGGGGCAATAAGAGTGAGACCGCCCGAAAACTGGGGATTACCCGGAAGACCCTGCTGAAAAAATTAAAACAGTATGGGAAAATATAAACCAACTGCCATCAGAACCGTTCAATGAGCCGGTTGATGAGATAGGTGCTTTCCCGCAGGGCCTGTTCGCTGAAGGGGCCGAACCACTGGGCGATCTCATTGAAGCGGGATACAAAGAGGGCCTTGTCGTTCTTTTCCAGCATTTCAAGATGGCCGGCCAGGGAAGCCAGATATTCTTTTAACAGAAGCCTTCTCTCTTTTGTGGCAAAAATGATTTCCGAATACAGATCGCTGTCCTGGGCAAAGAGCCTTCCCACCATCCCCAGTTCCAGGCGGTAGATGGGGCTTGAAAATTCAAGGGTTTTTTCAATGCGGACATGCTTTTCATACAAAAACCGGCCAAAGCAGAAGGTGGCGAAATGGCGCAGGGCCTGAACGATTTCCATGACCTCGTCATGTTCCTTTGCCCCGGCTTCAACCATGACCGCTCCCCAGAGGGTAAACTGATCAATGAGCCAGCGGCATTGATCCGGAGCGCGGCCCGGCGTGACCACCATGATCTGTTTATCGAGGGAGGTCGATGTGGGCCCGAAGATGGGGTGAAGGCCCAATACCGGTCCCGGATGGGAATCCAGCATTTTTTTCAGGGGCTTTTCCTTGATGCTGGTCAGATCGGCCAGAAGGGTTCCGGGAGAAAGAAAGGGGGCGATCTTTTCAATGACGGCCCCGGTTTTATCAATGGGAACGGACACCAGGGCCAGGTCGATGTCTTCGCACAGATCCCCTGCCCTGTCCCAGCCGGATTCGGTAAGAATCTGGACCTGGTACCCGGATTTTTGAAACAGGGATACAAAAAGGCCGCCCATCTGTCCTGCACCGCCGATGATCAGGATCCTGGCTCCGGGCCGGACTCCCTTATGGGCCATTTTGTCGGTCTGCTCCACGCGGGATTGCCTCAGGATGACCCGGTAAAGGTCTTCGAGAAAATCCGGTTCAAGCCCGGTTTTTTCCGCCGAGGCCCTGAGTTTTGAGATCAGATCCTCTTCCCTGGCGGGATGGTACACCGGCACATGGTATTTTTTTTTCAGGCGCACCACTTTTTCAACCTGGGCCTGGCGCTGGGCCAGAAGGGAAAGGATTTGAGAATCAATGCCGTCGATCTCGTTGCGAAGGGGGATGATTTCTTCTTCAAATGCAGGTTTGTCTTCGTTCATGGTGTCCTTTCTCCTGTCAGCGTTGAAGAATGGAGTATCATGAATCTTCATCTCTTTCAAGCCCAACTGCCGGGTCCCGGCCAGGGAA
>CAZAHK010000272.1:0-4350 GCA_964484555.1 uncultured Desulfobacula sp.
CGGCCGTTGGATTCTGTGTTGGCGACGAGGCGGTTGCCTTGATCGTCTTTCTGGCCTGATTCCAACAGGTATTCATCTGTGGATTCTGCAAAATTGTCGGCATAGATAAAGTCATTACCCGTGTTGTAGGGCGGGTCGATGTAGATCATCTTGATCTTGCCCAGATAGGTTTCCTGAAGAAGCTTCAGGGCATCCAGGTTGTCACCTTCGATAAAGAGGTTCTGGGTGGTGTCAAAGTCAACGCTTTCTTCGCGGCAGGGTCGTAGGGTCTTGGCAATGGGAGCGTTGGCTGTGAGCAGGGCTTCCCGTTTGCCCGGCCAGTTGAGATGATAGCGCTCCTGGGGGCCTTCAACGATATGGGTTGACAGCTCCTGTTTGAGAAGGTCAAAGTCGATGGATTTTTTCAGGGTGCCGGTTTTGTCTTTGGATTCGGTCACACAATTGGGGAACAGGGATGCCAGCTTTGTGATGTTATGTTCGGTTAGATTGGGGCTGTGCATTTTTAGTTTGTCCATGGGTCCTCTTTTAACCACGGAAGACACGGAAAGCACTGAAAGTTAAAGCGCAAATCGCTCAATCTGTGCTTTTGGGTGGCTGCCGAAATTAATCAATAATCCTATCTTTAAATTTGTTGCTTTCAGGTAGTTGATTACCTGGGCCTAATGTTCCGTGTCCTTCCGTGTATTCCGTGGTTCATTGTTTTAATGTTTCGATCTCTCTTTTCATTCCATTCAAAGTCTGGTTCAGTTCCACCCGTCGATTAAACTGCCTTTCCCTGTTCATATCAGTTTCCAGCCGTTTCTTTTCCCGCTCCCTGGTCCTCAACGTCTCCGCCCTCAATACCAGCTCTTCCATCCCTTCATCCTTCCGTGGCGCCAGAGGAATAATGCTTTTCAGTACGGTCTGATAGAGTATCCCCAGATTCAGAACAATCGGCAGATCGATCTTCTCAGTCCCATCGGGTATCCATCCGGTTTCAAAATAACGGCCCACCACCTGTTTGCTCTTGTCTGCTTCGCTCGGGCGTTTGTATGCCGCAGCATACCGGCTTTTGCCGTTCCAGGCAAGAATGAACAGAATCGGTGACGGAATGGCTTTGTCCATGGCCAGCAATACCTCATGGCTGCAAACTTCCGACCGGAGAAAAACGCTGAAGATCTGCATTTCCTCTACTCCCTCACCGGCAGGAAGATTAATGGTGTCCGGGGAGAGCTTGTAAGACCAGGTTATTTTTTCAACGTCCCGGACAAAGTCCTGCTTCACTTTGGCTCCCGGCGCTGCATGCTCATAAATCCTTGCTTTGGGAAGAACACGCCCAAAGGCTGCTTTTTCGGGAAACCTGTAAAGATTCATCATGATTTTTAAGGTCCCTGTATCACCAGAAAGGAAATCAGCTCAAAATCATCCAGCCCTTTTATGGTATCCACCAGGGCTGTGGTTCTGGTTCCGGTAAAAAGACTGTCGATATCTTTGTCTTCCTGAACTTTCATCATTGAATGAATGGCCTGACCCAGAAGATCTGAATAGGGCTTCATATCCCGTCCGTCACGGGTTTTTGTATTAAAAAACTTGCATACGTCATGAATCGGCGCATCCTGTCCTTTGCAGTGGGTCCGGGCAAGGTCCAGCAAAGATTTGACCTGGGTGTGGTCGGTAAGTATATCCCCATGATTGCTGATATAGATCAGATAATAGGGATGAAGACGGTTGTGCTGTTGAATATTGACGGCGCTGTTGCGGTTTCTGAGAGTGAAGATCACGCCGGGAACAAGACCGGTTTCAGGGCTGGGCGGCAGGACGGCATGGAGCCCGTTGGGAAGATGGCTGAGATCACCGTTGGATTTGATATAATTGAGCAGGTCCATTCTGAAATCGTTTAGACCGAGATCCGTGATATTGACCCCTGTTTTCAAGTCTTCCAGTTCAATGACTTCGTCCTGAAGCCTTCTGAGCTGTTCTTTTCGGTAGGAAACATCATTGGCCTCTGAGGAAAGGACGTTGTCGTCACCGGTTCCGGTCAGATCCACAATATGCATCCGGTTTTCCACCCGTTCCTTCAGGTTGATATACTCGTCAAGGGAAATATCCGGCCAGTAATTGACCAACTGGATGGATTCATTGGATGATCCGATGCGGTCTACCCGGCCGAACCGTTGAATGATACGAACCGGGTTCCAGTGAATATCATAATTGATCACATAATCACAGTCCTGAAGGTTCTGGCCTTCCGACAGGCAGTCCGTGCCGATCAGGACATCGATTTCTCCGGGGTCATCCGGAAAAATCAGATGCTTTTCCTTGGAACAGGGTGAAAACAGGGTCAGGACCGATTGAAAATCATACCCTTTTTTCAGGGTGGTCTTAGGAGTATCGCGGCCCGTGACCCTGGCGGACTGGATGCCCATTGACAGGAGATCCTTCGCCAGATTTTCATAAAGATAATCTGCCGTATCTGCGAAGGCCGTGAAAACCAGTACTTTTTTATTTTTTGGATTGATGGGGTAATTGATTTTTTCTTTGATATGGTCTTTCAGATGCTGGAGCTTTGAATCATCTCTGGGCTTTATTTTCCGCATCTCCCCCAGGAGTTCTGAGATCAGGTCAAGGTCTGTGTTAAGGTCATGCTCCCAGGACGGGAGGTCCATGTCTGCGGGATTAACCTGAATTTTTCGGCCAATGGTGAAATCCCCCAGATCTGTAAAGTCTTCATCCTCATTTTCCATATCGTCGTCCAGGCCTGGGGAAATCTGAAGGGTAACGGCGGAGCCGGAACTCTTAAATTCTTCAATGGTATCAAGCATGGTTTTATAATTGTTTTCCAGGGCCTCAAGGGTCAGCCTGAAAGATTGGACCGAGCTTTCAAGACGCTTGAGCAGGTTGGTCGTCATCAGGGACTGAAGGCTTTTTTCACGGTCTGCCTGACGGAGTCTGCCTTTTCCGCCGTCAACAGCAATGTCGTAGAGAGCCTCATATTTTTTCAACCGGCTGGGAAGGATATAGCTGACCGGGGCATACACACAGAGTTTCAGTTGGGAAAGCTCCCGATAAATATCATTAAACCCCATGATGTCGCCCAGCATGGTCAACGGACAACGAAATGAAAGCGGCTTTCTTCTTTTCGGGAAGGTTCCGATATCGGTGGTGTCGTAAAAGGTTTCAATATGTTTTCTGGAACGGGCAATGGTCACACTGTCCAGAAGTTCAAAGAAATCAAAGTCCAAGGCATCGAGAATGGCGCGGGCCGTGCGGTTTTCCGGCGGCAGTTTGGACCATTGATTGAAGGCGGTCTGGGCTGATCTGAAGATTTCCTCAATGCTTTTCCCGATCTTCAGTTTTTCTCTCAGGTTCTCGGACTCTCCTTCATAGGCCAGGGCAAGCTGATTGCGAAGATCATTGAACCGGTTGTTGACCGGGGTTGCGGAGAGCATCAGAACCTTTGTCTTAACTCCGTCCCGGATCACTGAGTTCATGAGTTTTTGGTATCGGGTTTCTCTCTCCCGGTATGCCTCATTGTTTCTGAAATTATGAGATTCATCAATGACCACGAGGTCATAATTTCCCCAATTCACCTTGTTGAGGGGTGTGCCGAAGGACTCGCCTGATGTGCGCTGCAAATCCGTATGGCAGAGCACATCATAATTCAGCCGGTCTTTTGCAAGGATGTTGGTTTTCAGGTTATGATTATAATTCAGCCAGTTGTCTGCCAGTTTTTTGGGGCAGAGGACCAAGACGGATCGGTTCCGGAGTTCATAGTATTTGATGACGGCAAGAGCCGTGAAGGTTTTTCCGAGCCCGACGCTGTCGGCCAGGATACATCCGTTATAGCTTTCAAGCTTATTGATAATGCCGGTGGCGGCATCACGCTGGAAATTAAACAGTTTATTCCATACCAGACTGTTTTTATATCCTGTCCGGTCATTGGGAAGAACATCTTCGTTGAGATCTTCAAGAAATTCGGTAAAGATATTGTAAAGCATCAGGAAATAAATTTTTTCCGGAGAATTTTCCTGATATACGGATTCAATATGATCACAGATACTGCCGGTGACATCTTCAAGCTTTGAATCATCGTTCCAGATTTGGTCGAACAATTGAGCATAGGTGGATGTGATGGGAGCCGCATCCATTTTATTGATGAAATTGGAGACGGCATTTCCCTGCTGATACCCCAGGTCAACCGCTGTAAATCCGTGCAGGGGGACATATGCGGTTTCTTTGCTTCCGGTATTCAAACAGGCAAAAGGCTGCATGGGGGCTCTGGACCTATTGGAACGAAACTTTGCCTTTCTTCTGATCCAGTCGGCACATTCCCTGGCAATGGCCTTTTGTGTCAGTTTATTCTTCAGCCTG
>CAZAHK010000273.1:0-4318 GCA_964484555.1 uncultured Desulfobacula sp.
AATGTGATGCCAATGGTGTACTATGGTCTTTTGGGCTTTGGTGTTTCATATAAAAGGACTGCGATACTGCCTTTACAAAATTCAGGATCTCCCGCAAGTGCGGTGAATATTACATTTAATGCAACAGGAGGTTGGCTATGGAAACGGAATTCGTCATCAGAAGCATGGGGTTCAAAGAGTATATGAATGAGGGGCAGCTTGAATATTTCAAAAATAAGCTGGTGGGCAGAAAAATGGAATTGCTGGGAAAAATATCCCTGCACCGGGAAAAGATAAAATCCCTGAAAACCAATCATGCAGACATCCTTGACAGGAGCCTGTATGCCATGGACCTTGAACAGGAAATCCGCACCTATGAGCGGTACAGCCAGGTCCTCCGGCAGATTGATGAAGCCCTGGAAAGGATCAGTGACGGCAGGTTCGGCTATTGTGAATTCACCGGCAAGCCCATCGGGCTGGAACGTCTGGAAGCCCTGCCCTTTGCCAATCTTTCCATTGAAGCCTTGGAAGAGATGGAATCAGGCTATTGCCAATGACCAGGAGAGAGATTAAGATCAGGAGAAAGATTAAAATCAATTTTTAAATGCAGGAGGAAGAATAATGTTCAGAAAATTAAGATTATCCGTATTCGTGCTGATGGTATTGCTGGTCACGGCCTTTGCCTATGCACAGGACAAAGCCCCCAAACACATTTTCATGTTTATCGGGGATGGCATGGGCGTGGCCCAGCGGCAGGTTGCCGAATTGCAGATCAACAACAAACCCGGTGTAACGGCAACCAGCCAGAAGGTCAGGCTGAATATGAATTCATTAAAGGTTCTGGGGATGAATACCACCTATGATTCCACCAGCATTGTTCCGGATTCCGCATCAACGGCCACATCCCTGGCATCGGGGTATAAGACCCTGAGCGGGGTCATCGGCATGAAGGAAGACAAGGTCACAAAAGTGCCCCTGATCAGCGAATTTTTGAAACAAAAGGGGTTGTCCGTCGGCATCATTTCCGATGTGAAAATCGTGCATGCTACCCCGGCCGCCTTTTACGCCCATATTGATTCCAGGGACAAATACGATGAGATCGCCTCCCAGCTCATCCATTCAGGCTTTGACCTTTTTGTGGGGGGCGGGGGAGACAAACATTTCAACCCGGCAACACGCGGGGACGGTAAGGACCTTTATGCCGAGGCAGCATCAAAGGGCTTTGCCCTGGCAAGATCCAAAGATGAATTTATGTCATTGAAAAAGGGAACAAAGGTGCTGGCCAACCTGCCGGGCGATGTTTATGGCGAGGCCCTTCCCTATGTCATGGACCGGACCGGGGCGGATCTGAACCTGGACGAGATCGTATCAAAATCCATTGACCTTTTATCCGGGAATCCCAAGGGGTTTTTCATGGTGGTGGAAGGCGGGAAGATTGACTGGGCATGCCATGCCAATGACACCGGAGCCGCCATTGTCAATATGCTGGACCTGGATAAGGCCATTGGTGTGGCCCTGGCCTTTAAAGAGAAAAACCCCGACACCCTGATCATCGTGACCGGTGATCATGAGTGCGGCGGCCTGGGCCTTTCCATGGGCAAAACCTACAGGGTGAATCCTGAACTTTTTTACAACCAGAAAATCTCCCATGAAGTGGTGGATGAACGAATAAAAATCCTGGCAGGGAAAAAAGAACTGACCGAGGAAGCTGTTTTCAGGCTTGCGGAAGAATTCGGCCTGGCCTCGCTCACGGAGGCGGAAAAAACAGCCATTGTCAAATCCATGGCCGATGAACAGACCGGGGACAAGGACCTGATCAAAACCCTTTACGGCGGGTACAGGCCGGTTTCCATGGTGTTTAAACGACTTTTCAATACCAGGGCCAATCTTAACTGGACCTCCTATTCCCATACCGGAATCCCAGTCATGCTCACGGCGGAAGGGCCTGGCGCCGAAAGGTTTGCAGGCTATATCGATAATACCGATGTGTGCAAGATTCTGAATACCGTTTCCCAGGCTGAAATGAAGTGGTAACCGCTAAGACCAGGGGCCACGACATCATATTCACCGTTGTGGTCTTTATTTTTCTGGTGATCCTTTTGAGCCTGCCCGATTCACACTATTTTACCCGGGAAAATACCGAATTTGAAGCCCGGTGCCTGGTCCTTGAAACCGACGACGCCTATGTGTTTCAGCGGGGTATCTTCAAGCAGGGGGAACAGCGTGTAAAGGTCAGGCTCATCACCGGAGAGGACAAGGGCCGGGTCCTGGACAGCGTCAACCTTCTCCAGGGCGCCATAGAACTGGAATGGTTTTATACAAAGGGAGAAAAAGCCCTTATCGGATATTCAAAATCCGGAGGGGACATCGTCTCCTCAAGGCTTCTGGACCCGGTCCGGATCGATAACCTGATGGTATTGTTCGGTCTTTTTTTCGTCACCGTCATTGCGGTAACGGGCTGGGTCGGGGTCAAATCGGTATTGTCCTTTGTCTTTACCCTGGTGATCCTGTGGAAGCTACTGATCCCGGGGCTTCTGGACAACCGGATGGACCCCGTCCTGCTCGCGGTCCTCATGACCGGCCTTCTATCCTTTGTCATCATTTTTCTGGTGGCAGGATTCACCCAAAAAGGACTGATCGCATTTCTCGGGGTCATTTCAGGCTGCCTCATCTCATGGATGGTTCTTCTTGTTTTTTCAAAGCACCTCCATATCAACGGAACCACTTCCGGATTTTCAACCACCTTGAGGTTTTCCGGGTTTGAGTCCCTTGATTTATTATCGCTCTTTCATGCATCGGTCATCATTTCGGCCTCCGGCGCCGTTATGGATATTGCCATGGACATTTCCGCCTCCCTGTGCGAAATAAAAGAGAAAAAACCGGATATCACCCGGCTCGGCCTCATCAAAAGCGGGCTTACCATCGGAAGGGCGGTCATCGGCACCATGACGACCACACTGCTCCTGGCCTATACCGGGACCTCCCTGACCCTGCTCATGCTCATGACGGCAAAGGGGATCCATATTTCCCGGTTGCTGAACATGAATCATATTGCCTCCGAACTTCTCATGACCGTGTCCGGCACCTTTGGGTTAACCCTGGTGGCCCCCATCACCTCCCTGCTTGCCGGATGGATTCTTATCAAAAAGCACCAGGTCTGAAAGTCCGAAACCCTTATTTTACGAATTTAAAATCCTTTCTTAATTCAATCCTCATCTTTTTTATCTAAAAACAGGCAGTTGCAACCCTTAAGAGGAGGAGAAATCATGACACGTGCAGACCTGCATGTTCATTCAAAGGCGTCCAAAAGGCCGTCCGAATGGTTTTTGCAGAAAGTGGGGGCCAAGGAATCCTATACCGATATCGATACCCTGTATTCAACAGCCAAGGCTGCGGGAATGGATTTAGTCACCATAACCGACCACAATACCATTGAAGGCGCCCTGGAACTGATTGAAAAATATCCGGCCGATACCTTCGTGAGCGTGGAAACCACCACCTATTTCCCGGAAAACGGCTGCAAGATCCATATCCTGATCTTTGATATTACAAAGGACCGGTTTGAACAGATCCAGGCAGTCCGGCATGATATTTACCAGCTCAGGGACCTTATCCGGACCCATGACCTGGCCTATTCCGTTGCCCACGGGTTTTACAACATCAACAGGCGTCTCACCATTGAGCTTCTTGAAAAGCTGATGCTGCTGTTTGATGTGTTTGAAGTCCTGAACGGAGCCAGAAACCGCTATTACAATGAGGCCTGGCAGGGCGTCCTCAAAAGCCTGACCCCGGAAAAAATACAAAATCTCAGGGAAAAATACAAGATCACCCCCATGAGTCCGGATCCCTGGATCAAGGGGTTTACCGGCGGCTCCGATGACCATGCAGGCCTTTTTATCGGCCGGACCGCCACCAACGCCGGGGGCGCTCGTTCAAAGGCCCTGTTCATCCGGCAGATAAAGGAAAGAAAAACCCTCAGCATGGGCCGGTGCAATGATTATAAATCCTTTGCCTTTTCCATTTACAAAATCTTCTGCGATTATTCCTCCCATGCCGGGAAAAATGACCCGGGCGGTATTTTATCCATTATCAACCATGTGGTGTTTGAAGACCGGCAAAGCCGGTTAAAAGAATGGGTAACCCTCCGCAGGATCAAAAAGGGCAAAGCAGTCAAGGATAAAATCATCCTGAGATTTTTTGAGGATGTCTACAACTGGTCCCATCATCAAAGCCTGGATGTGGACACCAAATTGACCAATATTTATCAGAGCATGGGGCTTTTGCTGGATGAATTTTTTAAAATGCTCCTGGACTCCTTTGTGAGGGATTTTGCAAAAGG
>CAZAHK010000274.1:0-4296 GCA_964484555.1 uncultured Desulfobacula sp.
ATTTCTATGGCATCTCCGGGAAGGGTCTGGAGCAGCCGGTAGGATTCCCGGGCCAGCCCCATGACATCTTCCGCAATTCTTGAAGGCTTGAATTTCCTTTGTTTTGCCGCCGTCACATAGGGAACGGCATGGGAAATCATGTCAAAGTCAGGGTCAAGCTGTCTTGCCACCCCTTCAATGGAGATAAAGGCCTTCATCATCAAAAAGAAATCCGGTGGAATGCGAAGCTTGTGGGCGGCGCACAGCTCAAGGAACTGGTTCAGCATCCGGGCGGTTTTAATATCCTTCAAGGCTTTTGACAGGTGAAGGGATACAAACAGGGACACCTCTTTTTCCAGCCGGGACAGATCCGGCAGGGTTTCATATTCCGCAAGCTCGCATAACAGCCGGGCCGTGAGTTTATGATTGTTCACCCCAATGCTGTGGATGAGATCCACAAATACTTCCCGGGTGGTTTTGTCCACAAAGCCGGTCATGCCGAAATCCACCGGGCAGATCCGGTTTTTTTCCAGGATAAAGATATTGCCCGGATGGGGGTCGGCATGGAAGAATCCGTACTCGAAGACCTGCTTCATGATGAAATCGGCTCCCCTCCGGGTAATGAGCTTTCTGTCCAGCCCGGCGGCATCTATGGCGTCGATGTCATCGGCCTTGATGCCGTCAATGTATTCCATGGTCAGAACCCGTTCCCCGGATTCAGCGGTAAAGACCCCGGGAATATGGATGGTCCGGTCATCTTCAAACTGCTGGGCCATCCGTTCCATATTGGAGGCCTCAACCGCATAATCCAGCTCTTTTTCAAGGGTTTTTGCAAATTCTTCCACGATCCTGACCGGGTTGAAAATAGCGGCTTCCTCGATATTGTTCTCCATGATGGAGGCCAGGTGATGGATGATTTCAAGATCAATTTCAATGGTCTTTTTGATGCCGGGCCTCTGGATTTTGACGGCCACGGGTTCATTGTCCTGGTTCCTTGCCCGGTGAACCTGGCCGATGGAGGCGCTGGCAAAAGGGCTTTCTTCCATGGACCGGAACACCTGGTCATGGGGAAGGCCGAATTCAGAGGCGATAATGGTTTTGACCTGTTCAAACTCAAAGGAGGGCACATGATCCTGGAGTTTTGTCAGTTCCTGGAGAAGATCCACCGGGATCAGGTCCGGCCGGGAAGACAGAACCTGCCCCATCTTGATAAAGGTGGGGCCCAGCTCTTCCAGGGCCATCCTGATCCTCTGGGTATTGGACAGCTTTTCAACCTTTTCATGCCGGGTGACAAAGGGAATGAGCTGAAGACCGGATTCAATATACCGGTCAATATTCATGGCATGAATGATGTTTTCAAAGCCGTATTTTAAAATAACGCTGAGGATCTGCTGGTACCGCAGCAGATGGCGGTACCGCTTGCCCACCCGGCCGATGGTTTTGATGCTCAGCATACAAGTCCGGCCGTCAACGGCTTATTCATCGGTCAGTTTTTTTGTCAGGGCATCCATCCGGTCATTGAGGGCCTTGATATCGGACCGGGACGGCAGATCCAGTTTTTTCAGGATTTTCTCAATGGTCGCCTCCAGCTTTTTATCAAATTCCGCCCTGGCCTCTTCATATTTCCCCTGGCAATCCTTGAAAAATTCTTTGGCCTCGTCCTGGCTCATGCTGGATGTCTTGGCAAATTCCTTTGCCAGATCCTCAATTTCCGCCTTTGATCTCAAGGCCAGACCCACGCCGGTCAACAGGCTTTTTTTCAAATAGTCAAACATGATTCCTCCCTTTATTTTGTTCCGAAGGAGACATCCAGAATGTCTTCCACGCTGGTGTTTCCTTCCAGGATGGCATCCATTTTACCACAGGTGGCGGTTAAAAGGGTATGGATAAAAAATTTGGCCGATTCCATCTGTCCTGCATAGAACGCCGCGTCCTTATTTTTTGGCGCAGCCTTTTGGACTGCTTCCCTGTCCAGGCTTCCTGCCTTTTCTGCCAGTTTGGGTGCGGCAATGGAGGCCCGCCACAGGTGCATCCAGGCAAAGGTCACATCCCCGGTCACTTCAAGGAAGGGATGGGCAAAGGCATAGGCGTTCAACACCCGTTCCGATCCGGCCCGTTGACCCATTTCCTTTGCCAGGGCCTCCAGCCTGGATACGGCATGGGCCGTCTTTCCGGCCATGGCCTGGAGCCCGTCGATTTTTTTTGCATCTTCAATGGTGGCTTTCATCTGATCCAGGAAATAGGCAAAGCTTTCCCCCCTGTTCATGGACAGTTTCCGGCCCAGAAGATCCATGGCCTGGATGCCGTTGGTGCCTTCATAAATCATGAAGATCCGTGAATCCCGCATGAGCTGCTCCACCGGGTATTCGCAGATATACCCGTACCCGCCGTAGACCTGGACCCCGTGGGAGCAGACCTCAAGGGATCTATCCGTCACATATCCCTTGACAATGGGGGTCAGCACCTCAATGAGGGCCGCCGTATCGGCCTTGAGCCTGGCATCACCGGTGGTGTGGACAATGTCGGAACATTTGCCGTAATAATAGATTAAAGACCGCATGCCTTCGGTATACACCTTCATGTTCAGAAGCTGGCGCTTCACATCCGGGTGCTGGATAATGGTCACATTCTCGGCCTCGGCATTCTTCCCGGCCAAAATATGTCTTCCCTGGACCCGGGTTCGGGCGTATTCCAGGGCATACATATAGGAGGCCGACGCAACGGCAAAGCCCTGCATGCCCACAAAGGCCCGGGCCTCATTCATCATCCGGAACATTTCCGGCATGCCCTTGTTTTCTTCGCCCAGAAGGGTGCCGATGCAGTCCCCTTTTTCCCCCAGGGACAGGGAGGCTGTGGCATTGCCGTGGATGCCCATCTTATGCTCAAGACCGGTGCAGACCACATGGTTGAATTCCCCCAGGGACCCGTCGTCATTGACATGGTATTTGGGAACCAGGAACAGGGAAATGCCTCTGGTTCCGGCCGGTGCCCCTTCAATCCGGGCCAGGACCGGGTGGATGATATTCTCGCAGAGATCATGCTCCCCGGCGGAGATGAAAATCTTGGACCCCTTGATGGAATAGGTGCCGTCCGGGTTTTTGACGGCCGAGGTGGTGAGGGCTCCCACATCGGAACCGGCTTCGGGCTCGGTCAGGAGCATGGTGCCGCCCCATTCCCCCGAGAACATCCGTTTCATATATCGTTTTTTCTGATCTTCCGTGCCGAAGGCCTCCACCAATTTGGCGGCCCCGTGGGTCATGCCGTAATAGAGCATAAAGGCGGAATTGGCGCCGATCATATATTCCAGGGCCGCGCATCCCACCAGCCTGGGCATGCCCTGGCCTCCCACGGCCGGGTCATCGCACATGGCCAGCCATTCCCCTTCGCAGAAAAGTTTCCAGGCCCGCTGGAAGGATTCCGGCACTGTGACCTTTCCGTTTTCAAGGAGGCATCCTGTTTCATCCCCGTCCTTGAAGGTGGGCAGGATTTCCTTGATGGCCAGATTCCTGGCTTCCGTCACAATGAGGTCGATGGTTTTTTTATTGTATTCGTCAAAGGATTCGTGTTCCACCATTCCCATTTGTTCATGAAGAACAAAGTCCACGTCCCGCCGGTCTGCAATCAGCTGTGCCATGTATAGGGTCTCCCTTTATTTATGTCATTTAATAAATCATGCCTCGCATCGTACCCCCATTTCCTAAGCAAAATCAGCCGTATTGTCAACGGCCGGACTTGAAAAAACTTTGGGGGACCGGGAAAAGAGATGCTGATTAAAGCGCCCGGCAGGGACTTATGAATTTAATATTCCAGCTTCATGATGGGCATCGGGGTTGCTGTTTTTGTTTTGTTAAGTCACCAATATACTTTAATGGAACCATGATTCATTTGATTCTGCCCTTTTTCATATATTTGAATTTCCCCACCAGTGCAAAAAAACAACCCATGCTATAGGTGGTGTTCGGATAAGTTTATAAAAAAGAGAGACTTACAGGGAGAGTCTGCGGTTTTCATTCACCTAAAAAACGGTCCTTGCCCTGGACGTAGTCCTCACTGTCTGGCCGTTTTGAATTCCTGTTTCTTTCTTTTTGAAGTTGTCGCTCTATTAGAAAATTTACTCGCCCCTATTGATACCATAAGTACACAGGTAAAAGACTCCGCCGCACCAACCTATTTGATTTTTATACCATATCCGAAATTTTCATATAAAGTTATAATTTTGCGCAGGATTTCAGAAGTTCATACGTTATTAACTATATATTTGATGTAACTATTCAGCTCGATAAACCAAAAGTCTACCTGAATGCATAAAATACTTTA
>CAZAHK010000275.1:0-4230 GCA_964484555.1 uncultured Desulfobacula sp.
AGTGTTACCTCTTTTCAAATGATTTTGTTTGATTTCTTACTATCACGAACAACTAAGTCATAACTATTTGTACGGTTGAGCAATATATCTCCATCATGCAGTAGCAGTCTTTCCTTTTCTGCTTCGTCAACAAAAACAAAAGGAAGATCTTTAAAATCAACTCTTCCATCCTGCAGATTTTTCATTCCGACAACAGGAATACCTGTTTCTGAATTGCCATTGCTTGTTCCATACTGACTTGAAATGAGGACTTTTCCAATTGGAACCATTTTCCAATCGGGCGGGATTCCAATTTTGCTTTTTATTGAAAGTAAACTCATCGCTGAATCTCCTTGAGCCGTTTTTCAGGTTTCAATTTCCATTTTTCACTGAACACTGAAACCCCGCCTGCGGCGAGTGTTGAAATATGACTGATGAATGCTGAATAGATTTTCAACCACGGAACATACGGAAGACACAGAAAATCGAATAGACCTCCTTCTGTGTTGTTCTGTGTATTCCGTGGTTCAATTAAAAATCTGTGTGCCATGTCCATCTGTGGTTCCATAAACCATTCGTCAAAATAATCAACCAACCCGGTGTTTCCCTTGAGGCGCTCGTCATCCATGGTAAAGCCCTTGACCAGATATTCGGAGATCCGCTCATTGGCCCATTTGCGGAACTGGCTTCCCCGTCTGGAGCGAACCCGAAAGCCGACGGCAATGATCATTTCCAGATTGTAATGATCAATCAAGCGTCCGACCTCTCTGCTGCCTTCCATTTGAACTATTCGGAATTTCCTAATAGTTGCTTCCGGAAGCAATTCTTCATCGTCGTAAATATTTGAAATGTGCTCATTTACAGTTGGAGTGGAGACACCATACAGCTCCGCCATCAATTTTTGGCTCAACCAGACAGTTTCCCCTTCCAGTCGTATCTGAACAGGATCACTCAGTCCTTGCCCCTGATAAACCAGAAGTTCGCCATGAGGGCGTTTATCTTTATTATTTTCCATGATTCACCCCTGTGGCGAGTTCTATGGCTCTGCCGAGTTCAGAACTGTTCTTCAACTCATCATTCATCATTCGATATTCATCATTCGCTACAAGCGCGGCTGCGATATTCATCATTCGCTACAAGCGCGGCTGAGTTATCTTTTAACCACGGATAACAATGAATACAGAGAGAATATTCCAATATTCCTTCCGTGCAGTTCCGTGTATTCTGTGGTTCTAAATAATACTCGTGTAGATTCGTGTTCATTCGTGGTTACCTCCTTTTGGCAGCTCACTTCCCTTAATCAGCTTTTTCTCAATGGACTTGACGCGTCGTTCCAGCTTCTTGATGTCTTCTTCGGGAGGCAATTCTTCAGGTTTGATACCGCGTTCGCCCAGTATATTGCGTACACTGGCATTGTTCTGGACATGCTCGTTTGTGATAGAAGACTCACCCTGCAAATCGTTCTGAAGGACGTTGTGGTTGGTGATTTCCGTTGCCAGATTTTTTGCGGCAATGGTCACCGTCGGAAGGAAGTCGGCCAGCGGTCGATTTGACGGCATACTCAGTTTGTCTTTCATCTGAGCGGTGGTGTTTCCACCAAAGAGTGCGGCATCCCCTTTTGAGCGTATACGTCCGAAACCTTGGTCATCCACGCCGCGTTCATATATATTACGGGATAATTCTGTTTCCGATTCTGTCAGTTTCTGCCGTGCCTGGAGGCGTTCCTGTAGTCGAATACGTTCTTCAATCAGCTCCTGCTTTCTGGTCTGTACTGCGAAGTAGGTCTGGGCAAAGGCAATTGCTTCTTTACGGGGGTCGCCGTTCTGGGCAATGAGATAGCAGGCGTACCGAGTGAGCATAACATCTTCAACCGGACGTTCGGCACCTGAGCCGATGGAGACCATTTTACTGACGTCGGTAAAATGGTTTTCAATTGGAACACCTGAATTTGCACAGGCTATTTTTGCTTTGGCAATGACTTCCACAAAATTCTGCCATTTGGTGTATCCAAGCTTCTCCATCAAATCTCTGGCATACCAAAATTCTGTTGTGCCATCAGAGGTCTGTTGAACTATGGAATTAAAAGAGTTTGTTAGTTTTGTTATCGTATTCTTATCCATTGGTTACCTCTGAATCTGTTGTAGTTTTTCCGCCATCTGCTTTCTCACTTCTGTCAGTTCCTTTTCCAAGGCATCAATTTCTTTCTGCACCGCATCAATGTCGATTTCCTCTTCCTCCTCAAAGGTGTCCACATATCGGGGGATATTGAGATTGAAATCGTTTTCCTTGATCTCGGCAAACTCGGCCACATGGGCGTATTTTTCTTCTTCAGCCCGGGCGGTATAGGTCTCCATGATCTTGCCGATATGCGCTTCCGAGAGGGTGTTCATATTTTTACCGGAGACAAACTCCCGGCTGGCATCGACAAAGAAGATGTTTTTGCATTCTTCACGGGCACCGCCTTTTTCACGGGAGCGGTCAAAGACCAGAACTGCCACCGGGATGTTGGTGGTCGGGAACAGGTTGCCCGGCAGACCGATAACGGCATCCAGCAGATTTTCCTCAATCATTTTCTGTCGGATACGGCCTTCGGCTGCGCCCCGGAACAGCACGCCATGGGGAACCACCACGGCAACCCGGCCCTGTTTTTCAAGGGCAATTTCCACCATGTGGCTGATAAAGGCCCAGTCGCCTTTGCTCTTGGGCGGGACGCCGCGCCAGAAACGGTTGTACTGGTCGCTCTCGGCGCTTTCGGCACCCCATTTGTCCAGTGAGAACGGTGGATTGGCCACCACACAGCTGAATTTCATCAACCGGTCGTTTTCCAACAGCAGAGGGCTGTTCAGGGTGTCGCACCATTCCACCCGGGCGCTGTCAAAGCTGTGCAGGAACATGTTCATGCGGCAGAGCGCCCACGTGCTGCCGTTGGACTCTTGGCCAAAAAGGGCAAAGTTGCGCTTTTCCTGAGCGCTGCCCGCGTTGCGGGCCACCTCTTGGGCTGCCTGAATCAGAAGGCCTCCTGATCCGCAGGCCGGGTCACAGATACGGTCGCCCGGTTTCGGGCCAGCCAGCCTGGCCACCAGCTCGGTCACCTTCAGCGGGGTAAAGAACTCTCCGGCCTTTTTTCCGGAGTCGGAGGCAAAGCGCTCAATCAGGTAAATATAGGTATTGCCGATGACATCCTCGGAAACGAGGCTGGGCTTCATGCTGAGCTGTGGTTTGTGGAAATCCTCCAGAAGTTGTTTGAGACGGCGGTTGCGGTCCTTGGTTTTGCCGAGGTTGGCCTCGCTGTTAAAGTCGATATTGCGGAAGACCCCTTCGAGTTTGCTCTTGTTGCTTTCTTCAATATGGTCGAGCACTATGTTGATCAGCTCACCGATGTTGGCGGCGGACCGGCGTTCATACAGGCTGTAATAGGTGGCGGGGAATTCATCCAGAATCGTCTCTTCGCCGGTTTTATCGTTCTTTTCGGTGAGTTTAACCTTCGGGAGAACAAAACGTTCACGCTCGAGCTTGCGGCGGATACGAACATCATCATTGCCATACTGTTTCTGGTACTCTTCATAATGGTCCTGCCATACGTCGGAGATATATTTCACAAACAGCATCACGAGGATATAGTCTTTGTACTGCGCCGGATCAACAACACCCCGGAAGGTGTCACATGCCGACCATGCCGCGTTGTTGATGTCTTTCTGATCAATCTTACTGCTCATGTTTTATTCTCCTTTGCAAACTGCATTAGTACTGTTGAAATGTATTGTTCCCGCTTATCGGCCAGCGTATGAAGTAGGGTTTGTTCACGAGCAGACAACGCGGCCAGCCCTACGATGTTTTTCTGTTTTTCCAGATTTGGAAGCATCACCTCCAGATCTTCAATTGCCTGCTTGCTGATCATTTTCTGAACCGTTCCCTTTGCCCGGCTGGTTAAGAAAATCTGCGCATCCCGCTGGCTGATGTACCAGTTCAGATACTCGGGCAATACCTTGTCCGGCTTCGTTACTCGAATCCTTAATAAGGGAGCGGAGACAACTGCCTTGCCTGGATCTCCCAGAAGAACCGCTGCCGTGGTCAGAGACCCTCGAGACCTGAATACCAGATCACCTCTTTGTGCGAGGTGATGCGCTTTCAGGGCATCCAAATCAATCCTGACCAAATCATCACAGCCGACCGTGTTGTCATCCAGAAGATCCTTCATTTGAATAACGGCCATGCCCTGGCGGGCACAACAAAAAATGAAACACTTGAAAA
>CAZAHK010000276.1:0-4217 GCA_964484555.1 uncultured Desulfobacula sp.
TCAGTATTTCAGCCTTTTCCACCATGGCCTTTTTATATCTTCCCCTCATGGCCGTTGCTTTTTTTTCAGTGAACGACAGCAAATACGGACTTGAATGGAAAGGATTCACCCTGGACTGGTATATCAAGCTCTTTGAAAATGAACTCATTCTTCATGCAGCATGGAACACCCTTATCCTGGCCCTGGTGTCCACCCTGGTGTCCACCTTCCTCGGGACCATCCTGGCCATCGGTATGGACCGTTTCCCCTGGCCCCGGAAAATGAATGCCGCCTTTGACCTGACCATGCATTTGCCGGTCATCATCCCGGATATTATTTTTGCCGCAGCCATGGTGGTGGCCTTTGGTTTTTTAAGAACCCTGTCCTCGGTCTTTGATCCCGGCCTTTTAAACATGATCATCGCCCATATTACCTTTCAGACGGCCTTTGTGGCCCTGGTGGTCCGAAGCAGGCTGGCCGGTATCGGCAAGGAAATCGAAGAAGCGGCCAGGGATCTTTACGCCGATACCACTTATATGTTGATGAAGGTCACCCTGCCCCTGCTCACGCCCGGGATTGTGGCCGGGGCCATGCTGGCCTTCACCCTGTCCCTGGATGATTTTGTCATCAGCTTTTTCACGGCAGGCCCGGATTCCATAACCCTTCCGCTCTATATCTATGCAGCGGTGAGAAGGGTGGTCACCCCCCAGATCCATGCCCTTTCCACCCTGGTTCTCATGGTGACCATCATCCTTGTCATCTGCATGGAAAGAATAACCAGAAGAGTCAATAAAAAATAATGAGGCCCTCAGACAGGATAAACTTAAACTTTAGGAGGAAAAAGATGAAAAAAATGATGTTGCTCGGCCCGGCGCTTCTCTTTGTTCTGATCTTGTTTACAGGATCAGCCTTTTGCGGCAACGGCGAATTAAAGATCTTCACCTGGTCCGAATACATGGACGAGGAAAATATGCCCAAGGACTTTGAAAAGGCCACCGGCATCAAGGTAAAGCTCGACATGTACGAATCCAATGAGGAGATGATGGCCAAACTCCAGGCCGGGGGCTTGGGCCAATATGATATCATCATCCCCACGGATTTCATCATCACCAGCCTCATCAACCTGAAACTTATTGTCCCCCTGGATCATTCCAAGATCCCCAACCTGAAGAACCTAGGACAAAAATTTTCCAATGCTGCCTTTGATCCGGGCAATAAATATTCCGTGGGCTGGCAATGGGGCACCGTGGGTCTCATGTATAACAAGGCAAAATTAAAAGACAGCGATGTGGCTTCCTGGGACATCATTTTTGACCCGAAAAAGAAACCCGGTTCATTCTATCTCATTGATTCGGTCAGGGAAATGATGGGAATCGCCCTGGTCTACCTGGGATATGATTTCAACTCCACCAACCCCAAGGAATTGAAGGCCGCCTCGGACCTTCTCATTGAAACCAAGAAACGCAAGGAATGCCTGGGATTTAAGGGCGGGGTCGGCGGCAAGAACGATGTCATCTCCGGTGTGGCCGATGCCGCCGTTGTCTATAACGGGGATTCCATCCAGACGGTTTCCAAGGAACCGGAAAAATTCGGATTCACTGTTCCCAAAGAAGGCGGCGAGATCTGGATCGATTCCATGTGCATCCCGGCCAAGGCGCCCAATATGGAAGCGGCCCATAAATGGATCAACTGGGTCCTGGAGCCCGAAGTCGGGGCAGCCCTTTCCAATTATAACCAGTATGCCAGCCCCAATGATGCGGCCATCCCCTTCCTGAACAAGGAAGACCTCCAGAATCCCGGCATCTGGCCCACTCCTGAAATAATGAAAACCCTCCATTTTGTGAAGGACCTGGGCAAGGACAACAAGATTGTAGACCAGGCCTGGACCAGGGTTAAATCCCATTAAGATACGAAGCAAAAGCAGGTCATCGAAACCCCGATGACCTGCTTGAAACCCAATCGGCAATCCATGAACCCTGAGACCCCATGATCCGAATGCTTAACACCACCCCACGTAAACACGGGTTTTCTATGCCCGGCGAATTCGAACCCCATTCCCGGTGCTGGATGCTCTGGCCCGAACGGCAGGACAACTGGCGAAACCGGGCGGGGCCTGCAAAAGAGGCCTTTAGCGCCGTTGCCGAAGCCATTGCCCGGTTTGAACCCGTGGTGGTGGGGGTTTCCAGGCGGGAATTTAAAACTGCGACGGAATTTTTGTCCCCAGCCTCAAATATCACCCTTGTGGAAATGGAAGCCGATGATGCCTGGATGCGGGATGTGGGACCCACCTTTATTAAAAACCGCCAGGGAGAAGTCCGGGCCGTTGACTGGGGCTTTAATGCCTGGGGAGGCCTCAACGGCGGTTTATATTTTCCCTGGGACCGGGATGAAAAAATCGCCCGGACCGTCATGGAACTCAGCCGGATCGAAGGCTATAAGGCCCCCGTCATTCTTGAGGGCGGCTCCATCCATGTCGACGGAGAGGGCACCCTCCTGACCACGGAACAATGCCTGCTCCATCCCAACCGGAATCCTTCCCTGTCCAGGGATGAAATAGAGTCTATCCTGAAAGCTTATCTGGGCGTTGACACCGTTATCTGGCTGGGGCAAGGGGTATATGGGGATGAAACCGACGGCCATGTGGACAATCTCTGCTGTTTTACGAAACCAGGAGAGGTCCTGCTTCACTGGACCGATGACCCTGCGGACCCTCAATACGACATTTCGCTGGATGCCCTGAAACGGCTTTCCCGGGCAAGGGATGCAAAGAAAAGGCCGCTCACCATCCATAAACTTCACCAGCCCGGCCCCTTATTCATGTCCGAAGAAGAAAGCAAAAGCCTGGAAAACCACAATCCGGGCATGATCCGGGAAAAAGGAGCGCGTCTTGCCGCCTCCTATGTCAATTTTTATATGGCCAATGGGGGGATTGTCATGCCCGTGTTTGATGATCCCCGGGATAAAACCGCCCTGGTCCTGGTTCAGTCGATTTTTCCGGACAGAACCGTCGTTCCGGTTAGAACAAGGGAAATCCTTCTGGGCGGCGGCAATATCCACTGCATCACCCAGCAGCAGCCCTGAAAGCCCTCCTTACAGGCAAAACTCAGGCATCTGATCAGGCGTCCTGTATTAATTTTTCTGCAAATCTCGGCAGGATAAAAGAGGCCTGGTGAATTTTCAAATCATAATATTTCAGGCTGGCCTGGATTTGTTTTGTAATGGCCCTGGCCGGTGTTGACGGATCAGCTCCGTCGGAACCGACACAGATGCCCACATGTCCGCCCGTAAAGGTCGGGATCAGAGAATAGGCATATCCATGACGGGGGAACAGATCTTTCATATGCCGGACGATTTTCTGCACCTTGTCCGGATGCAGGAAAAAAGATTCCCCCTGGACCGCCATGAGTCCGTTTTTTCTCAAGGCCCTTTTGCTGTATTCATAAAATTTTTTTTCAAACAGGATTTCCCCCGGCCCCACCGGGTCCGAAGAATCCACAATGATGACGTCATATTCCAGAGAATGATGCCGGACAAATTCACTGCCGTCCCCAATATGAACCTTCACCCTTGGGTCATCAAATCCCATGCTCATGGCGGGCAAAAAATCCTTGGATACCTGGATCACCTTTTCATCTATTTCACAGATATCAATGGATAAAACCATGTCATGCTTTGCAACCTCCCTTAAAATCCCTCCGTCCCCGCCCCCGATGACCAGGACTTTTTCCGGGCAGGGGTGGGCAAACAAAGGAATATGGGCCAGCATTTCCTGGTAGGCAAATTCATCAAAATCCGTAAGCTGAATAATGCCGTCCAGTACCAGCATCCGTCCGTGATGCCGGGTTTCATAAAGATCAATCTGCTGAAAACGGCTTTTCCTGGAATACAGAAGCGTTTCGATTTCAATGGAAAGTGCAATGCCGGGCCACATCTCCGATGTTTCGGAAAACCATCCGTTCATCACATTATCAGGGGTCAATTGTTCCGTTGTCCTTTATTCATTCCGGAAAGATGTATCCGCAATCCAATACACTCAGTGAAAAGCCAGGGCACGGCTATTGTTTCAACTGCATTTGGCTCAGATGGTTGGCCCATTCAAGGGACCGGCAATAGGCCTCTTTGACCTTTGCCGTGTCCAGGCCAAGCTGGCCGATCATGGCTTCTGTCTGTTCAAATGCCGCTTCCTCCAGATACCGGGCCAGTTTTAAAAGGGGAACATATTCATTGTTGGCCTGCAT
>CAZAHK010000277.1:0-4203 GCA_964484555.1 uncultured Desulfobacula sp.
CTCCCCAAACTCATGTCAGGAGAGATAGAAGTATGAGCGACAAACGACTGCAAATCCGCAACAGCACAGCAGAGTTTTTGATCTTCACCCGCCAGGCCGGTGAGGACGGCATTGAAGTGCGGGTTGAGGGCGAGACGATCTGGCTGACGCAGAAGCTTATTGCCGCGCTGTTCGGCGTGGATGTGCGCACCATCAGCGAACATCTGCAACACATCTATGCTGAAGGTGAGTTAACTGCCGAGGCAACTGTCCGGAAATTCCGGATTGTTCAAAAAGAAGGGGCCCGTGAGGTGGCCCGCAATATTGACCACTACAGCCTTGATGCCATCATTTCGGTGGGCTACCGGGTCAACTCCCGGCGGGCGACCCAGTTTCGACAGTGGGCCACCGGGGTGCTGCGGGATTTTGCCATCCGCGGGTATGTGCTGGACAAGGAAAGGCTGAAGAACGGTTCCTTTTTCAATCAGGCCTATTTTGATCATCTGTTGGCCGAGATCCGGGAGATCCGGGCCAGTGAGCGGATGTTCCATCAAAAGGTCACGGATATTTATGCCACGGCAATGGATTACAGCCCGGACTCGGAAACGACCCGGACTTTTTTTGCCACGGTCCAGAACAAATTGCATTTTGCCATTCATGGGCGCACAGCCGCTGAACTGATCATGGAAAGAGCTGACGGAGACAAAGAGCGCATGGGACTGACCACCTGGAAAAACGCACCCGCCGGAAAGATTGTCAAAACCGATGTTGCTGTTGCCAAGAATTACCTCACCGCCAAAGAACTGAAAGCTCTGGACCGGACTGTCTCCATGTACCTGGATTATGCCGAAGATCAGGCGGAGCGCAATATTCCCATGACCATGGAGGATTGGGCTGAAAAACTGAATGCCTTTCTTCAGTTCAACCAGCGGGAGATATTGGATCACCCCGGCCGGGTTTCCCAGGAGATTGCCAGAACCTTTGCCGAAAGCCAGTTTGAAAAATACCGGAGGGTTCAGGACCGGTTGTTTGAAAGCGATTTTGACAAGGCCGTCAAGCAGATTGCCGGACCAGGCAAGGCAAAATCCGGCAGGAGAAGAAAATCATGACCCATGGGCTCTATGAATCCGAAATCGAGCAGATCGTTCTGGACATTCTGAGGGACGAGGAAGGGTATGCCATTGCCTTTGGCCCGGACATCTCCGAAGGTGAGAACAGGGAACGGGACCATACCGAGGTGGTGTTGCAGGGCCGGTTGCGGGCCGCCATCGACCGGCTGAATCCAAGCATCCCGGCCGAGGCCAGGGAGGATGCGGCCAGGAAAGCGCTGCGCACCCCATCCGTGAACCTTCTGGAAAATAACGAGAGCTTTCACCGGATGCTCATTGACGGCATTGATGTGAAATTCTCCGTGGGCGGCGGCAAAGCCAGGACCGACAAGGTCTGGCTGGTGGATTTTAATGACCCTGAAAACAATGAATTTCTGGCCGTCAACCAGTACACGGTGGTGGAAAACCACAACCGGAAGCGGCCGGATGTGGTGCTCCTGGTCAACGGCCTGCCCCTGGTGGTCATGGAATTGAAAAACCCCGTGGATGAAAATGCCGACGTCCATGCTGCCTTTCAGCAGTTGCAGACCTACAAGCAATTGATCCCTTCCCTGTTTACCTTTAATACCCTTTTGATTGCCAGTGACGGCTGGTTTGCCCGTGTGGGAACCCTGTCCGGCGAATATCCCCGCTTCATGGAATGGAAAACCGATGACGGCAAGCGCATTGTGGATACCCGTAAAGAGTCTGCCCTGGCGCCCATGCTCAAGGGGCTGCTGAACAAACAAACCCTGACGGATCTCATCCGCCATTTCATCGTGTTTGAGAAAACCCCGGAAAAAACCATCAAAAAGGTGGCGGCCTATCATCAATATTATGCCGTAAACCGGGCCCTGGCCTCCACCCTCCGGGCCGCACTGCCGCCGGAACCCAGGGATGAATGGATGGCGTATGCCAACCCGGTTCAATATGGCCTGGCCGATGCCAAGGATCAACCGGCCGGGGATCGGCGGGCCGGGGTGGTCTGGCACACCCAGGGCAGCGGCAAGAGCCTTTCCATGGTGTTCTTTGCAGGAAAACTGGTGCTGAATGAGGCCATGGGAAACCCGACCCTGGTGGTGCTGACGGACCGGAACGATCTGGATCAGCAGTTGTTTGAAACCTTTACCAACTGCCGGGATCTGATTCGGCAGACGCCGGTCCAGGCCGCCAACCGGGAAGACCTGAAAAAAATGCTGGCCGTGGCCTCGGGCGGGGTGGTCTTTACCACCATCCAGAAATTTCTCCCCGAGGAGCCGGGGGCAAAATACCCGCTGCTCTCGGACCGGTGCAATATCGTGGTAATGGCCGACGAAGCCCACCGAAGCCAGTATGATTTTGTGGACGGGTTTGCCCGTCATATGCGCGACGCCCTGCCCCATGCCACCTTTATCGGCTTTACCGGAACGCCCATTGCAAAGGAAGACAAGAACACCCAGGCCGTGTTCGGGGATTATATCGACGTGTATGACATCCGGCAGGCCGTGGCCGACGGAGCCACGGTACGAATCTATTATGAAAGCAGGCTGGCCCGGATCGAGCTTTCCCCAAAAGACCGGCAGGTTCTGGATGAACGGGTGGAAGAGGTCACCGAGGGGGATGAACTGACCGAACGGCAGAAACGGTTTGCACGGTGGACCGGCAAAGAGGCCGTGGTGGGCAGCGCCGGACGGCTGGACCAGGTGGCGGCCGACCTGGTCCGCCATTTTGAACAGCGGCTTTCGGCGGCAGAGGGAAAGGCCATGGTCGTGTGCATGAGCCGCAGGATCTGTGTTGACCTGCATGACCGGATCATCCGGCTGAGGCCCCACTGGTATGACGAGAGCGACGGCAAAGGTGCCGTCAAGGTCATCATGACCGGTTCGGCCAGCGATCCGCTTAACTGGCAAAACCATATCCGCAACAAACCGCGGCGCAAGACCATCGGCGACCGGCTGAAAAACCCCGGGGACCCGCTGAAGCTGGTGATTGTCCGGGATATGTGGCTGACCGGGTTTGACGCCCCCTGTCTGCACACACTCTACATCGACAAACCCATGAACGGCCACAACCTGATGCAGGCCATTGCCAGGGTCAACCGGGTATTCGGCGACAAGGACGGGGGCCTCATCGTGGATTATATCGGCATTGCCCAGGATCTGAAAAACGCCATGGCGGTTTACACTGAGAGGGGTCAGGGCAAGCTGGCCTATGACCTGGAAGATGCAGTGAAAAAAATGCAAACCCTTTTTGAAATCGTCCGGGATATGTTTGGATCCTTTGATTATCAGCGGTATTTTCATATTGATCCCAAGGCCAAGCTTGATTTTCTCCTGGATGCGGCCAATTTCATCTCAGAGGGAACCGGGGAAGGGAACGGCAAAGAGAGGTTCAGGGAAAACGTGGTGAAATTTCAGCGGGCCTTCGGCCTCTGCGTCCCCCATCCCGAAGCCCTTGCAGTCCGCGATGACCTGGCCTTTTTCCAGGCAGTCAAGGCCCGGTTCGCCAAATTTGACCGGCAGAGAAAGGCCCGCACCGATGAGGAGATCGAGACCGCCATCCGCCAGGTGGTCAACGACGCCGTCATCTCCCAGGAGGTCATCGACGTGTTTGATGCGGCCGGAATCCGGAAACCCGATATTTCCATCCTGTCCGATGAATTTCTATCTGAAGTGCGGAATATGCCGAGGAAAAATCTGGCCCTTGAATTGTTGAAACGGCTGCTGAGCGATGAAATTAAAAGCCGGGCCAAAACCAACCTTGTCCAGGGGAGAAAGTTTTCTGAGATGCTGGCCGATGCAGTCAAGCGGTATCAGAACGGCCTCATCGATTCGGCAAAAATCATTGAGGAACTGATCCGGCTGGCCAGAGAGATCCGGGAGGCGGACAAACGGGGGGAAGCCCTGAATCTGAGGAAAGACGAGCTGGCCTTTTATGACGCCCTGGCGGACAATCCCACGGCAGAAGCGGTGCTGGGTGACCGGACCCTGAAAGAAATTGCCCATGAGCTGGTGGACAGCGTCCGGAAAAACACCTCCATTGACTGGCAGCTTAAAGAAAGCGTACAGGCCAAACTTCGGGTCCTGGTGAAACGGATCCTCAGAAAATACAAATACCCGCCCGATGATCCAGCCACAGGGGAATATACGGTATCGGT
>CAZAHK010000278.1:0-4175 GCA_964484555.1 uncultured Desulfobacula sp.
GAATGCTGAAAGACTTAAGTTTAGCGAAAAAACAGATGGGCGGGTTTCTTCTGGTAAGCGCCATAACCATCCTTGTGGCCCTGACCGGAATTCTGGGGCTGAAAACGGTGCGGCGCCATTTTCAGAGCGTCATGGAAACCGCACCGCTTATAGATGCGGCCATGGAAATGAAATATGCTGTTGCAAGGGATATGCAGATGATCATGGAACTTCTGGCAGCCGGATCAAAGGCGGATCTGGATGCCGTCTGGAAGGAGCATGAAGCCTTTGTCAACGCTTTTGACAGCTTTGCAACCGCCATCCTTGAAGGAGCAACCACGGAAGAGGGCACCATATATCCTGCAAAGGATGAAAATCTCAGGAACATCGTGAAAGCGGCTGACGAATTCCACAACAATGAATTCCAGCCCCAGATAAAGAAACTTTATGACCTTCTGGTAAAAAAACTGTCCGGAGAACAGATCCCCCAGGAAATGATTGCCCGGCTTGATACCGAAGCGGATACCACCGGCGAAAAAATGATAGAAACCCTCGGCAATATTGAAGATCTTGCGCGCAAGGATATTCAGGCCGCACAGATAAAAGCGTCGGATGCCACGGGCCGGCAAAGAAACCTGTTGATTATTGTAAGTATTATAGGCATACTCCTATCCGTCCTCCTTGGTGTTTTCATCGCACGTTTGATTACACGGCCCATCGCCCTGGCAACTGAATTTGCAGGCCGGGTTGCGGCAGGAGACCTTACCGAACGGATTGATATGGATCAGAAAGACGAAATCGGAACCCTTGTTAAATCCCTGAACACCATGTCGGAAAAACTGCGGAATATGTTCACGGATGTGACGACCGGTGTGGGAACATTGGCGTCTGCCTCAACGGAACTGTCTGCGGTTTCAAATCAGATTACGTCCAATTCGGACATCACCCTGGAAAAATCCAATATGGTCGCGGCGGCTGCCGAAGAAATGAGTTCCAATATGAACAGTGTTGCGGCAGCAACCGAAGAGTCTGCCGTCAATTTCCAGATGATAGTGTCGGCTGCCGAAGAAATGACGGCTACCATACAGGAAATTTCAAAGAATACCGCCAAGGGCAGTCAAATCACACAGAATGCCGTCCATAATGCCCAGGAGGCATCGGGAAAGGTTGAAAGACTGGGTAAGGCCGCCATAGAAATCAGCAAGGTAACCGAAACCATCGCCAACATTTCAGAACAGACCAATCTTCTGGCCCTGAATGCGACCATTGAAGCGGCCAGGGCCGGGGAAGCCGGAAAAGGGTTTGCTGTTGTGGCAGGAGAAATAAAAGTGCTGGCCCAGCAGACGGCCCAGGCCACCAGTGAAATCAATCAGAAGATAACCGGCGTACAGACCACGTCTAAGGAGGCTGCCGGTGCCATTGAGTCCATCGTCGGTATTATCAATGAGATTGATGAAATCGTCACTACAGTGGCCACTGCCATTGAAGAGCAGTCCGCCACAACCCGGGAAATTTCCAATAATGTCTCCCAGGCCGCCTCCGGTATACAGGAAGTCAATAACAATATGAATCAGATCTCTGCCGTAACCGGCGAGGTCACCCGGGATATTTCGGACGTCAGGCAGGCCGCAGAAGAAACCAATGCCGGCAGCCGGCAGGTCAATACAAGTTCCATGGAGCTGTCCAAATTAGCCGAAAAGCTGAATGGGATGGTAAAACAGTTTAAAATTTAAACAAAGGAGGGGATTCATCATGACGTCAACAGGAAAAAACCGGACGGGAAAATTACTGGCAGGCCTTCTGGGGGTAATCTGCCTGCTGTGTTGTCAGGGTCTTCAGGCGGAGGAAGTGGAAAAGGGCCATATCCCGGCAGAGCATTTGCAGAAAACCTGCAAAAAGCTGCCCTGGGGCATCCCGGTCTGGGACAATGAAGAAGCCGTTGAAAAGATGAACACAGGGACCGGTATCCTCTGGGTGGACACCCGGCCGGTTGAATTATTCAGCTCCGGTAGTGTCCGGGATGCAGTCTGTATTCCTTACAACCAGTCCGGCAAGGACGGCAATGATTTAACCCGGGAAACCCTTCTGTCAGCCCTGGCATCTAAAAATATGGCAAAGGACAATACGACCATAGCCTTTTTCTGCCAGGGGCCGGAGTGCCACCGAAGCTATAACGCAGCCCTGGTTGCCGTAGCCCAGTGGGGGTTTGCCCCGGAGCATGTCATCTGGTTCAGGGATGGCTATCCCAACCTGTTCGCGGCAGTTAAAGCCGATACCAAATTGAAGCGAAAGGCCAAAAAATACCTGTGTGACAACGCCGTCAAACAGTTGTGATCGAGAACCTATAAATGATGGAGGCTCACATGTTTCGCCGTTTTTCCATAAATGTGAAAATTATCGGAATCTTCTGCATCTCACAGTTCCTGATGCTCATACTCATCGGTTTTGTTCTGTATATCAGTGTCACCCAGCAGAAGCAGATGACGGAAGATGCCACGGTTTCCGGCCATGCCATCGCCATGAAAAGCATTTTGACCCATCGCGATGCCGCCCTGGAAAAAGCGATATTGAGCCTCCTCAACAATGATAAACTGGTGGAGTTTGCCCTGAATCGCGACGGCAATGCCCGGATGATCATCGAAGGCGCCTTTCTTTCACTTGAGCAGCAAAACAATTGCTGTCGGATGACCATTTATTCCAAGGATCTTGAGGTGTTGATTCAGAACCGATCCAAGGACCTCCCCCCAAGAGAATCAAGGCTCCCTCCCTATCTCCATGATCTCTTTCAGGGAACCGGAAAAGACTTTTCCATTGTTTATTATTTCCGGGGGCCGGAGGGCATCGAACCGGCCTTTCCGGTGGAATACTGCGGCGCCACGGTCATCACCGGTGATGATGATCAACCCGTGGGATTTGTGGAAGTGGCCATGTCCCCGGCCACCTGGCTGACCCGGGTATCAGACCTGACCCGTTGTCAGGCAGCAGTGTTGGACATGGAAAACCAAAGATTTCTGCTGTCCACCGAGAGCCCGATATTTGCCGGGATTGAAAATGCCGGCCTAAAGAATAGCGCCCTGGAAAAGAGCCGGGTCAGTTGCCTGGGAGAACAGTACTATCTGTCCCACCTCATGCCCTTGCAGGATCCCTCTGGAAAAATAGTGGCCCAGCTCTGGCTGACCCGGGAAAACACGCCGGAGGTCAAACGGGAGCGGCTCAATCTAATCCTGGGAGCAGGCCTGTTTATAGCCTTGTCCACCCTGGGCCTGGTCGGGACCCTGCGCATTGTGACCCTGAACATCACCCGGCCTATCCAAACCATGGTGGCCGGCTTGATCACGGATGCTGATCTGGCTACCGCCATTACCCAGCAGTTGAGCGAATCAAGCCATGCCCTGGCTGAACGGGAGGCGGCTCAGCAGACCGCTATCCAGGAGATGTCAACGGTCTTGGAAAATATTTCCCGGATGAGCAGCGATAATTCCGGCCAGGCTGACCAGGCCTGTGATGCCATGGTCCGGTCCAGGGCAGCCGTGAACCGGACCAGCGAAGATATTTCCGGCTTGAGTTCTGCCATGGGGCGAATTTCTCAAGCCAGCGAAGAGACTTCTAAAATCATCAAAACCATTGATGAAATCGCTTTTCAGACCAATTTGCTGGCCTTGAACGCAGCGGTTGAAGCGGCCCGGGCCGGGGAAGCCGGTGCCGGCTTTGCCGTGGTGGCCGGAGAGGTCAGGAACCTGGCCTCCCGTTCAGCAGAGGCGGCGCAACATACCGCCCGCCTGATCGAAGATACGGTGCATAAAGCCAGGGATGGTGCTGATCTGGTCAAAAAATCCCTTCAGGCCTTTTCAGATGTCATGGAAACCAGTTCCGGATCAGCAGAGATGGTTTCCAGGATTGCAACGGCGTCTGCACAGCAGGCCCGGGAAATTTCCCGGACAAAGACCATGGTTCTGGAGATGGGCCAGGCCATCGGCCTGAATGCCCAAAATGCCGAAGATACCGCCCGGGTCGTGGAGAAGCTGGGGAAACAGTTCAGTCAGGTGAGAACCTTTACCCATCAGTTACTGAATATTATCAGTGGGGACCGTCGACCCGGGACAAAATAATATGATATTCACCAACACGATCTATACATATTTATTCATCATTTCTTTTTATCGCTGAATATATTAGGGATTGGTTCGAGTCTTTTT
>CAZAHK010000279.1:0-4141 GCA_964484555.1 uncultured Desulfobacula sp.
CATCGGCCGCATACCCCGACATGAACAGGCATTTGAGGCCGGGGTGCAGGCTTAGAATCTTTTCGAACAAGTCCCGACCGTTCATTTCAAGCATAATGACATCCGTCATGAGCAAATGAATCCCCCCGGGAGTCCGCTGTTCAACGATGCTGAGAGCTTCTCCGGGCGTATGGGCCGCCTGGTTTCATCCCGCCTGGGAAGATAGATTTTAAAGGTACTGCCCTGACCCGGTTCGCTGTAGACATTGATAAAGCCATTGTTCTGATCCACTATGCCGTAAACCGTTGCCAGTCCCAGACCGCTTCCTTTTCCGACTTCCTTTGTCGTAAAAAAGGGTTCAAAAAGATGTCCCAGGGTTTCCTTGTCCATGCCCGAACCGTTATCGCTCACGGCAATCATGACATAATCACCGGGATTGAAACCGATATGGTCCCTGCAATAGGCTTCATCAAAAAAAATATTGGCGGTCTCAATGGTGATCTTCCCAACCCCTTTGATGGCATCCCTGGCATTGATGCACAGGTTTGCAAAAATCTGGTCCATCTGGGTGGGATCGACCTTGGCCGTCCAGAATCATTTCCGCATTGCCCATGATGATGCTGAGCATATTGTTAAAATCATGGGCCACGCCTCCGGCCAGCCTCCTTACCGATTCCATTCTCTGGGCCCGGATCAAATGGGCCTGGAGCTTTTCCCTCTCCTGCTCGGACCGTTTGCGCTCGGTGATATTCCAGCCGATGCCCAGCACCCCGGCGAACCGGCCGTTATCCGTGTACATGGGCGTTTTTATGGTTTCAAGGATTTCATGGTGCCCGTCATCGGCAAAAACGACTTCCTCTTCATTGGTATTCGGGCTTCCCTTTTTCATGGCCTCTTTATCATGATGTCTGAAAAAATCGGCCGGATCTTTGTCCATAAAATCATAGTCTGTTTTTCCGATGATATCCTTTTCCTTTGCGCCGAAAAAGCATTCAAACCGGTAATTACATGCCAGATAGACGCCTTCGGGATCTTTCAGCCAGACCAGGTCCGGAATGGTCCGGATCAATGTGCTGAGCAGGGACCGGCTGTTCCTTAAGGCTTCCTCCACCTCTTTACGTTCGGTGATGTCAAGGTGGGAGCCGATCATCCGGGCGGGCTGGCCCGATGCATCGAGAATGATGGAGGCCTGGGCCAGAATCCAATGGTAGGAACCATCCTTATGGCGGAACCTGAATTCGGTCTTATGGTCCTGCCTCACCTCGGAAATACTCTGTCGCACACTTTCCAGTGTTGCTTTCAGGTCATCGGGGTGGACCCGTTTTTCAAATTCTTTAAAATCATTTTCAATTTCACGGTTCTCATACCCGATCTGGTTTTTCCACTCCTCGGAATACCGGACCAGGTTGCTCACAAGATTCCAGTCCCAGAGGCCGACTTTTGATGCCTTGATCATTTCTTTCTGCCGAAGCTGGGCCTCCTGCATCTCTTCCATCTGTTTCCGCAGGGTAAGGGTTTTCTGTCCGGCAACCCAGGCAGAACTGAATATCAGCGTCATGACGGCGGCCAGGAGGATTGAAAATCCTGCACCCCAATACACAATCACCCGTTTTTGGATAAAGGGCGCTTCAAGAAATTTTTCCGATCCGAATACAATCACCTGCCAGTTGCCGGGGTTTACCGTAACCGCTGCGGAATACGGCATACCGGACAAGGCCAGGGTACCTTCCCTGCCTTGAAGGAAGCATTGATCCAAAAGCTTCCCCCTGGGATGACGGGGCCTGCCCGGAGGCGGATATGACGATTCCGTCGCTGCCCACCACCATGAAGTCCCAATCACCGGTTTTCTCTGACCTCTGAAGCGGGATTCTGAAAAAATCAGGATCTGTGGGCGCAACAAGGGTATACATCATCCGGCCATCCCTGATAACAGGCACCCGGATGGCCACATATCCGTAGGAGAGATTTCCCACAAAGGGAGCCTTGGTTTCCCAGACCGTTTTCAAGGAGTCTGAATCCCGTAAAGGGGTAATGGGGGCGCCGGGAGGAAACCGCAAATTCAAGAAAGGCTCGTGGGCGTTGGTCAGGATGACGGTGCGCCACTCAGGGTGAAGCTCCCATAACCTTTGGGCATGAATCCTGAAATTCACAAAATCTCCCTGGTCCAGGGCATGGGAAGCGGACAGGGCCGTAAACAGTACCAGGGGCGCCAACCATGCAAAAAACCACAGCAGGCGGGACTGTAAGATTTTTTCAATTTTTAGCGGTGCCATTGGCTGTTCTTCTTTATCATTAGAATCAGGAACTCACCCCCATGCCGGACCCTGGAAATGAGTCCGGCAACCCATGGTCTCAATAACATTTGCCCATGATGGCAGGATTAAGCCGTTTCAGATAAATGAAAATACGATCAATATGAATGAAATCGCCACAACTGCACCAATGCCTATGGGAAGGGTTCCATAGGTCATATCCTTGTAGAGTTTTTCTTTTTTATATGCCAGATGCTGCTTCCGATACCCCAGGAGCAGCCATAAATTCACGGCAAAAAACAAAGCCGCATTGGTTGTTATTTTTTGGAAAAAACCGGAAACCCCTTTTGCAGAGTGAACCACAATGTTCTCGGATATCCGGTTCATGGCATTCAGGCGCAGATCAAGCACCCGGTAGCCCAGCCGCCCCAGCTTTCGGTATATCCAATCCGCATCCAGGTTCCGGCTTTTGACTTCAGGCACATAATAGCCGGACAGGATCAGAAGGGTAAAGGCAAAGGCGCCGAACATCAGTAATTGAAGCTGTCCGACAACATGGGCGCCGGTATAGGGTTCATAATGCACGGCAAAGGGCAAAAGGTTGTACAGGGGCTGATAATACACTCCCAATCCCACACAGAGAAAGGCCGCGGCTCCCATGGCCAGTAGCATGTTCAGGGGGGGCTCTTTGGCCCGGATACCGGAATCATGACCGAAAAACGTAAAAAACGGCACCTTGATGCCGGCATGGTCCACCACGCCGGTGGAGGCAAACTGAAGGACCAGCCAGAGCATAAAGATCTGCTCCTTGGCTGAAGCGGAAACGATCATGGATTTAGAAACAAATCCGGAAAACAGGGGAAATGCGGATATGGAAGCAGACCCCACCAGACAGAAGAGGCAGGTCAACGGCATGGTCTTATAAAGTCCGCCGATTTCCGTACACTTGATCTTGCCCGTCATCTGGAGAACGGACCCGGCTGCCATAAACAAGAGGGCCTTATAGATAATATGGCAGAAGGCATGGGCCACTACCCCGTTCAAGGCCAGTTCGGTGCCGATGCCGATACCGACCAGCATGAAACCGACCTGGTTCATAAGGCTGTAGGACAGGACCCGGCGGATATCGTTTTCCAGAACTGCGTAAAAAATCGGAACCGTCACCATGACCGCACCGATTACCATCAGCAGCTCCGTGCCCGGAAAGGTCCGGATAAGAAGGTAAACAGCCGATTTTGTCGTAAATGCGCTTAAGAATACCGTACTGGTGGGAGTTCCCATGGGGTAGGCATCCAGCAGCCAGGCATGGAGGGGTATGGCTGCGGCATTCAGGGCAACGCCGATAAAAATGAGCCAGGAAGAAAGGCTGTTAAGCCCGATAAAACCAAAGGCAAGGGTATGGGTTTCATGGACATAAAGCACGATACCGGCCAGCAGAGACAACCCGCCGGCCAGATGGACCATGATATACCGGAAGGCAGCGTCCCGTGACGCCCTGGTCCGTGAAGCAAGAATCAAAAAGGTGGATGAAACCGCCATGATTTCCCAGAACAGGTAAAGGGAAAGAAAATCTCCCGCCATCACAACCCCAAGGGTAGATCCGGTATAAACCAAGGCGGAGATATGTTGAAGATTGTCCTCTACTTTTAAAGCAAACAGGATTCCTAAAAAGGTCATGAGGGTGAATACAAGCGCAAAAACCCGGGAAAGCTTATCCACCCGGCCCAGGATCAGGTCATAGCCTAAAAATTCAAAGGTCTGGAAATTACCCTGCGGCATATTGATCAGGACGATCAGAACCATTACCGGGAGAGCCAGCATATAAGCCCGTAATATATTTCCTCGTAAAAAAGGGATAAGTATTCATTACATTATAACATGATCATTTTTGCGTGCTCGTAATGTATAAT
>CAZAHK010000280.1:0-4070 GCA_964484555.1 uncultured Desulfobacula sp.
GATAACTATTCTGATAACAGATCTTTTCAATAACCCGGGAGGAAATGCCCTGCTTTTCCATTTCCATGACCAGCAAAGGAAGAGACTGAACCCCGGCCATGCCCTGAGGAAGACTGTCTACGCCGTCAAAATCGCTTCCCAGCCCAAGACAGTCTTCGCCGCCGACATGGATGATGTGCTTTGCATGTTCCACCAGAAGAGAAATCGGCGCATTTTTTAACCTTCCCAAAGCCTTTTGGCTGATTTCCCCGGCGTCCTTAAAGGTCATGGTCCTGTCTTTAAGCTTTTTGATGATCCTGTCCCTGTTGGCTCCCTCATGTTGATAATATTCCGGACTGATAAACCCTGATCCGAAAACCAGGCCGATCAGTCCTCCTATTTGAGCAATGATACGGATCATATCATCGGTGAGATTCCTGTTATTGGGGCAGATCTTTCTTGCATTGGAATGACTTGCCAGAAACGGAATTTTTGTAATGGCGGCAATATCGTAAAAAGCCTTGTCAGAAGCATGGGATACGTCAACGGCCACCCCAAGCGCATTGCAATACCGGACAAGGTGTTCCCCTAAAGGTGTCAGCCCGCTGTTATTGCCGAATACGGTCCCGCAGAATTCATTATCATCCCATGCAATGGTGAGAAGCCGGACCCCTCTTTTATAAAAATGTTCCATCATTTCCACTTTCCCCATCAACGGGGTCGCACCTTCAATGGCAATGATCACGGCTGTTTTTCCATCGGATTCCAAGGCGAGGGTTTGGGATGAGGTGGCAAGGATCAGCCGGTCCTTATGGGTATGGATCAATTCTTCAATGGCGTCGATATAGGCATTGCAGGCATCAAACGGGTCGGCGAAACGGCCTGAATCATAAATAAAGCAGGCAAACACCTGAGCGGATAAATTTGAACTCCGAATGCCGGGCAGATTGAGATGAAGCCCGGAGGCGGCGGTAAAATCACAGCCCTTTTCAACTATTTTCTGAATGGTGTCACAGTGAAGATCAAAAAATTTCAATTTCATCCATCAAAAGCGCTTCGTCCGTTAAAACCCGAAACCGATGGTTTGGATAGGTCAGGTTCAGTTTCTTCATATTGTTGTTTCGCTCTCCTCTCAGCCGGGGCAAGGCTCTTGGATGAACCCTCAGACCAATCTCCTCTGAGGTTAGAAGATCCGGACACTGGTCCAGTCTTTCACAAACCAGATCATACAGCATCTCGGAAAAAACAAGGTGTCCAAAGGCCGGGTGCCAGGGGCCGGCAAGAACCATGGACGAGTCCTCCATCATATCCGAAGCCTGAAGCCCCATGCGGATCACCTCCACACCGGCGGTTCGAAATATTCGATACATATGCTTGACCATCCGGACGGCTTCCGCCAATGCCAAGGGCTGATAGCACCCCTCCGCATACCACTTTTCCATCCGGCTGCCCTTGAGCACCATCAAGGGATAGATTCTTGCAAAGTCCGGACAAAGGCCGGCAATTTTTCTGGTGCTCTCTAATAATGATATTTCATTGTCTTTGGGCAATCCCGCCATGACCTGAACCCCGATTTTCACCGAAATTTGTTTCAGCAAGGCCATGGCCTTGACGGTATCAAGACTTTCATGGCCCCTTCCCGATGCAGAAAGAACTGCATCGTTCATGGATTGGACCCCGATTTCAACGGCCGATACGGGGTATGGGGCGATAAGCTCAAGCCTTTCTTTTGTGATGGTATCAGGGCGGGTGGAAAACCGGATGCCGTTAATCTTCTTTTCACGGATATAGGGTTGAATATGCTCCAGCAGAGTGAGTATCATTCGAGGATCAAGCCCTAGAAAATTGCCGCCGAAAAAAGCGATTTCCACCTTTTTTCGCCGGCCTTTAAATTTCAGGTAATGGTGGACGCTTTCTTGAATTTCGGAATGATCCGGTAACGGACCGGCCTTTTGGGCAATAATGGACTGGTTGCAGAAGGCACACTGATGGGGACAGCCTGAATGGGGAATAAAGATGGGAATGATAAGGGGTTTTTCCGGAGGATTCATAGGCAGGCCATCAGGGAAAAATCTCTTTCAGCCTTTTTAAGGTTTGCCGGGCCGTATCCTGTTCAGCCGCTTTCTTGGATTTCCCGGATCCCCTGGATTCAATACCGAAAAGGCTTAACCGCATCTCAAAGGTCTTGTCATGATCCGGTCCGGTCTCATTCACCACCTGATAGCAAGGGGTTGCACATCCCCTTTCCTGGGCATATTCCTGAAGCGTGCTCTTATAATCAATGGTCTTTTCATTGGCCGTCATCTCGTCCAGGTTTTCATTAAAAAGCCGACGGATCAATCCACACCCCTCATCAAATCCGCCATCCAGATATACAGCCGCTATAACGGCTTCAAAGGCATCGGACAGGATGGAATTTTTATCATGACCCCGGGAAATCGCTTCACCCTTTCCAAGCCGGATGAACCGTCCAAGGTCAATGGATCTTGCCGTTTTTGCCAAAGCCGGTTCGCTGACCAGCGTGGCCCTTAATTTGGAAAGCTCTCCTTCTTTTTTTGAAGGACTTTTTTCCATTAAAAGCTGGGCGATGCAGAGCCCAAGAACTGCATCCCCCAGGAACTCCAGCCGTTCATTATCCGAATCGCAGGTATCCTGGTTCTCATTGAGATAGGACCGATGGCAAAGGGCATTCATTAAAAAAGATCTGTCGTTAAAGCCATAGCCCATATTGTTTTCAAGGATGGCCAAATCCGTAACGGTTTCCCTGTTCCTCTCCAGCCGGGCCGTCAATGCCTTGAATACGGAAAGACCGATCTTCAGATTGTTTTTGCCCGTACCCAGGAAAACCCCTTCATTGAATGATCCGTGAAAATCCGACCCTCCGGTGGCAATGAGGTTCTTCCGGCTGCAAAGGGTTTCATAAAAAGAAGTGATGGGCTCACTATGGTCCGTATAATACACCTCCATACCGCCAAGGCCGTATTGGATAAGGGTATCGATAAATGCTTCGACCTGATCGCTTCGGCTGAATGAAAGAAGGCCGGGATGGGCCAATACCGGTATTCCGCCAGCTTCAAGAATAACCTTTACGGCTTTTTGGCAGGATATTTTATATTTTTCCACATAAGCCGGCTTGCCTTTGCCGAGATATTTGTCAAAGGCTTCGTCAAAGCTTTCCACATACCCCAGTTCCTTCATAAGCTCTGCAATATGGGGCCGTCCCGTCTGATCCGCGCCAAACCGGTGTTGGACCTGATCCATGCTGATCGAAAATCCAAGAAGATTTAATTTTTCAATTATTTTCGGATTTCTGTCTATCCTGGCCGCTTTTGCAGCATTCAAGACGTCATTGAGATTTTTGTCATAAACGCTGAACCCATATCCCAAAAGATGGATACTTCCGAGATCCTTGAAGCCGGGCGGGGGTTCACAACTGATTTCAACGCCGGTTATAAATTCCGGACAGGTGCAGGGGGGTTGTTTTAATATTTCAATGACACCGTCGATGGTGTCGTGGTCGGTAATGGAAATCGCCTGAAGGCCGGTTCTCCCGGCCAGGTCCAGAATTTCCAAAGGGGTAAGTGAACCGTCCGAGGCCGTTGAATGGATGTGAAGGTCTATCAAAAAGCTATCCTGCTCCGGTTAGATTCCCAGGGCCTTTTCCATATCCTCTTCACGGGTCTTACAGTCAATGCACTGGGTGGTAACGGGTCTTGCCTTGAGGCGCTGAATGGAAATCTCTTCATCACAGGTTTCACATACCCCGAAACTCCCGTTTTCAAGTCGCTCAATGGCATTCCTGATTTTTTTAATTAATTTATGTTCACGGTCCCTGATTCTCAATTCAAAGCTCCGGTCTGCTTCGTGAGAAGCCCTGTCTGTAGGATCGGCAAAATTCTCTTTGGGCTTTGTCATTCCGGTAACGGTATTGTCGGCATGGGAAAGGAGCTCATTAAGTCTCTCGGTCAAAAGATTCTTAAAAAATTCCAAATCTTCTTTTTTCATGGCCTTCTCCCCTTTATCTTTAATAAAAACATCTAAAAGACAGATATTATACAAACAATTCAAAAAATGTAAAGAATTAAAGTATT
>CAZAHK010000281.1:0-4001 GCA_964484555.1 uncultured Desulfobacula sp.
TCAAGGATCAACGCGCGGATCACTGGCTGACCGCCTGGTATCCATGAGAAAACTAAGGATTTCAAATGATTAGACCTAAAAAACAAAATAGCCGAGATCATTCATCCGCGCGTTATCAGCACATACGGGCCACCATATACGGTGGGTTCCTGTTCCTCGTTTTGCTGTCGGCGCCGGGCTGTAGCCTCGGTCCTTCGGGCCATGTTTCATCAGGCTGGACAATCCCTGCCCATCCTTTCATGGCAGCGAACGAACGCAGCAACATTCATAACGATGCCTACATGACCGATTCCTATTCCGTGGCCGGTCCCGCCGACGGCAATCTCACCATGACCACGAAGCCCATGAACAGGCTATGCGTGTCCATTGCCTTCGACAGTCAGGGAGCAATCAGGACCCTCTGCACAGGAGTGGACGGCGGCCGGGCCGTCTACCTTATAGACCCTGTCACCCTGGCAACAAAGGCTTCCTACGAGCTGCCGTCCAGTACTAACCTCGGGGCCGCCGGCGCGGGATATTTCTACATCGACAATCTGGAACGGATGGTCGTTCCTGCCGTCAACAAGCATATCTTCAGGCTGGAGGCAACCGGCAATCCCCCCGCTTTTCGGATTGAAACCGATTTTGATCTCACATCGCTTCCCGATCCTGCGCATATCGAATCCGCCCTTCCCGACTGGAACGGACGGCTCTGGTTCGTAACAGAGGAAGGGGTGGTGGGGACGGTGGAAAAAGACACCGCGCCGAAAACCTTATCTCTGGCCCAAAAGGATGGAGCGGTAACCGTGAGCGAGGGCATTTTCAATTCCTTTGCAGTGGATGAAACCGGTGGGGTCTACGTTGTTTCGGATCATGCGCTTTACCGGCTGGATGCCGATGTAAACGGGACCCCGTCAGTGACCTGGCGCGAGGCGTACGACCGTGGCACGGGACGAAAACCGGGGCAGTTCAGCCAGGGCTCGGGCACGACGCCAACGCTCATTGGCCGGGATTATGTGGCCATTACCGACAACGCAGAGCCCCGCATGAATGTGCTGGTATACAAACGGCAGCGAAGCGTTGCCGGAAACCGCCTGGTCTGCCGGGTCCCGGTCTTCGAAGAAGGGTCGTCGGCGACGGAGAACTCTCTCATCGCTTTCGGCAATTCCATTATTGTCGAGAACAATTACGGTTATGCGAGGCCTGTGCATTTCATTGGAAAGCTGTCCACGCCGGGGATAACGAGAATCGAGTTCTCCCCTGACGGACATTGCGAGAACCTATGGGAGGCCGGCATGATCGTCCCGTCGGTCGTGTCGAAATATTCGGTGGAAAGCGGCATGGTCTACACCTACACAAAGGATACAGCCGGATGGTATTTTACCGGGCTTAGCGGCGCTACGGGGAAAGCAGTATTCAGCAAGAAAGTGGGAGGGGACGAATTGAAGTTCAATAACCACTATTCCGGGATCGCCATCGGGCCGGATGGCTCGGCCTATGTGGGGACCGTTGGGGGGATAATTCGCTTTGCGCGTGATTAATACGGGGTACCTGGGAACGCATATTTTATTTTCTTTTTTTGTCCGGCAAATTGACGGTTCCGGGTTTTATTTCGGGTTACCGGCCCGGAGTCGCTGCGCTGCAATTCGGGCCAGCTCGCGCATCAGCACATAGCCTATCCGGGGCTGCTGATCCATCAGGCCGGTCAGTGCTGCATGGTCCACCTCGATCAGGCCGGTATCCTGCGTAACAATCACGTCGGCGCTGGCTGGAAATGTGTCCAGAAATTCTATTTCACCGACCAGGATTTGACCGGTAAGTGTAACAATATGATTTCCGTTGACAAGGATGTGAGCCGGGCTGTTCAGAATGATGAACATACTGCCCGATTTGGCTCCCTGTGTGATGATGCGCTCTCCGGCCCTGGCCTGCCGTAGCCGAGTTACGGATTTCAGCATATCCCGTTCTGTGTCGGTCAATCCGGCAAAAAAGGCAGCCTGGGCCAAAGCCTTGGGAAGATCCGGACCATCGGCTGCTGTGCACACCGTTGCCGTCATCAGAAAACCGGCTATCACTGCCATGATGAATTTTTTCATGATATTGACTCCTTTGCCTGTATTGTGCAGGGTCCTGTGCTTGTATCAGGGGAGACGAATTTAAGTCAAGATAAAAATCAAGGCCATTCATCAAAAACCGGAACCCGGGAGTCTGTCTCTCCAAAAGAGGATCACCATAGAGGCCATTAATTTTTTCCATATTTCTTGAGCGTATCTGCATATTTTGAAAATAGAGCCTCCAGATCCGTTTTCCCCTTTTTGAATATCGTTGAAAAGTATGGAATCTCTTTAATATTGATCACCAGGTTGGCGCTGAAGGTCAGCGCTTCCAGATCACTGAGAGTCTGAAATTTCGGGCTGATCAGAATATAATAAATGGCCCTTCGCTTGGACATGCTCATTTGTTTCATGAATCTATGAAAGCTTTGATCCTTGAGGGGGCAGTTTTCATATTCGCTATGATAGACCACCACGGCAAAATTCCTGAATCGGAGGCTATTGACCGCATCATCAACGGTATTGGGAGAATAGAGCTGATATCGGTTTTCCTCCAGGCTTTTGGTGATTTTTAATTTTATTTCATCTTCCGGCATCAGTACCATGGCTGTCGGGATATTGTCGGCCAATTGATCATTTTTCAGTTCGCCGCTGGCCAACCATTTGATATCCTGTGGTCTTGGAGGTTCAATGATAACCGGAGGCCTGTTATGCCCGGGTTTTTCTTTTGAAGCCGGAGTCCCATCAGAAGAAAGCTCGATGGGAGCTTTGCATTTGGGGCATCCGAATTTCAAGGTGCGCCCCGGAGTGAGCTGATTAAGGGCTGTTATCAGTTTTTCTTTATGGGCATCCGACAAATTAAGGCTCTGGTTGCAATTAGGGCATTCTGATATCATCTGCGTTTCCTCTTTTTGACGTCCGGCTGTTCAGCCTTCTCATCCATTATTCTCTTCCGTCTCATTTTCATCTCGCCAGTCAATGGACAATCCCTCTATCCGGGATGTTTTTTCCCCTTTTTTCCGTTTGAGAATATCAAGTTCCTGGGAGAGTATGTTCCTGTAGGAGCAATAGGCAAATGCGGTTTCTTCTGAAATCAGGTTTTCCTGGAACAAATCCAGAATATGCTGGTCAAAGGTCTGCATTCCGAATGCCTTGGAATTGCGGATCACATCATTTACGGTTTTGCCTTCGGATTCGCCGTTTAGGATAATGTCTTTGATCCGGAGATTCATACCAAGGATTTCCAGGGCAGCAACCCTTCCGCCACCGATTTTGGGCAGCAGCCGTTGGCAGACAATATATCGAATGGTATCTGCAAGCCTGTGGCGAATCTGAGGTTGCTCTTCCTGCTCAAACATACCCAATATCCTGTTGATGGTTTGTCCGGCATCCACCGTATGAAGGGTTGACACTACCAGATGACCTGTTTCGGCAGCAGAAAGCCCGATCTCCATGGTCTCCCTGTCACGCATCTCTCCCACCAGAATGACTTTTGGCGCTTGCCGCAGTGCAGCTCTCAGGCCCGTGGGAAAGCTGTCAAAATCATTTCCAAGTTCCCTTTGGTTAAATGTGGCTTTTTTGTGAGGATGAACAAATTCCACCGGGTCTTCCAAGGTGACCACATGGATCGATTTTTCTTCATTGATCTGGTTGAGAAGGGCTGCCAGGGTCGTTGATTTGCCGGAACCGGTTGATCCGGTCACTAGGATCAGACCGTTTTTTTCTTCCCCCATTTTTTTAAAAATTGGCGGGAGACCGAGTTTTTCAATGCTGGGAATGACGGTTTCAAGTTTTCTTAAAATTGTAGACAGATGGTTTTTCTGTTTAAAAATGTTTACTCTGAATCTGGCTTTATTCCCAAGCCAGTAGGACAGGTCACAGGATCCCCTGACCACAAGATCCTCAAGAAGCCTTGGATCGCCGCCAATCAAATTTAAGGCAAAGACCTCTGCCTGGAAAGGGGTTAAT
>CAZAHK010000282.1:0-3985 GCA_964484555.1 uncultured Desulfobacula sp.
AAGAGGTCAAGAACAAGGACGCCCTGAAAAACCCCGAAGCCCTGGATTTCTTCGGCAGTATTCCGGAATTGAAAGCCTAAGCCCACCCATATCCCCCTTCCCTCCGGCGGCCCTGCCGCCGGAGGGAAGATTCTTCCAGGCGCCCTGTTCCCTCAACGCCTGCTTAATATTTTCTTTACTCTGAATCCAGATCCTGATAGGAAACTCCTAAGATCAATGACAATTGTTGCAGACCAAATATTATTCAAAGAAGGATTGATATGCGGATCTGCACATTAACTTCTTAGCCATGGCAAAACAATGAGCACCACATTTCGACATTCAGCAGGTTTTGGCAAACGGATTGAATACTGGGTAGTTGGGCTTATGCTTAAGCAGGGTTTAGATGTGTATCTACCCTTAGTCGATGATGATGCCATCGATGCAGTGATAAAGCGCCCAGATGGAAGTTTCATTGAGGTACAAATCAAGGCGCGATCTAAAACTGTAAAGCTTGGTGACGGAGCGCTCTTTGCTGCAATTACACACGAACTAAGGAACAATTACTGGTTTGTGTTCTACTCAGAGCGACTTGAAACAATTTGGGTTATGTCATCTGATGAGTTCATTTCTGAGGCTGTTCAGAATAAAAACGGAAAAAATGTCGGCAAACGCAGCCTTTGGTTTAATGGAACCAAGATCAACAAAGCAAAAGGGGAACGCGAGGAATATGTTAAAGATCGCTACAAAAAGTACATATGCCATGATTTTTCTCGGTTGCTTATTCCGGCAAGTAGTGGATAGCAAGTCGTTCAAGCCGCACTGCGCACGGTCGCTTAACTCCAGCGTATTGCCCAAAAAAGAGGCGGGAATATTAAATTTCGATAAGTATGCGCTAACAATATTTTTTAAAAAAATTTTCCGGGAAAAATTGCATAGAGAAAAAAAACAAATTATTTTTCCGTATAAGAATCTTAACGGAAAATCCGTTGGGCAGGATATGAATTTCAGCAATTTCAAGGCAGGAACGTATAATGAACTATGCATCAATTCGTACCGGGGAGAAGAAAATGACGGATTATGGGCAGCGGAAGTTGAAGACAGGATCGATGCCTATGATCAAGGGAAACTTAAGTCCATAGCTTTTAAAAAACTCATTCAAAAATACAGATAGAACTAAAGGATATAGGAGCCTTTCTACATATGACCATCTCACAGATCATCAGTTCCGACGGATATGTTCATGATATTGCCAAAAATAAAAAAGACGCAGAAACCGCCAAGGCCCTGTTTTATTTCCCCCATGTGTCGGATTATATTCTGGGGGCTTTGAGGGAGAAAAAACCTTTTATTTTTTCCGCCAGGAGCGGGAACGCCCAGATCGGGATCAAGACCGGCCTGGCCCCCGGCGGGGAAGGCCCGGTCATTGAAAATTCCAGTGTGTTTCTTCAGGGCCTGATCCAGAATCTGAACCCACTTTTGAAAAATGTCCTGGACCTGTTTAAGAAAGGGGATGAAATCGGGCGCATCGCCATTCTGGACCCAGAATTGAGAATCAATGACGTCCGGCATTATCTGCACAAACGGCTCTTTGTGGGAAAAAAGGCCGATGCCGGTTATTATGAAGGGTTTGACATCAACGAGGAAACAGACCCGGCCACGGGAAAGACCTGCGACTATATCTCCGTCCGGCTGGAACCCTACCAGTATCAGTTCGAGCCCCACGCCATCAATACCTCCAGCCTCAATTCCATCATCAAAAGGGGCCGGAGCGCCCTCGGCAAGATCCGGTCAAGGGTTCCCATTGACCTGAAAACAAAAACTCTGGGCCCCGGAGAGCTGTTTATCGGCGCCGTCAAAATTTCCCTGGGGGATATCATCGGCATTGTGGATACCATCGTGGAGCCGGAGAATCAGGGTATTGAACATCTGCCGGCAAGTATCCTGGACCCTTTCCGAACCTTCCGGGACCGCCAGGTGGAATTGTATAATACCGGCGGCCTGGCCATCTGCCTGGACCGGATCAAGGTCAGAGTCCGGTTTTTCAGATCAAAAAACCCGTTAACCGTGCCCCTTGATAAAACCAGAATCAAGAACGGGTACAGACTTTATGACCTTTTAACCACTTCGGAGATTCACAACCTTTTTTCAGCCATTGAGCCGGAATCCATGGGGATGATCCTGAACAAGGGGCGTTTCACCCAGATCCCCAAAGCCTGGGAGCCCAACGGGGAAGCCCAGCTTGAAATCATTAAACAGGCCATTTTTGAAAGCACTTCCAGAAAACCCCTCCTCCACCCGGGCCAAAACAGAAAAAATGAAAGCCGTGATCCGCTGGAAAAACTGTTTGCCCTGGGCGGGGTCAACAGCCGGATATACATGGGCTGCCATTTCCCGGAACCCGAAGTCATTGACGCATTCAGGAGAATCGGGCTCAGGACTTTTCTGATTGAATCGGACAACCCAACGTTTGAGGACTCCTATATCAAGAAAATGATCAATATGACCCATTCCGACCATTCAGACTGCGAGTTTTTGAGGTATGATGTCAATGTGGATAAACTCTACACCTTTTACCACGGCTGTTTCATGGAACCGGACGACAAGATCCGGTTTGACCGGGTCCGGTACTGGTTCGCCTTTTACGGCTCCCATACCCGGGAGGCGGACAACCGGCTGATGATAAGCCTCTTAAAACTTCTGGCCGAAACCTTTGGCAATGAAATGGGAGTTGTCCACGGCGGGGGGCCGGGTCTGATGAAGGAGGCCAACGACCTGGCCCGGCAGTATAATATCATGAGCATCGGCGTGGCCATTGACCTGGAAGGGGAAAACCAGGACCCGCTCACCACCTGCGACGGCCTGATCAAATACAATGAAGGGCTCCGTCTTTCCCGCCAGGATCATATTCAAAAGCTCAGCAACCTTCCCATCATCAATACCGGCGGTTACGGCAGCGCCGAAGAACTGGCCATCTCCATCACCTCCATGAAGCTGCATGAAAATCCCCTCACGCCCGTGATCCTGCTGGACCCCAACGGATTGTGGGAGGATACCCGAAGGCAGATCATCAAGATCTCACAGAACAAATACGGGCCCGGATTTATTCCGGGCCTGATCAAACCCTGTAAGGATGAAAACGAGGCCCTCCTGGAGCTGTCACAATTTTTAGGTGATCCGGATCAATGGTACAGGACAAACCACATCCCGGAGGAAAACGTGATGCTGGCCAGGCAAAAATCGAGCCGGATCAGGGCCTGCAGCCTGCGGCAGAAAACCATGGAGGTGTTTGACCGACCCAATACAAAGCTCGGTCAGGGGCAGCCATCAGGTGTGTGATAACCTGTCAGGATACTTCTTTGAATAACTGAGTGTTGATATATCTCAGATACAGCTTGTCTTCCTCATCCATGAACAGATCGAAGAGGTCGGGATCAAAGGATTTCCCCCGTTCCTCATGCATGATCCGGATGGCTTTGTCAATGGGAATGGCGGTGCGGTAGGGGCGATCCGAGGTGATGGCATCCCAGACATCGGCTATGGTGGCGATCCTGGCTTCGATGGGAATCTCTCCCCTGCTGATTCCGCTGGGATATCCTGTCCCGTCCCATTTTTCCTGGTGGTTATAGGCAATACTAACGGCAATGGGAGCAATTTCCAGCTTAGATAACAGATTCTTTCCAACATCGTGGACAATGGTGCCCATATAAATATCTTTGACATGATCCTCGGTCAGGTTGGCTTTCCGGGCCAGGTCCCGTGCAAAATTGGCGACCCGCTCCACATGTCCGCCCGTATATTGATCCTTTGATTCGATAGCCGATGCCAGCACCATAAGAAAAACCTCCAATTGTTCTGTTCTTGTTTTTTCTCTTTCAAGTTTGTGAACGCTGATCACGTTTTTGACCCTGGCCTGATCCTGTCCTCCTGTTCCATATCCCGTCAAACCATCAATTCCTCACATCTATTGTTACACCTATTCGAATTTATTTAAAAAGCAAATAAG
>CAZAHK010000283.1:0-3937 GCA_964484555.1 uncultured Desulfobacula sp.
TGGGATAATGGTCGAAATCCAAAAAATGAGGTCTGATCCGGTTCCGGACATGGGCAGTTGCCCAATGGTATCCGACTGCTGTAGAAACCCCGTCATTCATCCGAAGGCGTTTCTTCCTCGACATTGGCATCCATGACCATCATGCATTCATGGCATTCAAGCTCAATATTGGGGACATCCCCATATTTTTTTTTGATCTCTTCTTCAGACAGGTGGGAAACTCCTGAGCACCCGCACTGGGGGCAGGAAGTGGTAATTCTGTATTTTTTTTTCATCATTCCCTCCTCAAACCTTTATTTGACGCTTTTATTCCTTGGATCCCTTGATTTGGGGATCAAAGGGCTTTCCTGAACAATCCGGCGTATAGCAGGAATTATCCACAAAGGAGCACTCGCTCTTGCAGGAAGGACATTTATCCGGCGGTGTGTCCGCATTCAGGGTATAGCCGCATTTGCTGCATATCCAACTGATCATAATCGCTCTCCTCTTTTGATGTTATTGATTTTGCTCTTATCTTTCCGTCATGATCATCCTTATGGTCCAACATCTTTCAAGAAACATGCCAATGACAATGCAGATATCGAATCATTTCATGGACAGGGGGCCGGTTTTTTCCTTAAGCCATGCACCGGTTTCCCCATCCAGTTCCGGGGAAAGAATCTCATACACCCGTTGATGGTATGCATTGATCCAGTCGATGTCTTCAGCAGACAACAATTCCCTATCCAGAAGATCTTTTTCAAAATGACACCAGGTCAGGGGTTCGAATTTCAGGAATTTACCGAATTCATTTTCAAGGGCCTCCGTCACCAGGACCATGTTTTCCAGTCGTATGCCGTATCGGCCTTCCCTGTAAATACCGGGCTCATTGGTCAGAAGCATGCCTTTTTCAAGCGTCACGTCAAGGGGATGGGAACTGATTCTCGCCGGCCCCTCATGGACGCATAAAAAGAAACCCACCCCGTGGCCGGTGCCATGGCCGAAATTCATCCCCTGTTTCCATAAATGCTGCCGGGCCAGGGTGTCGATCTGGAACCCCCGGGTATCGGCTGGGAAAAGGGTATTGGCTACGGCAATATGGCCTTTCATCACCAGGGTATAGTCTCTCTTCTCCCCGGGGGATGGTTTTCCAAGGCACAGGGTCCTTGTAATATCCGTGGTGCCCGTGAGATAATGTCCCCCGGTATCGGCCAGAAACATCCCATTCCGGCCGATGACCGCATCGGTTTCTTTTGTGGCGGAATAATGGCACATGGCCGAATGGTCATAGTAGGCCATGATGGGGTCAAAACTGTTGTCGATAAAAAACTTCTGCTCTTTGCGGAGCGAAAGCATTTTTTCCGCCGCCGATATTTCCGTTATGGGTTCACGGCCCGCCTGGTGTTCCACCCAGTAAAGGAATTTGACGACGGCCACCCCGTCTTTTACAGCGGTTTGACGCAAATGCCGGATTTGGACCTCATTTTTAACCGCTTTCAGTGAAATGGACGGATTCGGCTTTTCAATGGTCCTGCAATGTTCGGGAATGGCCTCATACAGGCTGAAATTGAGATTTTCCGGGTCGATGAGGATGCCCTCCCCTTGCTTCAGACCGGCCAAGGCCCCATGAATGGTTTCATAGGCCTCAATTTCAATGCCGTCCCGGTTCAATTCCCTTTCTAGATCCGGGTCAATTTTTTTCCTGTTGATAAACAGGGATACCTTGTCCAGGGATATCACCAGATAGGCAATATTAACGGGATTGGTATGGACATCCCGGCCCCGAAGGTTCAGGGTCCAGGCAATATCATCAAGGGTTGTGAGGAGATGATGGGTTGCGCCGGAATCTTTTATCTTTTCCCGGATGAGTTTTATTTTGTCTGCCCGCTCCTGACCGGCATAGGATGCGGAAAAACCAAAGGCCGGTGACGCCGGCTGTGGGGGTCGGTCCGTCCACAACCGGGACAGGATATCCGTGGCGGTATTGAGCCTGATTCCCTTTTCATCAAACTCTTTTTTCAATTCCCTTACACCGGCCGTGCTGAAAACCTTGGCGTCGATTCCGACAACGGCGCCGGAGTCTAAATTGTCTTTGAGCCATTTCGTAACAGACGGGACTCCCGGTTCCCCCATCCTGAACAGTTCAAAGCCGGAGCCTTCCAATTGCTTTTCCGCCTGGATATAATACCGGAAATCCGTCCATAATATGGCCTTATCCCTTGTAACAACGGCTGTTCCGGCAGAGCCTAAAAATCCGGTCAACCATTGCCGTACCTGCCAGTGCCCGGCCACATATTCGCTTTTGTGGGGGTCGTCCGTGGGAACCATCAGGGCATCCATGTTCTTCTCCGCCATGGCCTGCCGGAGGCGCTCGATTTTTTCTAGGGTATCCATGTCTTGTCCTCATTGCATGATCATGGATCAAAATATACTATGATTCAGTCTGTTCCCACAATCAAATTCTGGATAAAACACAGGTCCGTGATTCGAAAAAAAAATACCGGGCTGGGAATTCGGGAGGGAAGGCAGGGGGTATACAAGGGCTGGGAACCGGCCGACGACGATCTTTCACGCAACGGCGGCCGGTATTTCAGATTTAATCCCCCATATAGGCTTTTTTCACCATCTCATTTTCAAGGAGCTTTTTGGCATCATCTTCCAGGATGACCTTTCCCGTCTGGATGACATAGCCCCGGGAGGCTGTTTTAAGCGCCATCCGGGCATTCTGCTCAACGAGAAGAATGGTTGTTCCCTCGGCATGGAGGGCTCTTATGGTGTCAAAAACACTGTCCACAAGAACCGGGGCAAGACCCATGGAGGGCTCATCCAGAAGCAGGATTTTAGGAGCTGCCATTAACGCCCGCCCCATGGCCAGCATCTGCTGCTCTCCGCCGCTCAGAGTTCCGGCAAGCTGCTTTGACCGTTCCGCAAGTCTTGGGAACATATGAAAAATTTTTTCTATGGTCTCGGCATCCCTTTTTTTATCCTTTGATGTAAATGCGCCAAGATCAAGATTCTCCAACACCGTCAACTGGCCAAAAACCCTACGGCCTTCCGGCACCTGGACAATTCCCTTGGTAACAATTTCGTGGGCCGGATAGGCCCCCAGATCTTCACCATCCAGAAAAATCTGTCCTGCCGAGGGTTTCAAAGTACCGCTGATGGTTTTCAGGGTTGTGCTTTTGCCTGCCCCGTTACCACCGATCAAAGTAACGATCTCGCCCTTATTGACGGTGATTGAAATATCTTTTAAAGCATGTATTTTCCCATAATGGGCATGCACGTTTCTTAATTCAAGCATTGCCATAATTGATTGACCTCAATTGATGTTTTATAAATTTCCGCTGATTGCCGGTATTCACCGTCACCGGAGTTTTTCCGAATCAATGGGAATCCGCAGCCTCACCGGTCCCAAGATAAGCCTCGATAACGGTTTTGTTATTCTTGATCTCTTCGGGCAAGCCTTCTGCAATCATCTTCCCGTAATCAAATACGGTGACAATATCGGAAATATTCATCACCACCCGCATCTGATGCTCAATCAGAATAATGGTGATCCCCAGTTCCCCCCTCATGTGCTGGATAAAATCCATCATATCCTGGGTCTCTTTTGGATTCATACCGGCCGTGGGCTCATCCAGAAGCAGAAGTTTCGGCTGGGAGGCCAAAGCTCTGGCCATCTCAAGTCTTCTTTGCTCACCATAGGGGAAATTCTTGGCCAGGGTATCTTCCCTGCCTTCCATTTTGACATATTTCAAAAGATCAAGGGCAATCTGTGTTGCTTTTTCTTCTTCCATCCTCGTTTTCTTCAGACCCAGGATAGGCCCGAAAAAGCCGGATTTAAGGTGCACATGATATCCCACCATGACATTTTCAAGGGCGGTTAGATTCGGGAACAACCTGATATTCTGATAGGTTCTGGATATGCCTTTATGGACGATGCGGTCCGGGGAAAGCC
>CAZAHK010000284.1:0-3920 GCA_964484555.1 uncultured Desulfobacula sp.
ACTTTTCTTTTCCGGATAAAATCGTGATGACTTTGACCGGATTTGTCAAAGCCATCACTTCGGATATAATTTAATTTGTTTTAAATCAGGCTCTTATGTCCGCTGGCTTAAATAAATAATCCCGAACACTAAAGCGACCACTACCAAAACACCAATGACCAGTCCCATTTTTTTTCTCCTTAAAAATTAATGTGTTATTTCCACGTCCGGTTCACATGCATAGATCGACGACTTAATAGAGTAATTTGCAATTAGCTTGCCACTGTTTTCTATTCTTTTCCCCAGCCCGCCCTTCCTATGCCGTATGCAGCCCCCAGAGCACAAAGAGCGGCTTGTCACGAGGCTGATAATGGATGGAATTTATTTACAATAGGGGTCGAAAAAGGAATCATCAGGAGATCATATATGGTCCAATGGTCTTATATGACCACTAAACCCTTGGGAAAATTGAGGGGCCGGATCTGTTACAAAATAAAATCCGTGGCCAGGAATTTGCTTTTATGATCCCGAACAATCCGGGTGATCAGCTTTTTATTTTCATCGGTGTCTTTGGCAGCCACCAGGGTGCGGATGGAAAATACCCGCAGGGCGTCGGATACGGAAAGGGTTCCTTCCGCAGAATCCTTTCGTCCGGTAAAGGGGAAGGTGTCCGGTCCCCGCTGGCATTGGCTGTTGATATTGACCCGGCAGACCTGGTTGACCAGAGGGTCAATCAGATGGGCGATCCGGTCCGGGTCGGTTCCGAAAATGCTGACCTGCTGGCCATAGCTTGAATTGATCATATACTCAATGGGTTCTTTGATTCCATCAAAGGCCAGGATGGGAATAACCGGTCCGAATTGCTCTTCATGATACACCCGCATGTTTGAATGGACCGGATACAGGACGGCCGGAAAAAAGAAACTGCCGCAAACCGTTGCCCCAAAAGGGTTGACAACCTTTGCGCCCTGAATAACCGCATCCGACACCAGTTCCGTAAGATAATCGGTCTTGCCTTTTTCCGCCACCGGGGTCAGAAAAACCCCTTCCTGCCAGGGCATCCCAAAGGACAGGCCATTCACGGCAGCCGTAAAATGATCCAGAAATGCATCGGCAATGGCGGCTTCCACAAAAATGATTTTGATTGCCGTGCACCGCTGTCCGTTAAACGAAAGACTGCCCAGGACACATTCTTTCACTGCCCGGTCAAGATCGGCGTCTTTGAGGACAATGGCGGGATTCTTGGCCTCCAGCCCCAGCACACAGCGAAGCCGATTGGGATAGGGATGCTGCTTTTTCAGCGCATTGGCCGTCCTGCTCGTGCCGATGAGCCCCAGCACATTGATCTTGCCCGAGGCCATGAGCGGGGGGACCAGCTTTCTGCCCTCGCCGTAAATAATATTCACCACGCCTTTGGGGAAGACCTCACAAAAGGCCGAAAGAAGCGGTGCATACAGGAGGGCCCCATGCTTGGGCGGTTTTAAGACCACGGTGTTGCCCATGATAAGGGCCGGGATCAGGGTGGTAAAAGTCTCGTTGAGCGGATAATTGAAGGGCCCCATACAGAGCACCACCCCCAGGGGGGCCCGCCGGATCTGGGCGATGATGTTTTCTTCAATGGAAAACCGGGATGAGATGCGATCCAGGTCTTTCAAGGCGGCAAGGGTATCGTTCATGTATTGAATGGTCCGGTCGAATTCTTTTGTTGAATTCTCCAGGGATTTGCCGATCTCCCACATCAGAAGCCGCACCACCCGGTCCTTTTCCTCCATCATCCGGAAGATGAACCGCTCCATGTGATCAATGCGATCAACCACGGACAAGGTCGGCCAGACACCCTGTCCATGATCATAGGCAGCCGTTGCCGCTTCCAGGGCCTGCATCGCCTCAACCTCGGTCAAGAGCGGATATTCGCCGATCACAAAAGGTTTCAGGTCTGTATCTTCAACCGTCCGGACCGGGGAACGCACTTCCTGACGCGGACCCTCCCAGATATGGATTTCACCGTTGATGAGATACCCTTTCTGGATAAAGGGGATATCATTTAAAAGCGCTTCGGGTATTTCCCCCGCCTGCGGAAATATATTTTTGATTTTTTCTGCCAACCCCATGATCTGTTCCTTTCCTCAAAACTATGGTTCAGGTTAATCCACCTATTTCAGGATCGGTCCGCCGCTTTGTCGGCCCGCTTTTGGCTCACCGGATTCTCGGAACAGCACAACACGCTTCTCTGTTCCCTTGGCTTTATACATTGCCGTATCGGCATTTTTGAAAAGAATATCCGCCGTATCTCCATCTTGGGGATACACTGCAATACCGATACTGGCTTTTATGGAAAGAACAATCCCATTAACCTCGCAGGCTTCGGCAATCCGATGTATCAGCTTCTCTGCAAGGCGAGTCACGCTGGCTTCTTGCTTGACTTCGAACAACAGGCATACAAATTCGTCGCCTCCCCAGCGACTGACGATGTCTTCATCACGTACAAAAGACTTTAAACGATTTGCCACCATCAACAGCACCTGATCTCCCATATCATGACCATAAGAATCGTTAATATTCTTGAATTTGTCGATGTCAATAAATAGGACGGCGAGTCCCCAACCGTGCCGTTTTGCCTGGATCAACCCGTGGTCGAGACTCTGTTGAAATGAGATACGGTTGGGAAGACCCGTGAGCGGGTCCTGAAGCGCAATTTGTTGCGCTTCTTCCGTTTTTACCTGGGCTTTTGATAAATCGTCGCGCGCTTCGGCCAAGTCCGTCTTTGTATCAGCGAGTTCGGATTCGATGACGATTCGCTCAGCTATTTCTTCGGCGAGTTGGACGTTAACCAGCTTCAAATCGTCTGCGGCTTCTGCAACCTTCTGTTCGGCATTTTCATTCTGAGTGAGGGCCTGTTTCATAATCTGAACAGAGACCTTTTTTTGCTTTAGAATTTCATTTACCGATGTAAGTTCACCGGCAGCCTTCTTGACGGTTTTTTTGATTTTCTCATTTTTCTTAAGCACGCCGCCAAGCGAAGCTCTCTTGGCGGATACGTTTTTTTTCAAATCTTTTGATTTCATAATATTCTTCTTAAATTTTCTGCCAATTCCATGATCTGTTCCTTCCCTCAAAACGATGGTTCAGGTGAATCCACCTATTTCAGAATCGATCTGCCGCTGCATTCTTTCATGACCTGAGAGGTCTTTTGGAAGACATCAAAAAACGTTAAAAGGCCGATGATCTCATCCTTATCAAAGACAAAGAGCGCGTCATGACGATTCATCACAAACAGATGAAAGCATCTGAGCAGATTGTCATCCGCATGAACGGATTGTCCTTTGGACGGCTCCTTCATAAAATCCCTTATTTGGATGTCTTTGGCTTTGTGGCAAAGATCCTTGAATGGATTCTCCCACAGATTGTAGTCTTTTTCCATACTCTTCCAGATATAATCGAACCCGAGGCGGGTCAGGGTCTCCTCGGCATTCACCCTGCTGTAATTCGTTTCCAGTCCCCGGAATAAATCAATGGGTGAGAGTTTCCCAATGACTTTTCTTTTCTCGTTTTCGACCAGCAGGATTCTTTGTTCGGATTCTTTGGCCAGATATTTTTGCTGGGCCTTCTCCAAAGCCGCCAGCGCATCGAAATAATCCGCCTGGTCGGATATCCTCGGGAATCTGTCCGTCAAAACCATGAGATCTCGCACTTTCATTTTTTCCATAGGGCTATCTCCCTTTGTAAATTAAATCTTCTTTGGGGCATTCCTTAATGGTGATGCTTTTTAACGGGCGGTTGATTCATCCAGTATCCATCAAGATTGTAATGTCGATGTAATCCGGTCTCATAGTCCCGGTTCAGTAAAGACTCTTCCGTGTATTCCGGTGATTGTTTGATGCTCTCGCAAGTCAGATTGATAAACACTTTTGACTCCTCCCAACTGATATTTTGGATCCATC
>CAZAHK010000285.1:0-3867 GCA_964484555.1 uncultured Desulfobacula sp.
TGAAAAAAAATATCATCAAACAGATAGAAACGCTTGAACTTTATCGCAAATCCATCATACATGAATGCGTGACCGGAAAAAGAAGGGTTGCAGTGGAATGATTTAAGGGAGCAGGAGCCATGCCGGACGGACCGGAAAAAAAGTTTCAGAAGCATATTGCGAAATTTTTCAGGGAGGTCCACGGATATATTCCCCTTGAGCCTTCTGATATCACTGATCCGGAATGGTATTTTGCTGAAGGCCATCTGCTGTCTTTTATCCGGGCCACCCAGAAAGAGTCCTTTCGTTCTCTTGAGAAAAATTACGGCAGCGATGCCGGGGATGAAATTTTTCTGGCTCTGAAAAAAGAGCTGGGGTTTCAACCGCTTTGGCGGGTCATCAAAAACGGATTGATGGTCCGGGGGCTCAGGTTCCACCTGTATTATCCGGAGCCCCGGTCAGAGCAGAGTGTGGCAGCCCGGTATGTTGATCAGAACCGGATCTGTTTTCGGGAAGAGCTGGTCATCAAAAAGGGGAAGCGGCCGGATTTTGTATTGTTTTTAAACGGTCTGCCCATTATTACCCTTGAACTCAAACATGAGAAAAACCAGACCGTTCATGATGCCGTTGCCCAGTATGCGGACCGGGATCACAGGGATCGGATTTTTAACCTTCCCTTTCTCCATATTGCAGCAGACACCTCAGATGTCATGGTGGCCACGGACCCGTCCAGGGCGAACAATTTCCGCTGGCATAATTCCGGGTTGAGAAATGAACCGCTCACACCGGGTGAATACCCGGTGGAATTTCTCTATCGCGAAGTCCTGTCCAGGGAATCCATTTTAAAGGCGCTGTCATTTTACCTTATCTATGTGTCGCCCAGGGATGCTTCGGCAGACCGGCCCGCCCAATCGGCCATCACGATTTTTCCCAGGTTTCATCAGGCCAGAATGGTTGAAAACCTGGCAATGGATCTTGAGACTTCGTTTTCAGACCAGAGGCATCTGGGTAAAAAATATCTGATCCATCATTCTGCAGGTTCCGGCAAGACCCTGTCCATCTGCTGGCTGGCGGATCGCATTCATAGCCTTTACCGGTCCGGCGCCAACGAAAAAATCATCCACATGGTGTTTATTCTGACGGATCGCAAATCCCTGGATAAAAACATCAAGGAAGATATGGAAAAGCTAGCCCATCTGAAAGATGTGGTGGGCATTGCCAAAACATCAAAGGATCTGAAGTCCTTTATCAACGGCAGAAAGGCAGGGATCATTGTTACAACCCAGCAGAAATTTAAATATATTCTGGAGGAGATCCAGGGAGACGACTCATTAAAACACATCCGGGTTGCCTTTCTTATTGACGAAGCCCACCGTTCCCAGGAAGGCAGGACGGCCATGGCTGTAAAATTGCCGTTCCGTGGCCCGGAGACTGAAGATATGGAGCCGGAAGATTCCGACCCGGAAGAAGACATGGCCCGGATCATCCAGGCTCATGACTTGAATCATATTTTTGTGGCCTTTACGGCAACGCCTTCAAAATCAACTCTGACCCTGTTCGGAGAACCCTTTGATGTTTATACGGAAGATGAAGCCATCCAGGAAGGATATATCGTTGACGTGGCCACCGGCGTTATTTCCTATAAGACCCTTTATCATCTTCATTGCCCGGTGATTCCGGAATTGGATGAAAAATTGTATCCGGCCGGGGTTGTGGCCAAAGCCCTCAAGAATGTCGCATTTCAAGATGACGGATTGATCCAGTACAAGGCCGAGGTGATGCTCAGGATTTTTGAAGAAAAGATTGCAGGCCTGGTCAATGGCCGGGCAAAGGCCATGATTGTGGCCACATCCAGGATTGCCGGGCTCCGGTATTTTAATATCTTCAAAGAAAAGCTGTTGGAAAGAAAAAGCAGGTATAAGGTCCTGTATGCCTTTTCGCCTTTTGTTCATCCTGATACCAATGAAATTCTGACCGAAGCCGGCGTTAATGAAATAAATTCCGGAGAGGCCATTGAGGACCGGTTTGAAAGAGAAGACTACCGGTTGCTGGTGGTGGCCAATAAATTCCAGGAAGGTTTTGATCAGCCGCTGCTGGCAGGAATGTTCCTGGATAAGGCAGTGATTGACCGGAATGCGGTCCAGACCGTATCCCGTCTGAACCGATGTCATGAGAACAAGGATAGCGTTGTGGTTGTGGATTTTACCAACAATGCCAAAAATATTCTGAAAGCGTTTCAGAAATATCGCAAAACAACGCCGTTTGAACCGGAGGAGCCTGATAAAAAAGATTGCACAGACCTGTATGAAAGCATTCTTGCCGGAAAGATATTTGATCAGGCCGATGCAGACAAAATTGTGGGTTTGATGGATCAGGTTGAAGATGCCCGGCTACAGGATGAGGTTTCAAGCCTGAGGGCTCGTTTTCAGAATAGCCTGCCGGATATGGAAGATCGAAAAACCTTTGTTTATATGCTGGAAAAATTTGTAAAGGTCTATTATTTTATGGCGGTATTTTTTCAATACCCCAGGAATATAGAGGCTTTTACAGCCTTTGCCGAATATGTCGGACCTCAGTTGATCAAAAAGGCTTCCGTATCTGACCTGATGCGATTGATCCGGAAAACAAAAGTCATTAAAGCCAATGTTAAATATGTGGAAGAGGTCAAGAGCGGCGGCTCTGTCAAACTTAAAGGCAAAACCCGGCAGGGGGCTCCCCTGCCGATAAAAAAGGTGACGGTTCAGGATGCCATTGACAAGATCCGGGAAACCTTTGCCATATCCGATGATGAGGCTATCATTATCCGGGATATCACAGAAGAAAAAATCCATGATGAAAAAATTATAAACACCATCCGCATTCACCGGGATGACGAATTTTTTATCCGGGAAACCTACAAGGAGGAAATTGATCGCCTGATTCAGGAAGCCTATGAAGAAAGAGATAAATATGAGGCTTTATGGGACCCGAAATATACGGATGCCGGGGCTATTTTTGATATCATGGCCTTTACCGTCATTGAAAGCGGACTCCAGACCGTAAGGGCGGAATAAATTATGGTAAAAAATGAATTCCGGCAGATTCCCCGGGAAGAACGGCCCCGGGAAAAACTTTTGAAAAATGGTGCAAGAACCCTTATGGATAGGGAACTCCTGACGATTCTGCTGGGTAAGGGTACGAAGGACCAGGATGTGCTGGCCCTGGCAGAGAAATTAATTCCGGTGATTGATAAAAAAGGGTTCCGGCTCACAGCAGAGGATCTTAATTCCTTTAAAGGGATAGGGAATGCAAAGGCAACCCTTATTCTTGCAGCCATTGAATTTACACGACGCAGGGTGAAGCCTGAAGGATTTAAAATCAACAGGCCTGAAGATATCTTTCCCCATATTCGTCATTATGCCGACAGAAAGCAGGAACATTTTTTATGCGCCGCCATCAACGGAGCCAATGAAATCATGGCCATCCGGGTGGTTTCCATCGGCCTGGTCAACAGCACCCAGGTTCACCCGCGGGAGGTCTTTGCCGATCCTCTCGTGGACAGGGCTTCGGCTGTTATTGTTGCCCATAATCATCCCTCAGGAGATTTAACCCCGAGCGGAAATGATAAGGAAATAACCCAGCGTCTCATCCGTGCTGCAAATATTCTGGGCATCCGTTTTCTAGACCACGTGATTTTTAATACAAAGGAATACTACAGCTTTAAAGAACATGCTGTTCTGGATGAACTAAATCCATAAATCTATTCAGCCTTTTCATAAACCGACAAAAGGAAAAGGGTTGCAAAGGGCTGAAGGACGAGAAAACCGATAAAGGATGATCCGCCGATGGTCATGAGGGCGTAAAAGAGGATAAATACGATGATATGGTCCGTGATATGGGAGCCGGTGA
>CAZAHK010000286.1:0-3813 GCA_964484555.1 uncultured Desulfobacula sp.
CCTGCCATCCCCCGGCCCCTGGGATGGTATCTGGGTCTGAGGGCGGCCCGCATGAACCAGAGGCTCAAGGCCTGGATCAAAAACCAGGCCGACTGTGAGTTCATGGAATTCAACCTGCCCATGGACGCCTCCCTCATGGCCGGGGACGGGTTTCATCCCGGTCCCGGTCTCCACACGATCTGGGGACAGGAAATTTTCAAACGGATATCCCTGCATTTCCCGGCTGACTGATGGTTGACAAAGCCTTCAAAACCGTGATACCGTTCGTCCCACTGGTGCAAGATGCATTGGTGGACTGGGGGAGCCGGTGAGGACCGGCTGAGAGGAAACACGAGTTTCGACCCCTGGAACCTGATCCAGGTCATGCTGGCGAAGGAAAGTCATCTTCTTTTTCACTTCCTGGTTTCATATCCGCCTTTTTAAATTTGCACGGTTTGATGAATTTTATAAACAGGCGGTGTTTTGTCATGCTTCAGGTGTGTTCCGTCACAAAATTGTATCAGGATCAGGCCGTTTTCTCAAAGCTTGACCTCACGGTGGGCCAGGGCCGGTTCCATGTCCTGGTGGGGCCGTCGGGCTGCGGAAAAAGCACGCTCTTTGACGGGCTCACCGGCGTCTTCCCCCTGGATGAAGGAAGGCTTTTATGGAAGGGTGAGCCCCTTGCCGACCTGAGGCTTCATGCCGCCTATATGCAGCAGAAAGATCTGCTCCTGCCCTGGTTTTCCCTCCTGGACAATGCCCTCCTGCCGGCAAAAACCTCGGGCCGGAATATGAAAGCGGCAAAAGATAAGGCCATCCGGCTTTTTGACCGCCTGGGCCTGAAAGGCTACGAGTCCCATTCTCCAAGCCGGGTGTCCGGGGGCATGAGACAGAGATGCGCCCTGGTCCGGACCCTCATGTTCGACCGGGATCTGATCCTGCTGGACGAGCCCCTGTCGGCCCTGGACGCCATCACCCGGCAGAGCCTTCAATCCCTGCTGCTGATGCTCCAGACCGAGTTCAAAAAAACCATCCTCATGATCACCCACGACATTGAAGAAGCCCTGCTCCTGGCCGACGAAATCCATCTCATGAGCGCCCGGCCCATGTCCGTATCCCGGCATTATGTCCTTTCTTCTCCCAAACCCAGGAAATTTAATGATCCCGCCCTCCTGGCCGTCAAGGCCCAGGTTCTGGATCAACTGGAAGGAGGCCTGAGCCGTGAACCGCATTAATTTTCCAGCAGCCCTCCTGGTGGCCCTGATCCTTGGGGTCTGGGAGGCAGGAGTCCATCTTCTTTCCCTGCCCGTGTTCATCCTGCCGCCCCCTTCGCGTATCATTTGGACAGCCCTGGTCCGGGCACCGGATATTTTCCCCCATGCCCTGGTCACCTTTTCGGAAATTTTGCTGGGCATCGGCCTGGCTGTGGCCACGACCATTCCCCTGGCCATTGCCATGTTTGCAAAGCCAAGCCTTGAAAAGGCGTTTTCGCCTTTCCTGGTGGCGTCCCAGGCCATCCCGGTCTTTGCCCTGGCCCCCCTGCTGGTGGTCTGGCTGGGTTATGGGCCGGCCTCCAAGGTCTTCATGGCCTGGATCATTATTTTTTTCCCCATCTGTGTCAGCCTCCTGGAAGGGTTCAAAAGCTGTGATCCGGAATTCCGGGTCCTGTTCCGCCTCATGGGGGCTTCCTTTTTTAAAACCCTGACCCTGCTCTACTGGCCCTGGGCCCTGCCCCGATTTTTTGCGGGCCTCCGGGTGGGCATGGGCGTGGCCGGTATCGGAGCCGTCATCGGGGAATGGGTGGGGGCCCAGAAGGGCCTTGGGTTTCTCATGATCCAGTCCAACGCCAGACTCCAGACGGATCTGGTCTTTGCCGCCATCCTCTGGCTCACGGCCATGGGCCTTGCCCTGTGGTATTTCACCGGAATTCTTGAAACGATCCTCATCAAATGGAAAAAGGAGATATAAGATGAAAAAAACAATTATAGCCCTGGTTCTCGGCCTTTTTTTCTGGGCAGGCGCGGCCCTGGCAGCGGAAGAAAAGCTGAGCCTCATGCTGGACTGGTTTCCCAATGTGGACCATCTGCCCATCTATGTGGCCAGGGAAAAAGGGTTTTTTGCCGAAAACCATATCCGGGTCAATATCATCAGCCCGTCGGAAACCTCGGATGCCTTGAAGCTGGCCGCTTCCGGCCATATGGACCTGGCCGTGTCCTACCAGCCCCAGACCCTCATGGCCGCAGACCAGGGACTTGCCGTCAAGGTCATCGCCCCCCTGGTGGCCCATCCCCTGACCACCCTGCTCTTTCTTGACGGCAAGGGCATTCAAACCCCCAAGGACCTGTCCGGCAAAAAGATCGGCCATACCGTGCCCGGACTCATGGATGTGCTGCTGGAGGCCTTTGCCGCCATCAACGGCATAAAGGACTATACTCCGGTGAATGTGGGCTTCACCATCCTGCCGGCCCTGGTTTCCGGTCAGGTGGATGCAGTCATGGGGCCCTTTAAGACCTATGAAACCGTGACCATGGAAGCCCAGGGCTATAAGGCCCGATTTTTTGAACTGGAAAAATGGGGCATCCCGGATTATGAAGAATTGATTTTTGTCTGCGGCGCGGGCGTCCTGGAGAAAAAACCCAGGGCCATCCAAGGCTTTGTCACGGCCATGGAAAAGGCCCTGGCCTATACCGCAGCCCATCCCGAGGAGGCCCTGGCCCTGTATCTGAAGGCCGTGCCCGAAGCTGATCCCAAAATCGAAACCCGGGCCTTTGAGCTGACCCGGCCCTATTTTGCCGTCAAGACCGGGCATGACCCTGCAAAATGGCAGGCCTTTGCCGATTTCAGCCTCAAGCACGGCCTCATCCAAAACAAGGTGGATGTTTCATCCCTCATCCACACCTTTAAATAAGGAGATCTCCCATGACAATCAATCCCACAACCATCTTCAAGGACATCGAAGCTATCCGGAAAACCGCTCCCCTGGTCCACAACATCACCAATTACGTGGTCATGAACAGCACGGCCAACGCCCTCCTGGCCCTGGGGGCCTCGCCGGTCATGGCCCATGCCCTGCCCGAAGTGGAGGATATGGCGGCCATGGCCGGGGCCCTGGTCATTAATATCGGCACCCTGAGCGATGCCTGGATCGAGGCCATGTTCAAAGCCGTGCAAAAGGCCGCCTCCCGGAACATCCCCATTGTCCTGGACCCGGTGGGGGTCGGGGCTACTCCCTACCGGACCCGAACGGCCCGCGAATTGATCCGCGCCGCGGCCCCCTCCATTATCCGGGGAAACGCATCGGAAATCATGGCCCTCTATGAAGAGGGCCGGACCACCAAGGGCGTGGACAGCACCAGCGCCTCGGACCTGGCCGTGGATGCGGCCAAAACCCTGGCCCGGGAATCGGGCTCCGTGGTCTGCGTCACCGGCGCCATCGACTATATTGTTTCAGCCACTGCCGTCATTGAAATAAAAAACGGCCACAGCATGATGCCCCGGGTCACGGGCCTGGGCTGCACCGCCTCGGCCCTGTGCGGCGCCTTTGCCGCGGTCAACCCGGACATGGCCGGGGCCGCAGCCCACGCCATGGCCGTCATGGGCATTGCCGGGGAAATGGCGGCTGAACACGCACCGGGCCCCGGAACCCTCCAGGTGAATTTCATCGACTGCCTTTACCGGCTCTTGGAAGCCGATATCCAGGACCGGTTGAAAAGGTGAGAAAGGCCATGAAAGGCATTTATCTGGTGACCGATCAGGCTGTTTTCCCGGCACCCCCTGGTGGCCATCGGCGGCATCCATGCATCCAATGCAGAAGCGGTCATCACAGCCGGAGCC
>CAZAHK010000287.1:0-3803 GCA_964484555.1 uncultured Desulfobacula sp.
GCGTTTTTCTCTTTTCCGCTCAAGCCCGAAGGCGATGTTCTGCCCCACATCCATCATGGGAAAAAGGGCGAGGTTCTGAAAGATCAGATTCACGGGCCGCTTGTTGGGCGGAATCCCGGCCATATTTTTCCCGTTGATTTCAATGACCCCGCCGGTGGGTTCAAAAAATCCGGATATCATTCTCAGCAGGGTTGTTTTCCCGCATCCGGAAGGGCCTAGAATAGAAAAGAACCTGCCTTTTTCCACATCAAAGGAGACCGATTCAACGGCGGTAAAATCCTTGAATACTTTGGTGACATTGATAACGGAGAGATCTGTCTGCATGTCGGCTCCGGGCTGTCCCTTGCCAAGGCAAGGGACAGGGCAGGGGTTTATTTGGAGGCCTTTACCTTATCCAGGATCATGCCTTCGATGGATTCCAGCTTGTCGGGCACGGGCGGATACCATTTGATATTGTCAATGTCCGCATCGGAAAAACATCTTTCAAAATGGGCCTTGACCTTTGCATCGGCTAACTGGATGGCCCCTTTGGAGGCGGTGCCGGTTTTTTCAAGGTTGGTAAAGACGGCTGCGTTTTCCGGTTTGAGCATGAAATTGATCCATTTGTAGGCAGCCTCGGTATTTTTGGCCTTGGCAGGAATGGCAAAGGTGTCGATCCATCCCATGGCGCCGCTTTTGGGAGCGACAAAATCAATGTCCGGATTTTCTTCATGGAGTTTCCATCCGCCGTTGTCCCAGGCCATGGCCACGTATATTTCATTGGCGCGCATGGACTGGAGCAGGGCATCCCCGTTGGACCAGTAATTCTGAACCAGATCCTTTTTGTCGATCATTTCCTGGCCGATCTTTTCCATGAGGGCTTTATAGGCAACGGGGTCTGAATATTTGGCAAAGGGGTCATTGCCCGTGGCAAAGGCAAGGGCGATGAGGGTGGGCCGTTTCAGGCGGTAGCTCACCCGGCCTTTGTAGGCGGGGTTCAAAAGGTCTGTATAGTCTGCGGCCGCAGGTGCAAGCTTCTTATTGACCACCAGCCCGTCCGTTCCCCAGCAGAAAGGCACGGCATGGGCCACGCCGTCCACGGTGGTGTTCTTTTTCACCGCATCCAGCATGGTGGTGATGACCTGGTCTGCATTAATTTTTGAAAAATCAATGGGCTGATAAATCTTGTATTCCGCCTGGACCGAGGAAATCCTGTCCTGGCTGGGCTGGGCCAGGTCAAAGCCTGCGCCGCGGGTAGCCCGGAGTTTTGCAATCATTTCTTCATTGTTGGTAAAGGTGACCTTTACGTCGATGCCGGTTTCCGCTTTGAATTTGTCCACCAGAACCGTGGGTGCGTACCCTTTCCAGGTCAGCAGTTCGAGGGTTTCAGCCCAGACTGCGGTGGAGAGAAAAGAAAAACCGATAATCATGGTGATGAATAAGCCGATACTTTTTTTAGCCATTTGTTCGTCTCCCTTTCTATTTTGATTTTTAGCCCGGGCGTTCACCATACCGGTAAAGCCGGGTTCAACCGTTCAAATCCTTATAACTGGTCCTCATATCCCGCTTGAGAATTTTACCCGTGGGGGTTTTGGGCAAGGCCTCCACAAAGACGACGGATTTGGGCACCTTAAATGCGGCCAGCTCTTTTTTGCACAGATCGATGATTTCCGCCTGGGTGATGACCTCTCCCTTCCGGGGAACCACCACGGCCGTGACCGCCTCCACCCATTTGGGATGGGGGGTTCCGATGACGGCCACCTCTTCCACCCGTTTGTCCAGGTAGACGGCTTCTTCCACCTCCCGGGTGGACACATTTTCTCCCCCGGTCTTGATCATGTCTTTTTTGCGGTCCACCACTGAAATATACCGGTCCGCATCCATCACGCCGATATCGCCGGAATGGAACCAGCCGTCACGCATGGCGGCCTCGGTTTTTTCCGGGTCCTTGAAGTACATGATCATGGCATGGGGTCCCTTGCCGCAGATTTCGCCGGGAACCCCGGCTTTATCAATGGGCCGGGATTCTTCGTCCTCAAGCCGGGTTTCCATGTTCAGGCCAGCCATACCGGCGGAGCCCAGTTTTGCCATGGCATCCTCGGCCTTCAGGATGGTATGGTAGGGGGCCAGTTCGGTCTGGCCGTAGTAGTTGTACACCTTGCATCCGGGCAGCCGCTCCATGAGTTCTTTGAGCACTTCCACCGGCATGATGGAAGCCCCGTAATAGCATTTGGTCAGACAGGACAGATCATAGCGGTCAAAATCCGGGTGGCGGAGGATGCCGATCCATACCGTGGGCGGGGCAAAAAACATATTGGCCCGATAGCGGTCAATGGTCTTCAGGATCTGACCGATGTCCGGGGCCATGAGAATATTGGTGCCGCCCACCCAGAAAACGGGATTCAGGAACACGTCCCGCTGGGCGCAGTGATAGATGGGCAGGGCATTGACATTGATGTCCGCACTGTCATATCCGCCGTCGATGATGGCTCCCATATACTGGGCAATGAGGGCCTGGTTGCTGATGATCACCCCCTTGGGCAGGGATTCGGTGCCGCTGGTATAGGTCATCTGGCAGGGGTCTTCGATGTGCAGGACCGTGTCCGGCTCCGTTGCCGGCGCCGCTTTCATCCAGGCGTCAAAGTCCAGAAACCGGTCGTCCTGCCTTGGCCGGCCCGCGCCCTGGTCGGACCAGATCAGGGTGTTCACCGTGGGCATTTTGTCCAGCACGTCTTTCACCAGCTCGAAAAGGGCGTCTTCGACGATGAAGACCTTGCTTTCCGAGTGGTTGATGCAATAGGTGATGTCCGGGCCGCGGAGCAGGTAGTTGACGGCAAGGTATACAGCTCCGATCTTGCAGCATCCCAGCCAGGTCAGGACATGGTGGATGGTGTTGTGGGCCAGGATGGCCACCCGGTCGTATTTTTTCACCCCCAGGCCGGCCAGGGCATTGGCCGTCCGGTTGGCGGCCGCATCCAGCTCGGCATAGGTGAGGGATTTGTCGCCGAAAATGATCGCGGTTTTGTCCGGGCTGTGATAGGCCGTGCGGCGGACCATATCCGCAATGACAAACCGGTTGACCCGGTTGTAGCGATCCATGAGAAATTCGAGATTTTCTTTGTTCAATACATTGAAACGCGCTTTTTGGTCTTCCGTCATGAAACCGTGGGGTGCTGTCATGGGAGTCCCTCCTTGTATATCAAGTATTTTTGTAAAAAACTGTATAGATTCGGCCCCTAAAAGACAATAGTTAATTTGTTAAATTATTATTTGTATTCCATGGGAGTGATCCCCATGTATTGCCGGAAGGTTTTGACAAAATGGCTCTGGTCGAAAAAACCGCAGGTGACGGCGGTTAAGGCCACGGTTTTTCCTTCCAGCAGCAATTGCCTGGCAAGATGGATCCTTTTATTGATGATATAGGCATGGGGGGACAGTTTATAATGGGCCTTGAATTTCCGTAATAATGGAAACTTTGTCATTCCTGAAATCCGGGCCAGGTCATCCAATTGGATCGGGTCGCTGAAATTTTGATCCATGTAATGCCTGGCCGCCTCCAGTTCTGCCCGGCCCCCGGTCAAAGGCGGTTTTATACTCTTCATATCAAAACCGCCGGACATAAAATTTCCAAGAAACAGGATGGCCCGGCTCTCCAGGTCCAGGGGGTCGCTTCCAGTTTTAAAAAAGTTCAGAAACCGGTCCTTTTCCTCAACCGCCGGATGATCCATAGGTCTGATCCGGGGCCTGATCTTGGCCGGTTCGATTTTAAATGCCGATTCAAACCAGCAGGGGTCAATATACAGCATGGTAAACCGGTACCGGTT
>CAZAHK010000288.1:0-3792 GCA_964484555.1 uncultured Desulfobacula sp.
AATTTTGTTTTTCAGATAGGGCTTGGATTGATAGCAGGTGATGGTCATCATTTTTTGAGTCAGTTTTCCAATGCGATCAATCTGATCCTTTATGGTTTTCAAGTGTTGATAATGTGTATCACCGGCGTTGATATCCATGAGAATAATTTCAGAGAGACCCGAGACCACCTGCAACGGCTGGTTCAGCTCGTGACAGAGGGCGCCTGCCATTTCCAGAACCCCTTGAAGCTTTTCCTGCTCCATCATTTTATTCTGAATCTCTATCATGCGGCAGCCTGCATTGACTCTGGCCTGAAGTTCAGCATGGTCATAGGGTTTAATCATATAATCATCAGCACCGGCTTCCAGGCCTTGAACCATATCCCGGGTATCTCTTCTGGATGTGAGAAGGATCAGGTACAAGGGGGTTTTTCGATTCTGTCCCCGTAATTTTCGGCACAGGGACGCACCATCGAGCCCCGGCATCTCCCAATCCAGGATGGCAAGCTGTGGGGCATCGGTTTTTTGCAGGATATCCCAGGCTGCGTTTCCCTCTTCAACCGCAACCGGGTCATGCCCCAGCTTCTTCAAGATGGCGGACAGAATGCTGCGAGAAGTCCTGTCATCTTCTGCAATCAGAATTCGCATTTATGACTCTCCATAACTGTTTTCAATTCGTTAAAGCAGCCTTCAATTTTCGGCATCAGTTGATTCAAGGTTTCCAAATCAGTTACCTTGGCCGCCTCTTCCATAAGGCGGGAAATGTCCTGCAGGGCCTTTGCAGAAATATTTCCCGCTGCGCCCTTGATTTTATGGGCCTGGGCGCCAGCTTGTTCTGATTGATCCTGTTGGATATAAGACCTCATGGTTCTTATCTGGGCCGGCATATCGGCCAGGAACTCGGCGATAATGGTTTCGGCCAGGTCTTCGTCGCCCATCACCCGTTCGAGGAATTCTTCACGGTTAAAAATACCGGAAAAATTCCCGGAAGGGGGGTCGCCCCGGCCTCCGGTGACGGTTTGCGATCCAGAGCCTTTGATCAGCCATTTTTCAAGTTCCGCCGCCAGTGTCAGCGGGTCCACCGGCTTGGGCACATAGCCGTTCATTCCGGCTTCCAGACATTTTTCCCGGTCTCCGGCCATGGTATTGGCGGTCATGGCAATGACAGGAATGTGATGATCCAGGACCGGGGACCCAGGGTCCCGGATGTTAAGGGTGGTCTCGTAACCGCCCATCACCGGCATCTGCACATCCATCAGCACCAGATCATAGGGGAGCATTTCCAGGGCATGGAGGACTTCCTGTCCGTCAGCCACGGCATCTGCGGCCAGCCCCAGTTTTTTAAGGATCCCCAGGGCCACCTGCTGATTGATCCTGTTGTCCTCGGCCAACAGGATACGCGCTTTGATGCCGGCGAACCGATTCAGCGATTCAAGGACGGTATGGCGCGTGGTAATGGGCTGGGGCCTTTCTTTTCTCTTTGCCGCCAGTGAGAGAGACAAGACCCCCCGGAGTTCCTGATGCCGCGCCGGTTTGGTCAGATAACCGGAAAAGCCCAGCTCGGCAAAGCGTTTGACATCACCCCGGACGCCCAGGGAAGTCAGCATCACCATGCGGGTTCCCGACAGGCGGGGGTCTGCCTGGATGGCGCGTCCGAGGGCTTCGCCGTCCATGTCCGGCATCTGCATATCAATTACGGCAATCCGGAAGGGATCACCTTCATCCAGGGCCTTGGACAGGAGTTGGATGGCCCGGGGGCCGGCTTCTGCTTCGGCGGCCCGCATCCCCCAGGAATGCAGTCGTCTGGACAGAATTTCCCGGTTGGTGGCATTGTCATCCACGATCAATGCTTTCACGCCCATAAGCTCTGCAAGGGGAGCTGTATTGTTTTTTATACATTTATCCTGTTGATCCAGAACAGCGGTGAACCAGAATTCCGACCCCTTTCCCAAGAGGCTTTCGACACCGATTTCCCCACCCATCATTTCGGCCAATTGCCTGGAAATAGCCAGCCCAAGGCCTGTCCCGCCGAACTGCCGCGTTGTTGAAGCATCCACCTGGGTGAATTTTTCAAACAGCATCCCCATTTTATCCTCAGGAATACCCATGCCGGTATCCCGGACAGAGAAACGAAGCATCACCCTTTCATCGGTTTTTGAAACCACGGAGACCCGGATCACCACTTCACCTGAAGACGTGAATTTGACGGCATTGCCTGTCAGATTGGTCAGAATCTGCCGCAGCCGCCCGGGATCACCCCGTAAAAATACCGGCACTTCAGGATCAGCGCCGCAAACCAGTTCCAGGCCTTTTTCATGGGCTTTCAATGCCAGGGTGACGGCAAAATCATCCAGCAGGGTCTGGAGATCAAAATCCAGGACTTCCAACTCCAGTTTGCCTGCTTCTATCTTTGAAAAATCCAGAATATCGCTGATTAGTCCCAGGAGCGACTCTCCACTGCTGCGAACAATCTCGGCATAATGTCGCTGCTCCTCATCAAGGTCGGTGTCCATCAACAGTCCGGTCATGCCGATGACCCCGTTCATGGGGGTTCGGATTTCATGGCTCATATTGGCGAGAAATTCACTTTTGGCAATATTGGCCATCTCGGCTTCAAGCACCATTTGATTGGCTCTTGAAGTCTGCTCTTCAAGGGCTTGCTGAACGGATTTCAATTCTGAAATATCCACAAAACTTTCAAGAAGATATTCCTGGTCATCAAAATGCAGCCGGGCAACCGTTTTTAAGACAGGAAGACTTGTTCCGTCCGCACAGAGAAGGATTCGTTCAGAATTATCCACATCCCGGCCCAGATCAAAAACAGGGCACCGGCCCGACTCGGCAGGGCAGATGTATCGATTGCAGACTTTCCCGATCACTTCATGAATTTCAACACCTATCATCCGGGCTGCCGCCGGGTTGGCGTCAACAATGACCCGGTCAGACCCGCGGACCATGATGATGCCGGACTGGACCGATTCCATAATGGATCGGGTCCGTTCATGGACGAGCTTCAAGGTGGTTTCAGCCTGTTTTCGCTCGGTCACATCACGAAAGGACCATACCCGGCCGACAATTTCATCGCCGGATGTCTGGGGCTGGGAATAGCGTTCAAGAATACGTCCATCCAAAAGCGCAAGCTCATCAAAACTTGTTTTTTCAGGATGATGCCATATGTCCATGACCCCGGCCTGAAATAACTCCGGATGGCGCATCTGCCGGGTGGCATAAGAAAGTATCTTACGGCCTTTTTTTATATTCACCAGGTCTTCCGGGATATTCCAGAGATCCATAAACTTCCGGTTCCATTTTACGGGGTTGCCTTCCCTGTCTGCGATGAGAATGCCGTCGGCAGTAGCGTCCAAAGAAGCATTCAGCAGGGAAAGGGAAGTCTTTAATTCATTCTGCTGGGCCAGTATGGCTGCATCGGTACGGCGCAGCAAAACAAAGAAAAAAAGGAAGAGAACAGAAAAAAGCCCTAAGATTATTATAACCGCAGCCGGAGAACGGGATTGTTCAGCCAGACCCCGCACCAATTCACCGGTAGCACCCTTTAATATCCATGGACTGGACCCATTCAACCGGCTGGCATACGGAATGGCTGTCAGGGCGATAAAACCAACGAGCAGCAGGGCCGGAACGATGGTCAGCGGGAGCATCAGTCGCAGGAGGACCGGCTTCGGTGAGAGTTCTGCCGAATTAAAATCTATTTTTCTGAACTCATCTTCGGATTCGTTCGACATGATGGCTCCTTCTGATTTTCAAGGGCTTCATAACTTGGTTTTGGGGTCAACATCCTCTTATTTCTCTCCA
>CAZAHK010000289.1:0-3751 GCA_964484555.1 uncultured Desulfobacula sp.
AGTGTTACCTCTTTTCAAATGATTTTGTTTGATTTCTTACTATCACGAACACTTATGCTCTCCTTTAAATCAGTTGCTTCTTCTCTACTATGAACTTTTAGAGGCGCAATATAATATTGAATGGTTTTAAATAGGAAGTACCCTCCTCCCAACAAAAAAACCGCCCATAAAAAATATATGATTTCCACACCTGCAGGAGCCAGTAGTGTCGCAACACCCCCTGCCACAATACAACCTATGGTGCTTGCACCGGCCAGAATAGGAAACAAACGCTTGGCTTGCTGGGTAGGACAAATATCCACTGCAATCAGCCAGATAAGCGGCGTAATCTGAAAAAAAACAACCATTGAGCTTACCAGCAGGATGGGATAACAGATTGGCCAGAGCGCAAAAGAAGTGAATTTAGAGAACAATAAGATTAATCCATTCACCAGAACCAAACCAGCCATACTTCCATAAATTACGCAGAGAAACCGGGGACGTTCCAATCTGCCGGACAATTCAGCAATAACTGCAGAGACCAGCAAAAGGCCGATTCCCTCCAACACATACATGAAGGGGAGATATTCTACGCCATAACGGACATTAAAAATGGATGTAGCCGAGCTGATCCCCAGCACTTCTCCCATTCCCAAAGAGAAAAATACAGGCACCATTAAACATAGTCGGTGTTTATCAGACGACTGAATGGATAAGTACTTGCTTAGTATGGACAATAAGTGATCACCTGCATTCTCTTGTTCATAGCCCTTAACATATTGATCTCTGCTTACTCCATTTGATTTGGATCAAGCCTTTTAATATAATCCAGAAGTATTTGCCCTATTTCTGTGTATATTCTAATCTGGTTATAATTAATAATTTGATTGTTCAGGTATTGGAGGATGAGCTGATCCTTTCCTTCCAACCTGGGCATAATCCCACAAAAGAAAAACCCCAATTTTTCAAATTCAGACGTCAGCACAGCAGTATGGGAGCAATTCAGGGGCAGAGCCAGGTAAATGGTTTCAATCCTTTCCAAGCATAATTTTTTTAACATACGGCCTACCTCGCCTGTTACATTCAAGCCGTACTCCTTTATGGTAAGGAAAGCAATCAAACTCGGGTCATATTCGAGTTCTAAAACAGTTTTCCCATTAAGCTTCTCCACCCTGGAATCAGGCTGGAAGACTTCTGTCGATACGCCCAGATGCTCGTATATTTGACTGATCATATCAGCGTGATGCAACGGGGCATATATCTTTGCCTTATTCATGGGACTCAAATAGATAAACATTACGGTTTCGCTTTCACGTTGCCCCACTTCGGCTTTATTATTTTTAAATTCATAGGGCATGTCATCCGAAATGAGAATGGCCGTATCACTGAAACCCAATTTCAATCCCAATTTCTGTGTATAGGTATGGTTTGTGACTACCCACCCGTATAAACCTTTAAGCCCATGGGCCTTAGCCCAAACCACTAAAGCCTGACCCAGCCTGTTTTGACACCCGGATTCTCGATACTGAGGCTTTACAAAGGTGTTATCAACAAACCCGATCAATGGATAATCGTTTTTAAAAAACAAGCATATATGCCCCATAATCTCATTATCTTCACTTGCTGCTACCAGCGAAAGCATTTGGCCTTCTTCATTTAACTGCCTTAAACGTTCAGGATAATATACCTGCTCATTGGGATAGGAATATCCAAAGGTCATATAAGCACATTTAGAAACCTCTATTGCTTCATGGGGGAGCATTTCCCGAATCTCATACGCGGGTATATCGGCAGCTTGTCTGGGGACATCATCCTCTGGAGAGGCCATTATTTCCGGAATTGTCCCCCAGTATTTTACCAGACGAATTTCTTTGCCAGCCTTGCCCATGTTTACAAAGGATACCTCATCCATGAATTTGGACATAAGGTGTAGGCCCCCCCGGGTGTCATCTACCCCAAAAGTTTCTTTTTGAGCCATCTCAGCCATGGCAATGGGATCAAACGGCATGCCTTGCTCTCTTATCAGTATTTGCATCCCCATGTCTATCTTTTGAAAAATAAGCTCGAAAAAGGCTTGTTCTCCGTCCATAAAGGCGTGATCAATCACATTGACCACTGCTTCCTTGACCGCCAAAATAACTTCATTCGTTTTCTTATCATTCAACCCTAAAATCCGTGCAAAAGCTGCGGTATTATCTAAAACCAGCGGAAGATAGCAAAGTTTATTGGGAATCTTTAAAACTATACTATCTTGATATTTTTCCAAAATTCACTCCCCCAAGCTTGATGGTCATGTAAAAAGTCAGGCAGCCGTTTTGATCTGTTGCAAGTCTTTTAATCCCATAGAGCTGAGTTCCTTTATATTTCCTCACCTGGTGTTCTCCCGAATATTTCAATCCATATTCCTCCCTTTACAAAAACCGATTGTTGCTGCTATTTTAAGGGGAATTAAGATAAAAGAAAATATGAATAAAAATATTCTTGAGATCGGCCATGAAGATAGAATACCGCAGGATTTATGATATCAGCCTGACCCTGGGAAAGGATTCCGTCGATTACCCCGGGGACACCCCTTTTTCGTGTGAACAGACGGCATCGATAGAGGATGAAAATTACAATCTTTCAAAAATCACCATGAGCGCACATTCCGGCACCCATCTGGATGCACCGCTTCATTTCATCAGACAGGGCCGGCCCATTGACTTTTTTTCACCGGAATCTTTTATTCTCCCGGCCCGGGTCATGGACATCCCCGGTGTGAAAACCATAATGCCCGAAGCTCTTGAAGGGATGGTATTCGAACCCGGCCAAGCCCTGATTTTTAAGACAGACAACTCAAAAAACAATATATACGAAAGCAGGGCATTTACAGACGAGTTTGTCTCCCTGGCCTTGGAAACAGCGGTTCTTTGCGTTGACAAAAAAATTCCCCTTGTCGGGTTTGATTATATCACTGTCGAACCATCCGATTCCCGGGATTTTTCAGTCCATCAAACCCTCCTTCAAAATAATGTGCTTATCCTGGAAGGCCTGACGCTTTCCCATGTTCCTCCGGGGGAATATACATTAATCTGCCTGCCGCTGAAAATCAGACAAAGCGAAGCCTCACCGGTGAGGGCTGTTTTGCTTGGATCGTAGCGTTTTCAGCGACTTTAAATCGGCTATTCCTCGCCAAAAGCGCCTCTGACTATGTTTTCCGGGCTAAGATAATTGAAGCCGCCTCGCTCAACCCCGAGCCGGTTACCTGGGAACCAGCCAATTCTACCATAAGCGTCTTTGACTTTTACCCAATACGCTGTCTCGAGGATTTCGTCAGTTATTGCCATTGCTTCAAGATTAATCTGTGAGTTGTGCGGTGTCCCCTGGGCATTCCATATAATCCTTGAGTTTTCTATACTTGGTCTATCGTAAGCGGGTTCACCGCTGACCGTGGAAAACCAATCTGAATACTTTCGTAGACGGAATCGTTTACCGTCAAAACTGACAGTTCCGACAATTTTCCAGTTGTCATCTTCAAATGGGTCACTGTTTCCAACATACAGCCAACCGGCGTGTCCGGTCAAAGAATGAACGAAGATCCAGGCTTCGTTTTCCTTTGTTTCGGAATTCGTAGCTACATGCAGGACTGAACTCACTAGGGTGTCACTGGTGTCTTTTGAGAAAGTATACTCAATCTTTCTATGATCCGGTTTGGCGTATAGGTTCCGCTGATCTGACTCAGAATAGTCTTTTGCTTGAAACGTCCCCTCGAATTTTCTTTTGACAATCAGAT
>CAZAHK010000290.1:0-3694 GCA_964484555.1 uncultured Desulfobacula sp.
TAGTTTGAATACTGGTTTTTTTTCACGAAATCGTTATATTGTAAGTGAAAATGGTTTCTCTGTGTTGGATTAAAACAGTTTTTCATGTTATTTCAAGGCAGTGCAAACGGTGGTGGTCTGTTTATTTTAATGGAGGATATAATTACATGTTCAGCATCTTTTCTTCTCCCGCACGCTACACGCAGGGGGTAAATGCCACACAGATACTTGGAAGAGAGATGGATGGTATGGGCATCCATGGACCGGCTCTGATAGTTGCCGGCAGATCGGCAATCGCACAGCTCTCTGATACATGGCAACAGACATTGGAAGAGGTGAGCTGCCGCTATACCATTCACAGCTTTGGAGTTGAGTGCACTTTAGCGGAAATCTCACTTATCAGGCAGGCGGCTGAAGACTTCGGTGCAAGGGTGATAATCGGAGCAGGTGGAGGGAAGGCCCTGGATGCGGCACGTGCAACCGCTGCTGAACTGAAGCTACCTTTTGTAAGCTGCCCAAGCCTTGCATCAACAGACGCCCCCTGCAGCGCGCTCTCCATTATATACAAAGAATCGGGACAAGTAGAGGAAATCCGTATTCTGCCATGCAACCCGGTACTGGTGCTGGTAGATACTCAGGTGATTGTGCAGGCACCTCCAAGGCTCTTAGTATCAGGCATGGGAGATGCGCTTGCAACTTGGTTTGAAGCTCGGGCTTGTGCGGCCTCCAATGCCGGCAATATTCGAGGAGGCAGCTCTACGCGCAGTGCTTTGGCCCTTGCAGAGCTCTGTTACCAAACCCTTCTTGAAAATGGAGTGGATGCCGTCAGGGCTGTGCAGACACAGGAAGTCACGCCTGCCTTTGAGCACATCGTGGAAGCGAATACACTGCTTTCAGGATTGGGATTTGAGTCTTCCGGTCTTGCTGCGGCCCACTCCATACATAATGGGCTTACGGTTGCCCCCCAGACGCGCTCTTTTTACCATGGGGAGAAGGTGGCTTTCGGGACCCTGGTGCAATTAGTGCTTGAAAACAGCAAGAGCTCTGAAATTGAAGAGGTGATCCGCTTTTGTACACAGGTCGGACTTCCCGTCACCCTGGAGCAAATCGGCCTGAAGGACCCACCTCGTGAGGTGTTGGAGCAAATTGCTCTGCGTGCAACCCAGGCGGGTGAGTCAATTCACAACGAGCCTTTTGAGATACACCGCACACATGTTGTGGATGCAATTCTGACAGCGGACAAATTGGGAAGAGCATATGCAAAATAAAAACTACACCATCAAAACAATGAGCAGAAAGGAAATCGACATTGCAGTTGACTGGGCGGCAAAGGAAGGTTGGAATCCCGGGCTGTATGATGCTGACTGCTACTACTCTGCTGATCCAAACGGCTTTCTCATCGGGCTGCTTGATGATGAACCGATTGCCACGATCTCTGTGGTTAAATACTCTGACTCTTTTGGTTTTCTGGGGTTCTACATTGTCAAACCGGAATATCGTGGGCAAGGGTACGGTATTCGAATCTGGAGAGCTGCCCTTGAATATCTTGAGGGGCTGAATATAGGTCTTGATGGTGTCGTCTCACAGCAGGAGAACTACAAAAAATCCGGTTTTAAACCGGCTTATCGCAATATCAGATATGAAGGGGTCACCGGCGGCAATCTACATCAGAGCGCAGAGATTGTGCAGCTCTCCAAACTGCCTTTTGATATTATTGATTCATATGATCGACCATTTTTCCCTTCAAAACGATCTCAATTTATCAGATCCTGGATCAATCAACCTGACAGTCACGCCTTAGGGATCATGCAAAACGGAAAACTTGCCGGTTATGGTGTCATTCGTCCTTGCAGGTCTGGCTATAAGATAGCCCCTCTTTTTGCGGAAAATTCTCAATTGGCTGACTCTCTTTTTTTGGCATTTACAACCAGGGTTAAACAGTCAGAACCCGTGTTTCTTGATATACCAGAGACAAATCAAGCTGCTTTAATATTGGCAGATCGTCATAATATGAAAGTTTCATTTGAAACGGTTAGAATGTATACCGGGGTAGTGCCCAATATGCCGTTAAATCGCATTTTTGGTGTGACCTCTTTTGAGATCGGATAAGCGAGATGCAAGTCTCTCTCATGCACGGCAAATCAGGTATTTCCGATGCCCTCCAGCCCGAAATCCGGGTGAGGTATTAACTTTGGTTAATTATTTGACTAAAAATATCAAGGATGTCAATCCAAATGATGGCATGGGGGCTACAGGTCTTTTTTATGAAGGCTTTTCCCGGAAATACCGGCGCTGGAAAAAAAAGGCCACATTGACAAGGCCAATCATGACTGGCACTTCCACCAAAGGCCCTATAACGGCAGCAAAGGCGGCGCCGGAATTGAGACCGAAGACGGCTATGGACACGGCAATGGCCAGCTCAAAATTATTGCTGGCCGCAGTAAATGCCAGTGTCGTCGTCTTGCTGTAGTCGGCCCCGACTTTTTTCCCCATATAAAAAGACACCAGGAACATGATCACAAAATAGACCAGCAGCGGGATGGCAATCCTCACCACATCCATGGGGATCTGGACGATGAGATCTCCTTTAAGGCTGAACATGACCACAATGGTAAAGAGCAGGGCGATCAGGGTCAAGGGGCTGATTTTGGGGACCACCACCGCATGATACCTTTCCCGGCCCATGGCCTTGACACCTATAAACCGGGTCAGAGCCCCGGCAATGAAGGGGATACCCAGATAGATGAACACGCTCTCGGCGATCTGGCCGATGGTAACGGCCACAGCCGTGGCCTGGATACCAAAGAGGGGCGGCAGCACCGTAAGAAAAAACCAGGCATAGACACTGAAAAAAAGCACCTGAAAAACGGAGTTAAAGGCCACCAGACCGGCGGCATATTCGGTATCTCCCTTGGCCAGCTCGTTCCAGACAATGACCATGGCAATACAGCGGGCCAGTCCGATCATGATCAGGCCCACCATGTATTCCGGATACCCTCGGAGAAAAATAATAGCGATAAAGAACATCAAAAAAGGGCCGATAATCCAGTTCTGGATCAGGGAAAGACCGAGAACGCGAATATTTCGGAACACATCCGGCATGTCTTCATACCGCACCTTGGCAAAGGGCGGATACATCATGAGGATGAGGCCGACGGCAATGGGGATATTGGTGGTTCCCACCGTAAACAGGTTGACAAAATTCTTGGCGCCGGGCACCAGCCAGCCGGAAAGAACCCCAACGGCCATGGCGGCAAATATCCACAGAGTCAGATACCGGTCCAGAAAAGAAAGCCCTTTCCTGGGCTGGGCCGTGGGGCAGAAGTTTGGATTTGTTTTATCGGGGTTTATTCTCTTGTTATTCACCTGGGTCTCCTTTTAAAATATTGTCCGGCAGGGCTTCCACAAAAGCCCTGATGTCATCTCTCACCTTCCGGTAGCCATCCAGTTGGGCTGCCTCGTCCCCTCCTTGTTCTGCTATCTCCCGGGCCAGGGCCGGCGGATCGGCAAACCCTGCATGGACACGTTTGCAGGATGCCGGGAAATAGGGGCAGGACTCCCGGGCATGGTCACAGACCGTTACCACCGCATCAAAATTTTGGCCCGTAAATTCGTTGACATGCTTTGACCTCTGCCCGGAAATATCCACTCCGGCTTCGGCCATGACGGCGACGGCATGGGGATTCAGCCCGTGGGTTTCAATCCCGGCGGAAAA
>CAZAHK010000291.1:0-1164 GCA_964484555.1 uncultured Desulfobacula sp.
TGCCTTATATCTGCATGCCCTTATTATAGAATGTTGCAGATACTCAATTTACCGATTGTAAAGCGGCAATCCGCGATTCAATCGGCGGATGGCTGCTGAGCAATGCGATCATCCCATGGCCTGAAATCCCAGAGGCAGCCATCTCTTTGGGCAGCTCACCGGAAGATATGCTGCCAAGGACACGCAAGGCATCGACCATGGGCTGCCGGTCGCCCATCAGCTCGGCTGCTCCCCTGTCCGCACGGTATTCCCGCTGACGGGAAAAATACATGACGATGACGCTCGCCAGGATACCGAACAAAAGCTCAAAGACAATGCTGGTGATATAATAACCGATACCCGGACCACTCGATTCTTCAGCATCTTTGCGCAGGAAACTGTCTACTGCATAAGCTGCAACTCTGGACAAAAATATCACAAAGGTGTTGACCACGCCTTGAATTAGGGTCAGGGTCACCATGTCGCCATTGGCAATATGAGCAACTTCGTGGGCCAGGACAGCTTCTACTTGCCGCCGATTCATGCTTTGCATCAGTCCGGTTGATACAGCCACCAATGAATTGGACTTGCTGGGGCCGGTGGCAAAAGCATTGGGTGCACCTTCATAAATGGCAACTTCCGGTTTGGGTAATCCAGCCTTACCGGCGAGGCGACCTACGGTGTCCACAAGCCAGGCTTCATCCAGATTGGCCGGGCGTTCAATCACCACGGCACCGGTACTCCATTTTGCAATGGTTTTCGACATTAAAAGTGAAATAAAAGAACCGCCAAAACCAATCAGGGCAGAAAACGCAAGAAGCATCCCCATATTGAGCCCATTGGCGGTCAGGTATCGATCAACACCAAGAATACGCGCACTGATGGACAAAACCACCATTACGGCAATATTGGTCAGCAAGAATAAAACAACCCGCTTCATCTTCATCCTCCTTGTATCATGCTTAAATTCCTAAGACTCTATTCCTTCGAGTTTCCATGCCCGGCGGCCCACTGGGGTGGCAAAGGTCCATGATTCTTCAAATTTTACTGAATTTTCAGCATCTCCTTTGATAACCGCACCGGATCGTTCATCCACTGTATAATCCAGGAGGTTTGCCGTAAACCGGACCGTGACAAAAGTTTTATGGTCCTGAACACCGGCGGCCATGAGCTCTACATTGCGCA
>CAZAHK010000291.1:1264-3691 GCA_964484555.1 uncultured Desulfobacula sp.
ATCTCAAACAATCCGATCCCACTGCCGCCAATACCGCCTGCGCCCATGCCATGGGCCATTCCGCCAAAAAGCATACCGCCAAGGACCCCTCCCATGATACCACCGGCCAGACCCCGGGTAAAAGATCCTCCCATGGGGCTTCCCACAGCCTGGGGGGCCTGGGCCTGCGGTGCCGGTTTTGATGCGGCTGGTGCTTTTTTAAACGACCGTCCGCCGCCTTTTGTCCGGGCATCTGCGGCTTCCATAAACCCGGTTATCAGAAAAAATATCATCATTGTTAAAGCCGTCAGAATCATTTTTTGTTTTGAACTGTTCAGCATTTTTATTTCCTCCATTGTTATATTTTCAGCCGGCCTGAACTCCTCCGGACAGCTCTGATTCATATATTTTCACCGGATATCATGTTCCGGATGATCTTCTTTTTGAGATCCATCAGTAACGCCATGGTTTCCAACTCGTCCATTTGTATTCATGCTATCCGGGACCATTAGAATATAGCGATAGACATATACGGAGACCGGAACACCCAGAAGGACACCCCATAATCCGAATAATGAGTGCCCGACATAAAGGATGATCAAGGTCAATAAAGGATTGATTTTAAAAACAGCGGAAACTATTCGAGGGTTTAGAATATACGCCTCCACCATATGCACAAAGGAAATCATTAAGAGTGCCTTACCTGCCAATCCCATGCCCCCCTCGTTAAAAGCAAGCAGTAAAATAGGAATTGAAGAAATAAATGTCCCCCATATAGGAATCAAACCGGCAAAAAAAACGATGCTTGCAAGCAAGGCTACAGTTTCCAGTTTTAAAAACCAAAGCCCTAAAGAGGTCAGCACCGTGTTAAGCATAGCAATCAAAATTTGTGCCTGGAAATTATACCCTACTACCAAAGCAAATTGGGCGACGCTATTAGCGGTTTCATCATAGGCAGCTTTAAACCGTGTATTTTGCAATGCAGATATGCCTCGTTTCAGCCTAGGGAAATCCAACAGGATTAAAAAACTAAACAGCGTGCTTAAAAGAAAATAAGTTGTAAAATGAATGGTATGATTGAAAAATCCGACCACAAAATCAACGAGTGCGTCACGATTGATTCCCAATAAATTATTAATGGTTGCAGCTTCTTTGATATGTTGGATAATGGGGGCCATTTGAGGTTGCCGTTGTGCCAGACCATCCAGATACAGGTGAACTGAATCCACGGATTGAGGCAATTGGGTGAAGAACAGCTTTGTCTCTCCTATGATGTGCGGCAATACAAGAAGAAACAGACCCGTTACAATCGATATAAAAAGCAGGTATATCGTTATGGTCCACAAATATCTTTTCACCTGGGTCCGTCGTTCAAGTGCGATAATGATATTGTTGAATATATAGCACAGAATAAATGTCAGGAACACAAGCACAAAAACCTTGCGCACCAGAAACAGCATTCCGAAGAAGCAAAACCAGATGACCACCTTTTTATTGATTCGCACAAACTGATAAAGATCAATCATCAATCAACCCCCGTGCCCGATATTTCTTTTCAATTGCCTGTTCACCTGCATCCTGCGGCTGACAAGAGAAACCCCGATAGAGGTCAGGATAATTGTCCCGATGACCCCTAAAGATAAAGGTGTGGATATGTGAATATATTTTAAAAATAGCATTTCGGCACTGATAAACACCAGCACCAGGGACAGCCTGAATTTCGGGAAACGGAAATACTCTATGGCACAGGCCCATTGAATCCAGGTAATTTCAGCAATCATAGATACAATCTCCTTAAAAACAAGCGTTCATATTACGCCATGATGAAAATAAAAAAACCTTTACCCTCAGTATGGTTGCCGGGATAAAGGTCTTGTTTCCAGGATATCTGTCCCGGTTCCGGGTCTTTCGACCGTATTGACGAAACCCGGGTCGACTTTCTTCAGCCGATAACTACTCCCCTTTATTGCCTGTAAAAATAGCCTCTTCCGTTTTGGTTGTCAAGTTTTTTAGAGATAGCCCAGCAATTCCCGGTGAAAGGGAACCAATCAAAAAAACTTCTCAGGATTACCATCAGCCGCAAAATATTTTTATTGGAAAAGGGTCAAAAAAATAATATTGTCGGGCGGCGGTATGAGTGCGTAATTCCTGGCCTTGGTCTCGTTCAAGAAGTTGATTGGTGGACTATCAACGCACCCAAAATAATGCAATCAACTGATATTACAAATGCTCCTGTCCCTATCCCATCTGCCATATTTCTCTTGGGCTCTGGTCTGATAGGGCTGGCAGGGTTTGGCAGAAGAAAAAAATAGCACAAAAAATTGAATGAACTTGAAAGGCTGAATTATTTCATTAGTTCCTGCCTTTTTGATCTTGCCTTTCCCGTTGCTCTTATTTCAGATTATAATCGATGATCACAACATCATCGAAAGGCATTCTTCCGCATAC
>CAZAHK010000292.1:0-3685 GCA_964484555.1 uncultured Desulfobacula sp.
TTCAGGACCACCAGCTTTGCCCCCACAACCGCCTCAAATTTCCGGGCCACCTCATTGCTGATGCTGAAACTGTCATGGGTCATGAGGGTGACGGACGGCATGCCCTGATTCTCCTTTTCCCCGGAACAGGCCAAAAGCCCGAAAACAATGATGCAAAACCCGATTAAACAGCAATAATGTTTCATTTTCATTCGCTCTCCCAATAAAAAAACCATTCCCTGATAAAACGCCTGAAGATCAGAGGATGGTCAAAGGTAAATTCGTTCCCTCCGCCGGTATGATCCGGATCAGGTGATGAACGGTCGGGTCAGGCCCCTCTCAGCATGCTCCCATGCTCCCGCACAAATCTTTTTCCTTTACGGCAATAAAATTTTTCCCGGAAACTGTCAAGCAATGATTTGGTTTTTCCGAATCAGGAGCTTCAATCGACCGGCAACCGGCGTCCCTTGCCAGTGAGGCGGTATTTCTGCAGGCGACTGTTGGGTTTTTCAGGGATGGTCATTTCAATCAGGCCGTCGGCCAGGGCCGGTTTGAGGTAACGCTCCCGGAAGGACTTTCGATCCGTCAGGCCAAGGGCGGATTGCAGGGCCTCGCGGCTCATCTCCCCGCGGGTGGCCGCCAGCAGATCCCTGACTTGGGGGGTGACTTGGGGGGCGACTGGGGGGGCGGAAGCGGTCACGGCATCCAGGATCATCCACAGCATGAAGGTGATAAAGGGCGCGGAGTCAGTTTTTCGGGTACTTTCCTGCAAAGCTTGATAATACTCGGCCTGGTGTTCAAAGACCAGGCTTTCCACCGGAATATCGGCGAACAGGGGGTTCCATCGGGCCAGAATCAGGCTCTGCCACAATCGCCCCATGCGTCCGTTACCGTCGGCAAAGGGGTGGATGAATTCAAACTCGTAATGAAAAACCGAGCCGGTAACCAGCGGATGAGCTTCGGTTAAGGCCAGCCATTCGAAAAGACCGCCCATCAATTTCAGCACCCGGCCCGCCTGAGGAGCCATATGGATCACCTGTTTGCCCTCCATCACGCCCACGCCGCCGCTCCGGTAAATGCCCGCCTCATCGATCAGGCCGGACATCAGGATGCGATGCGCCGAAAGAAGATCCTTTTCCCTTTCCGGTTTCCATGTATCGAAATGCTCATAGGCGGCCAGGGCGTTCTTCACCTCCTGCACCTCACGGGGAGGAGCCATGACCCGCCTGCCTTCCAGAATGGCGGTGATCTGTTCTTGGCTCAGGGTGTTGCCCTCAATGGCCAGGGACCCGTGAATGGTGCGGATGCGGTTGATGCGGCGCAGCCGCAGCGTCATGGCCTGGCCGGAAAGAACGGTCAGCCTCCCGACGGCTTCACCGATGGCGACAACCCGGTTCAGGATTTCCGGGGTGATGGTGTAGGGGGGATGGTAGGTGGATTTTGTCATGTGCGGCCCTCACAGATACTTTTCATAACCACCCCTTTTCAGGCGAACCTGCCGGTCCGTCCAGGTATTGATCAATAAAAGCTTTCACGGCTGGTTGATATCCCTCTGTCCGGCTGGAGTCGCTGTGGCCGGCCTCTTTGGCAAAATAACAGGCCACCCTGTCGTGAGGAAAGCTCTGTTTGAGCTTCAAGGCAAAGGAAAGGGGGAAACGCCGGTCCTTTTCGCCGTGGATCATCATGACAGGGATGTGAATGCTTTGAGCCAGCCGGGCCGGGCTGTAGGTTTCAAGGGCTCCCCGGTAGAAAAGGCCCATCCAGAAGATGATCATGGGGCCGAAGAGTTTTCCGAAAAAGGGATTGACCCAGCAGTACAGGCTCAGGAGGGCTTCTTGGGTGTGGGCATAGGAGGCTTCCAGAAAGAGCAGACGGACCTTCTCAGGATTCCTGGAGGCGGCAATGATGGCCCCGGCAGACCCGGCCGAATGGCCGTATAAAAGGACCGGGGCCCGGACCCAGTCCAGGACCGCCTCGATATCTTCGGCAAATTTGACGGCATTCATGAATTTTTTGGGGCTGGAATTGCCATGGTCCCTGGCGCTGTGAATCACTGCGGTAAATCCCCATGCGGCAAATTGCCGGGCCCGATTCACCATCCGGTCGCGGTTCCGGCCCCAGCCGTGGGCAAAGACTACGATGCCCCGGGACGGGCCTTCGGGATCAATGCGCCAGACTTCCAGGGACCCACCGTCAACGGCCGAAATGCGGGTGTCGGTCACCCTGCCCCAGTCCGGCGGGTCCTTGACCGGATTCCTGGGAATCTCCTGGACCAGATAGGTCAAAAAAAGCGTGAGTGCCAGATAGGCCGGAACAATCCCGGCCAGGCCGTATATGACCGGCACCATCAGACCGGCGCTGCTGAGTTCCATGGAATCCATCCCTGTTTCAGGTTTTTACATGCACGGGGCATTATGCCAAAAACAGGGAGGATTATCCAGTCCTGAATTTATTTTTTGCCGCCCCCGTTACCGCTACCCGGCCTGCGGAGCAACTGCTATACGCTGTTTATTTTTACTTTACATTTTGTAAATTGTGGTTTAATATTTATTATTAAATATAAATTTAAATTTTTATTCTTATAATAAATAGCAGGAAATCAAAATGAAGTTTACAAAAGAAGTTGTTGATATGATCAAAATTTTTATAATTCATAATGTCTCTAACAACCCAAACACTTTGACATCAATGACTTGCAAGCATTTCCAAATTACAAAGCCCACGGTCTATAAATATATCAATGAACTGGTTGAAGATAAAATTATTGAAAAACTTGGATCAAATCGAACGCCCCATTACCGGTTGGTTGAAACCGTTTACAATTGGTCGTATGAGAATGCCCATTTAGAGGAAGACATCCTGTGGTCAAGGGACATGGCGCCCCTGTTGAAAGATATTAAAAGCAATGTAAAAGAAATCTGCCAATATGGTTACACGGAAATGGTCAACAATGTGATTGATCATTCAAAATCTGATATCTTAACGGTTCAGTTATCTGTCGATTATTTGAATCTTAAAATACAAGTGTTTGACAGCGGAATCGGTATTTTTGAAAAAATAAAAACCGCGCTGGGCCTGGAACATCCAAAGCAGGCAATTTTAGAACTGGCAAAGGGCAAATTCACATCCGACCCTGAAAACCACTCCGGAGAAGGTATCTTTTTTACCTCCAGAGTATTTGACTCTTTCATGATTTTTTCACACCAGTTACGTTTCATCGGGTTTGGAAATGACAACGGGTTCTTATTTGATGAAAGAAGCGATCTTCCGGGAACAACCGTCCATATGGAAATCAAAAAGGATTCAGCTACGTCACTCAAAGAAATCTTTGACGAATATGCAGACCCGGATAAAGATCCGAGTTTCCATAAAACCCGGATTCCTGTTGAGCTTATGCAACACGAAGGGGAGTCTTTGCTTTCAAGATCACAGGCCAAAAGGCTGATATCAAGATTTGACAGATTTACCGAGGTTATATTGGATTTTAAAAGTGTCACCCAGATCGGTCAGGCCTTTTCCGATGAAATCTTCAGGGTTTTCACAAACAAGCATCCTGGTGTTCACCTGGTAACGGTTAATACATCCGCCGATGTTGAGAATATGATTAAAAGAGTACAATCAACCCGATAAGCCGGATCAAAATTATTTTACCGTATTGGTATGACATGATTTTACCATCCCTGTTTCAGGTTTTTACATGCACGGG
>CAZAHK010000293.1:0-3666 GCA_964484555.1 uncultured Desulfobacula sp.
TGTTTTTTCAATTCTTCGGGCAGGAACCGGTAGTCAATCATGGTATCAATGGCAATATCGGTTTTGATATACCCGTATTTGACCATCAGATCGATTTGTTCCTTGATTCTTTCCGGGGGTTCAACGGCCTGGTATTCCCTTAACGCCGAGATCATGCACAGATTTTCTTCAACCTTGGTATATTTGGGCAGAAAGGCCCGGGATTCTTTTTCATGGGTTTTGATGAATTCAAAGGATTTCACAAGACCAGCCATGATTTTCCGGACATGATCCGGATGTTCGGCCAGGTATTTATCGGAAAAATAAAGTCCGGCAAAAATCCAATGGGCGCTGATGTCATGAAATGACGCGAGAAGACGACTTGCTCCATGCGATTCCAGCATGGCTGCCAGGGGATCTCAGACAATAAAGCCGTCGATTCCCCCGGACCGCAGGGCCGCCTCGTGCTGCATGGGGTTTTCCGGAGTGCCGCCCCACATGGGCCGGATATCTTTTAAGGTATAGCCGCCCAGGTGAACGGCATGTGTCAGCAGGGTTTTCACCATGACGCTGCCGCTGGTGGCAATGCGGATACCTTTCAGGTCTTCCAGGGTTTTGTATTTGGTCTGGGCGCCGACATGGATCCCGCATTTGGTTCCTTCATGGGCGTGTCCCATCCAGGACACCACCTTTATGGGGGCCTTTTCTTCCGCCAGCTTGATCAGGGAGGACAGGGAAATATAACCGCCGCTGACGTCGCCCCGCATGACCGCAGCCAGGGTATTGGGTTCGCCGCTGATATATTCCAGTTCCAGGTTGATCCCGGCTTCCTTGAAAAAGCCTTTTTCAACCCCGACATAGAGGGGCAGGTCATCAATGCTGCGCCAATAGACGAGTTTTACGGTGGGGAGGTCTTCCGCACGGCTCTCGGTGATGCCCTGATTCAGGGAGATCATCAGCATTGCCGCCACGAGAAGAGAGTAAAGGTAGGTTTTGATAAAACATCGGTACAGATAACGCATGAACAACTCCTTGTGTTTGATTATTTTCCTCCAAGAGAGGTTTCCGTATGCCAGGATAGTAGTTTGGCCTGAATCCTCCGGGCGGCCTGATCCACGGAAAATCCAAGGACCGAAAGTACGATGATGCCGGCAAAGACCCGTTTGGTGTCAAAGGTCCGCTGGGCATCAATGACCAGAAAGCCGAGGCCGGAATCGCTGGACAGCATTTCAACGCCCACCAGGGACATCATGGCCATGGCCGTTGAAATTCTGAGTCCCGTAATGATCACGGGCAGGGCCGACGGGATCAGGACCCTGATCCACAATTGCCCCCCGCCGGCGCCCAGGGACCGGGCCGCCATGATCAGTTTTTTGTCCACCCCTTTTATTCCGGCAATGGTATTTAAAAGGATGGGGAAAAGGCAGGATTTAAAAATAATGATGATCTTTGAGGTATCACCCACACCAAACCACAAAAAAAGGATGGGCACCAGGGCAAAGGAGGAAAGGGGCCGGATCAGCTCGATGAGGGGATCAAAAAAATCTTCAATGATAAGGGACCAGGCAATGAGAAGCCCCAGGCTGATCCCGATCACGGCTGCGGCGATATAACCGGTGGCGGCCCTGCCCAGGCTGATGGCGGTATGATAAGGCACCTCACCGGATATCACCATGCCGTACAAGGTCTGGAACACCAGGGACGGTGCCGGCAGAAACCAGCTTTCGATCCACCCGGCCCGGGTCATGATTTCCCAGCACAGAAGCATCAGGATGGGGGACAGGCATTTTCGCCAGGTGCGGTTCATGCCGGATCAGGCGCTCCTCTTTTCCTGCACAGGGACCATCTCTTCCGGTTCATCTTCTTCCCATATGCTTTCCTTGAGCACCCGTTCATAATGGCGAAAGTCTTCGCTGGTGAACATTTTTCTTGTTCTGGGCCGCTCAAGGTCAATGGTCAGGGTTTTTTTCACATAGCCCGGACGGCTGCCCATGACCACCACCCGGTCGGCCAGGAAAACAGCTTCCGTGATGGAATGGGTCACAAAGAGGACTGTGCACCGGGCGTTCTGCCAGATTTTCTGCAGCTCAAGCTGCATGCTTTCCCGGGTCAGGGCATCCAGAGCCCCGAAGGGTTCATCCATGAGCAGGACCTTGGGTTTATTGGCCAGGGCCCGGGCAATGGCCACCCGCTGTTTCATTCCCCCGGAAAGTTCATAGGGAAAGCAGTTTTCAAATCCTTCCAGCCCCACAAGGCGGATGAGATCCCGGCTCATGGTATCACAGGTCTCTTTTTTGACCCGGTTCAGCCTGGGGCCGAATTCAATATTGCCTTTGACGGTTTTCCAGGGAAAGAGCAGAAATTCCTGGAAGACAATGGCCCGCTGGTGGTCCGGGCCGTTTACCGGTTTTCCCTCAATGGTCAGTTCTCCGGATGTGGGTGTTTCCAAACCTGCCACCATGAGCAGAAAAGTGGATTTGCCGCATCCGCTGGGGCCGATAACGGCAATAAATTCTTTTTCCCGGATGTCCAGGCTCATATCGGCAATGGCCAGGGTGGGTCCGGCATTGTTTTTACCGTTAAAGGTCTTGCTGATGTGACGGGCATTTATAAAATTCATAGGGTCCTCCCGGCTGTAACCTGTTCCATAAAAGCTTCGATGCGAACCCGCAACTGCTCGGTGTCCGACTCTGAATAATCGGTGACCACATGCAGAAAGGGCAGTCCAAGACGGTCCCGGATCAATTCCCCCACCCGGAAGGATTCGATTTCAAAGGGCTGGCAGAACTGCCAGGCCAGATCAATGACGCCGTCAATGTTAAATTCTTTCACCAGTTCCAACACCTTGCTGCAGCCCAGGCTGCTGCCGAGCCCGGTCCATAGAATTCGGGGCCGCCCCGGAGGAAGAGCCGATTGTCCGGTTTTTACACAATCCTGCAATTCATTGTAAAAGGCGTCAAGGGTTTGAATATAATCTTCAAAATCCACATAATAGCGGAGCTTGCCGGTGATATTGACAAAATCAAGGCCCGTGACGGGAGGGGGATCATGGCGCATACAGCCGCAGATATCCGTCATGAGGCGGCGCTGGCGGTTGCCTTTTTCAATGGCCTGCCACAGATCATCATCGGTAATGGTGACATCCAGTTGTTTTTCCAGAAAGGCTTTTGTGTTCCGGACTTCCGAGGTCCAGTGGGCCAGGGCGGCCGGTGAATCCGGTTTCTGGGGAAGGTCCATGACCATCAGGGGAACCTCCCGCTCCAGCAGTTCATACATTTTTTTACGGCCGTCACAGGTGGTTTCCGCAATAATGCAGTCGGCCAGGGGGAAAAGGGGGCAGGTTCCGGAGATGGCCCGGCCATAGGTGGATTTCACCTTGGGGCACTGGTCCCGGGAGAGGATTTCTTCGGCCTTGGCAATGGGAATCTGGGTGGTCCCGCAAAGCCCTACGGGAATGGCCCCTGCCGCCAGGATGAGTTCCGTGGGAGAATAGGAGCAGAGACAACCCACCACTTTTTTGCCGGCATCCTTTGCCATTTCAAGGTTCAGGGCCAGATGGGTATGGACATCCTGGATGGTTTCGGTAATTTTAAACTTCATCATAAACACAGCCCTCGCTTCAAAAGGATATGGCTTTCTGATCCGGTTCATGTTCATGGTCCGGATCAACTGCTCAGTGTTTATCTA
>CAZAHK010000294.1:0-879 GCA_964484555.1 uncultured Desulfobacula sp.
TCATCCCTGGCCTTACCCTCGCATTACAGCAAATAATATAGCAAGACCATTCCGGTAGGTCCTGAAAAAAACTTATTTCCAGGGCTTGAACAGAATTTGCTTTGTCTCCAATATAATTTCCTGGAGCTTTGATCATTTTGATTTTGAATTTTCCCATATACCTTAAAACGGGGACTGAAATTTTATTTGTTTTGCACCACAATATATTGTAGGTTGATTCCTATCGAAACTATCTGGAAGGTCAAGTGTTCTGTGAAAGTTTCAAATTCATTCGGGCATTAAATGGAGACTCCATATGACTGAAAAACCCACCTATGAAGAATTGGAAAAGCGGATTCAGGAACTAGAAAAAGCGGAAACTGAACGAAAACAGGCTGAAGCAATTTTAAAAGAGATTATTAATAAGAATCCGATGTCAATTCAAATACTGGATAAAGAGGGATGCACACTGGAAGTTAATCCTTCCTATAAATCACTTTTTGGATCTGTCCCACCTCCTGACTATTCAATTTTCAATGATCATCAACTGATACAAAAGGGAATGGGCAAGCTGTTTGACCAATTACGAAATGGTGATACTGTTCACTTTCCTGAGTTGTATTTCAACGCACATGATTCACTCTCGGAGTTCCCTGATATTCCTGCTTGGATACGGACGATTGGTTTCCCGTTATATGACATCTGTGAAAAACCAGAAAAATTTGTTTTCATGCACGAGAACATCACCGACCGCATACTGGCAGAAGATGCCTTAAAAAAAAGCGAAATTCTTTATCGAAAAATGACTGAAAACTCACCTCTTGGTATCCATTTCTATGCATTAAACAATAACAAACAATTGGTTTTTGTTGGCTCGAATCCAGCCTCAGATCAATTGCT
>CAZAHK010000294.1:889-1391 GCA_964484555.1 uncultured Desulfobacula sp.
TATGACATCTGTGAAAAACCAGAAAAATTTGTTTTCATGCACGAGAACATTACCGAACGTAAGCAAGCCGAACAAACATTAAAAGAAAGCGAAGAAAGGTTCCGAACTTTGATGGAGGATGTCGATGCCATAGCTGTTCAAGGCTATGGACCCGATGGAGTGACTCAGTATTGGAATACAGCATCCGAGATGCTTTATGGATACAGAAAACAGGAGGCTATCGGTTGTAATCTTCTTGATTTGATAATCCCACCTGAAATGAAGGATGACGTTGCTAAAGCAATACATGAAATGGCTGAGTCAGGTCAGCCCATTCCTTCGGGAGAATTGTTGCTGATGCATAAAGATGGTTCACGAATACCGGTTATATCCCATCATGCTATTATTAAGATACCGGGGCGTGAGCAAGAACTCTTTTGTCTTGATGTCGATATCACCGATCGCAAACGTGTGGAGGATACGCTGCGCAGGGAACGGGAACGTCTGGCCAACATCCTTGAGG
>CAZAHK010000294.1:1401-3626 GCA_964484555.1 uncultured Desulfobacula sp.
AAACAGGCGGAAGCAGAAAAACTTATTGCCCAGAAAAATGCAGATGATAATGAAAAAATGGCGCTGGTTGGTCGGATAGCAGGAAAAATGGCCCATGATTTTAATAATATCCTCGGGATTGTTATGGGAAATACCGAACTCGCCCTATTGGATTGCCTGGAACCAAACACAAAGAAAACTCTTGAATTGATATATGAGCAAACCATACGAGGCAAAAACTTAACCAAAAACCTGGTTGCCTTTGCCAAGGACCAGGAGCCCAAACAGGAATTCTTTTCAATTAATGAAAAAATGGATCTTGTGTTAAACCTTTTAAAAAAAGATCTGGAGGGAATCAATGTGCTCCGGCAATATGAGCGTGGGACACCTGAACTTCTTGCTGATCCAGGGATGATGGAACATGCCATTGTAAATCTTGTTCAAAATTCAATCCATGCCGTAAGCCTTGTTGAGCAACCGGAAATCCTTGTCCGCACATATCATCAGGGAGAAACTATTTTTCTGGAAATTGAAGACAACGGTTGCGGCATCCCCCCTGAATTTCTTGGGGAAATTTTCGAACCTTCTTTTACTCTTAAAGGCAGCAAAGATCAAAGCGGCATGTACAAACCCGGAATCAAGGGAACCGGCTACGGCATGTCTAATGTGAAGCGATATATTGAACAGCATAAGGGTGATATTTCAATTCACTCCGAAGTTCAAATCGGTACAAAAGTTACAATAAAACTGCCGGTAATCAAGAAAGAATTAACCTTCGAAGAAATAGCAAATTTTAAAAAAGAAAAAATCTTTTTTGAAAAGCATATCCTGGTGGTTGAAGACGAACAGGCCATCTTAGATGTCCAATATAGGATACTGAGCCATGAACCCTGCAATCATAAGGTAGATATCGCCAATAATGGCCAAGTTGCAATAGACTTATTGAATCGGAATGAGTATGATTTAATCAGTTTGGATTATGTTCTCCCGGGAAAATTTAACGGCATGGATGTATATCATCATCTCCGAGAAAAAAATCAAAACGTTCCAGTGCTGTTTATTTCCGGTAACATAGATTTTTTAGAGTCCATTCAGGAATTAAAAAAACACGATCTCTATGTTGATCACCTATCAAAACCTTGTAAGAATATTGATTATGTTAACTGCATAAATAAGCTCTTTGGAATTGTGGCAATTTAATTTTCGACAACCCTATATATAGTGTATGATATTTTTTCAGCTTTAAAATTAATTCCAATATATGAGCCGAATATCATCCTTCAGGTCATTTTCCCGCATTACAGAATATATCAACTTGATTACCGGTTGGTCGGGTTAAGTATTATTATATCCACTGCATGAAAATTCAGGGCCTGAAAAAAATTATAATACCAATGCAATCCAAAACCTGATATTGTCAATTTTTTGGAGCCCTAACTGATAATGTAAGGAATCATAAGTCCGCCTGCATATCAATTTGTATGCTCATTTTGTGTTGCCCATTAAAAGTTTATAATATCAATCATACCTAATCGGCCCTGCAGATAGGGGAGGTTATTCACTTCAAATACTTTCAGAGGCTTTAGTAAAAAAAACCATGGTATATCGTTATTGGAAAAAAATCTCAAATTTTTTTACAGTTCCTACTGATGCTATCCGCGCTGAGGACTATCGCAGTTTTGTCGTGTTTAATGTGGGTTCGGTTGTGGCTTTCCTGATCCATCTTTCGGTGGTTCCGCTTTTTGCCATTCTCGGGGTAACCCCTATGGTATGGCTAAACATCCCCAGTTTGAGTGCATATTTTGTGGGGTTGCAGTGTGCGCGGCGAGGATGGTTCTTCGGCACTATGGTTATTTCAACCATAGAGTTGATTGTGCACCAGGCACTGGTTGTCCATTTCATCGGATGGGAAGCGGGTTTTCAATACTATATCCTTTCGGTTACCGGGATGATCTTTTTCCTGCCATCGGGAAGGCCGGTGATAAAAGCGGTGCTTCTCTCATCCGCCGCCTTTGGCTTTGTTTTGATCCAGCTTATTTTTGCTTCGTCTCCGCCTGTTTATGCCATAGATATGACGATTTTGAAAATTATGCATAATGTCAACATAGTTGTTGTATTTTTTCTACTCGGAATTTTTGCCAATGTTTATGGTAAAGCCGCAGCATGGGCTGAGACCCAGTTGCTGACACGTCTTAACATAGCTCTGAATTCGGCCAATGTAGGTCTATGGGAATGGGATGTTGAAG
>CAZAHK010000295.1:0-3623 GCA_964484555.1 uncultured Desulfobacula sp.
AGGGCGCCAGCCAGGTCTCCAGCGTTTCTTCAAGAACCGGGTCCGAAACATCGGGTAGATCCGGGAAAATGCCCGAGGCTTTTAAAAAACAGGCCCGGTCCCTGAGACTGTTGAGCTTCTGGCTCCAGGGCAGGCAGGAGACGCCTCTTTTCCGGATTTCTTCCACCAGTATCCCGCAGGCCTGATCCGGGTCCATATGGTCGGCCGGTCTCTCCTCCACCACAATGGCCCCAAAAAGAATCCGTTCCATGGCCTTGACCGAGCCGGTTTTCCGATCAAAAAAAAGGACCTGGTCCGTTTTGATCCGGTCTTGAAAGGCCTCTTCCAGGTCTTCCCATGAAAGGGGCGCGGCAAGATAAATCCTTGCATTGCGGGGGTTACCGTCCAAATGGACCGCCACAATATAGTCATGCAGGGAAACACTGTTGGGGCCGGTGAAAAACACCCCTTTTCCCGAAGCCGTTAAAAAGTCGAGGTCCTTCCCATTCCTTTTTTTTGCGATGCGGTCGGGATAGGCATGGGCCAGGAGGGCCCCCGCCCTTTCATGCCGGGTCCGGCCCGGTGAAATATGAAAATCCTTCAGGAGTTTTCGTTCAGATTCGATAATCCGCTTGAGAACCCCGCCATGGATATTCCCTCCTTTTTCCAGGGATTTTCCCTGCCGGCCCGCCTCCATGAGCAGGAGGCGCAGGCCCATATCCGGATCAGCTTCCCCGCGGTCAAAGCTCAGAAAATCCCGCTCATTGAGAAAGGCGGCCAGGCGGCAGGATAGGGGGCCTTCACCCTTTTCCATCCCCTTGAGGACCATGTGGGCGAGCCTGGGATGAAGGCCGGAACCCGCCATTTTCTTCCCGTGCCCGGTGAGCCGGCCCTCTTCATCCAGGGCTCCCAGATCCTTCAGAAGGGCTTTGGCCTGATCATAGGCTGCCGGTTCCGGCGGATCCAGCCATTTCAATGGCCCTGGGTCGGTCACGCCCCAGGCCATAAGCTCCAGCGCCAGGGCCGTCAGATCCACACTCAAAATTTCAGGCCGGGTAAAGGGCTTTAAAAGGCCGTGGTCATATTCGGACCAGAGGCGGTAGCAGGTTCCGGGAGCCGTGCGGCCGGCCCTTCCCCTTCTCTGGTCGGCTGAGGCTTTGGATACGGGCAGGGTTTCAAGGCGGGTCATCCCGGTTCCCGGGGAAAACCGGGGCACCCGCATGAGGCCCGAATCAACCACCACGGTGATGCCGTCAATGGTGACGGAGGTTTCGGCAATGGAGGTGGCCAGGACGATTTTCCGTTCCGCCGGGTCCGGGGCTGCAAAAATCCGGGCCTGGTCCCTGGCTGGCAAATCCCCGTATACAGGAAGGACCCGGAAGCCAGGACCCAGGCTCGCTTCAAGACGGGACAACAGCCTTAAAATTTCACCCACGCCGGGCAGAAACACCAGGATATCTCCCCGGGTTTCCGAAATGGCCTGCCTGATGGCGGTCTCGCAGGCCGCTTCAATGGGAACGGCCTTTTTCAGCTTGTTGACCGGAGGGCAATAAACGGTCTCCACCGGAAAGCTTTTGCCCCTGGAAACGATGGTGGGGGCCTGGTTCATCAGGCCGGAGACTTCTTTGATATCCAGGGTGGCGGACATGACCAGGATCCGCAGATCGTTTCTCAGGGCCTCAAAGGTGTCCAGGCCCAGGGCCAGGCCCAGATCGCTTTGGATATTGCGCTCATGGAATTCGTCGAAAATCACCAGGCCCGTATCCTCAAGACCGGGGTCGGCCTGGATCTTCCGGGTGAAAATCCCTTCGGTGACCACCTCGATGCGGGTTTTGGGGCCGATTTTCCGGTCCAGGCGGATCCGGTAGCCCACGGTCTCCCCGATTTTTTCTCCCAGGAGGGAGGCCATATGACGGGCGCAGGTGACGGCGGCCAGACGCCGGGGCTCCAGCAGGATGATCTTTTTGCCCTTCAGCCAGGGTTCCGGCAGCAGGGCCAGGGGCACCCGGGTGGTCTTGCCGGCCCCGGGCGGGGCCTGGACCACGGCGCATCGCTCTGTTTCCAGGGCCTTCCGGATCTCCGGAAGATGGGCTTCGATGGGCAGGGGCGTCATCATCGGTTGGCGGCAATCTCCCACAGGGCCTTGACCCTGGGGTTCACGAGATTTTTCTCCCGGGTGCACAGCCCGATGACAAAGGGTGGCAATTCCGGGCTTTCCTCCAGAATCCTCACCTGGTCCAGGAAGGGACTTTTTTCCAGCACCATGCGGGGAACCAGGCCCAGGCCGCAGCCCAGGCTCACCATGACGATGATGGCTTCGTTGCCGGCCACCTCGGAATAAATATGGGGGATGAAATTTTCCCTGGCAAACCACTGGTCGATGCGGTCCCGGCTCAGGCCCCGGTCCGGGATGATCAACGGCGTCTTTTCCCAGTCTGTCCGGCCTTCCCTTTCAACAATGATTTCAGGATAATTCAGGGGGGCGATAAACACCAGGGGGGTTTCGGACAGGATCTGAAACACCAGATCTTCCGGCAGAGTGTCGGGAAGGGCCGCGATCACCAGGTCTGCATCCTGGTTAAAGAGCGTCGTCAGGGCCTTTGCCGGATCACCGGTTTCAAGGTGGATGCGGACCTGGGGAAAGGCCCGCCGGTATTTGGCCATGATGGTGGGAAGGATGCCGTAGGCGGCCGTGACCGAGCAATAGATGGACAATTCCCCTTTGAGAACCGTGTCCGCGGCCAGTTCATCCTGAAGCCGGTCCCACCGAAGGAGCACATCATCGGCATATTGTTTAAAGGCCTCTCCGGCCGGGGTCAGTTCCACGGAACGGTTGCTGCGGACAAAGAGCGCCTGCCCCAGCTCCGACTCCAGGCGCTGGATGACCCGGGTCAGGGCCGAGGGCGTGATATAGCAGGCCTGGCTGGTCCTTGCAAAATGAAGGGACCCGGCAAGATGCCTGAAAAGCTTTAAATTCCGGATATCCATTTCCCATATGTAAGAGAGCCGGGGAAGATTGTAAAGAAAAATCATTTCGATTATTGAAATATCATATTGCAAATGATTCATTTGACGCAATGAAAAATTCAGGGCATACATAACCAGGCTAAAGGATGAACACATAAAATTAAGAGGAGAGAGATATGGGTCATAATTATTTTAATTCGCTGCCCCTGCGGCTGCAGCTTCAGGAACTGGGCCAGTGCAGGCTTATGGATGCATCGGAATTCAACGGGGTCGAGGCCTTGAAAGGCAAAAAAATCGTCATTGTCGGGTGCGGGGCCCAGGGCCTTCACCAGGGACTGAATCTGAGAGACAGCGGCCTGGATGTGTCCTATGCCCTGAGGGACGCCGCCATCAAAGAAAAACGCCAGTCCTGGAAAAACGCCACGGAAAACGGATTCCATGTGGGCGCCTATGAAGAGCTCATTCCCCAGGCGGATCTTCTCATCAACCTGACCCCGGACAAACAGCACTCCTCCGTCATTGAAGCGGTCATGCCCCTCATGAAAAAGAACGCCTGCCTGTCCTATTCCCACGGGTTCAATATCGTGGAAGAGGGCATGCAGATCAGAAAGGACATCACCGGCATCATGGTGGCGCCCAAAGCTCCGGGAACCGAAGTCAGGCAGGAATACAAAAGG
>CAZAHK010000296.1:0-3616 GCA_964484555.1 uncultured Desulfobacula sp.
GACCTTTGAAACCTGTCATATGCTCAAGGATGAAAGGATGGATGTGGGGTTTCATTACGGCCGGATACCGGACCCTGCCGTTTTTTCCTTTCCTCTTTTTCCGGTGACCGTCTGTGTGACCCTTCCCAAACGCCTGGAAAAGGATATGGAAAAGGTTGATATTGAGACCCTGGCAAGCCTTCCCTGGGTCTGGACCCGGCACGGCTGTCCCTTTCACCTGGAATTTCAGAGCCGGCTCAAGGGAAAAGACCTCAAATTGAACCAGGTCACGGATGCCGTGGAAGAAAACATCGTCAAGGAACTGGTCAAATCCGGAACAGGGATCGGTCTCATGCGAAAGGATGAGGCCCTGGACCTGGTCCGGGAGGGGGCGGCCATAATCTGGAAAGGCTTTGAGCTAAAGGTTTCCCTGGGAATCGCCTGCCTTGAAAAACGAAAATCGGAAAAAATGATTTCAGGGTTTCTGGATGCCATCCAGAATAAATATAAAATCGGTTAAAATATAAAACCGACCAAAATCAGTCAAAATGTCTTTACAACTTGACTGATTTTAAATATGCTGACCCATCTTTTAACCGATAAACCGAGGTCAGCCATGCTCAACCCCCAGTCGCCGCTTCCCTTATACCACCAACTGGCGGATATCCTGACGGAACAACTCCGGTCCGGGGTGTACTCACCGGGTCATGCCCTTCCCTCTGAAACAAATCTTGCAAAGCAATACGGCATCGGCCGCCCCACGGTCCGGCAGGCCATGGATATCCTTGTGCGCAAGGGATTGCTGGAAAGGAAAAGGGGATCAGGAACCTTTGTCAGGCACAAGGATCATGAGGTGGATCTCTTTTCCCTGGCCGGGACCTCCCAGGCCTTTCTGACCAAAGGGATCAAGGCTGTACCAAAACTGGTTGAACCGGTATCGCTTTGCAGCGTCGGCCTTGATGAAACCAATCCCTTCCAGGGGCGGGACGCCTTTTTCCTTTCACGGTTGACACGGGTCGGGACCGAACCCGTATTATTGGAAGATTTTTATTTTCACCCGGTGCTCTTTGCCGGTCTGGACAAAATCAATCTTGAAAACAGGTCCCTTTCAGAGGTGGTTTCGGACCAGTATTTTCTTCACCCTGAATCGGCCCGGCAGACTTTCAGGCTGTCACGCCTGACCGGCGCAAGAGCCAAACTTTTAGGCCTGAAAGACTCAGACCCCGTCCTTCTGGTGGAAAGAACCCTTCATTTTCCGGGCGTGGAAAAAGCCGTATTTTCAAGGCTCTATTGCAGGACGGACCAATTTGTTTTTTCCCAGGTCATCCGGCTTTCGTGAGATCATGAACCCTTTATCAGGAGTTATTGTATGAAAAACAGAGGCTATTACGGCAAATTCGGAGGAGCCTTTCTCCCGGAAATCCTGGTTGCCACCTTTGATGAACTGGAACTTGCATTTGAAGACCTGAAATCCGATCCCGCTTTCTGGGAGGAATATTCAGCCCTCATGTCCTCCTATTCCTGCCGCCCCACCCCCCTGACCTTTGCCGCCAACCTGACCCGGGAATTCGGCGGGGCCAAAATCTATATCAAGCGGGAAGATCTGAACCATACCGGGGCCCACAAAGCCAACAATGTCATGGGCCAGGGCCTCATGGTCCGGAAGATGGGGAAAAAGCGGGTCATTGCAGAAACCGGGGCAGGCCAGCACGGGGTGGCAACGGCCACCATGGCGGCCAAATTCGGATTGGACTGCACCATCTATATGGGAGAAGTGGATGTGCTCAGGCAGCGGCCCAATGTGTTCTGGATGGAACAGCTCGGCGCCGCCGTGGTCCCGGTAAAAGACGGGACAAGAATATTAAAGGATGCCATTAACGAGGCCTTCCGGGACTGGGTCACGAACATGGACACCACCCATTATGTGCTGGGCACGGCCTGCGGCCCCCATCCGTTTCCGGAAATGGTGGCCTATTTCCAATCCATCATCGGAAAAGAAGCCCGGCAGCAGATCCTCAAAATCGAAGGAAAGCTCCCCAGCAGGGTCTATGCCTGCGTGGGCGGCGGCTCCAATGCCCTGGGCCTGTTTTCAGGATTTTTGAATGACCCTGTGGACCTCGTCGGCGTGGAAGCCGGGGGCCGGGGCCTCAATTCAGGCATGCATGCCTCGCGGCTCTGCTCAAAGGACGCAAGACCCGGCATTGCCCAGGGCTATAAGACCTATTTTCTCCAGGACAACGACGGCCAGATGAAAGAAACCCATTCCATTTCAGCCGGGCTCGATTATATCGGGGTTTCGCCCATCCTGTCCCATATGAATGAAACCGGCCGGGCCAGGTTTGAGAGCGCCACGGATGACGAAGTCATCGCCGCCCTGAAACTGACCATGGTCAAAGAAGGCATCATCCCGGCCCTGGAATCGGCCCATGCCTTTGCCCAAGCCTTTAAGGAAGCCCCGGGCCTTTCAAAGGAGGATGCCATTATCATCAACCAGTCCGGAAGGGGGGACAAGGATATCTTTACGGTGGCGGAAGCGTTTAATGACCCCAAATGGAAAGACTTTATCATTGGAAAGGCGGCAACCTATCATGCTTGAATCCTATATAAAAGAACGGCGCAAGACCAAAGACATTCTGCTCATGACCCATATGGTCCTGGGATATCCCTCCTTTGAGGCGTGTTTTGACATTGTGGAACAGATGGTGGAGGCCGGCGTGGACCTCATGGAATTGCAGATCCCGTTTTCCGAGCCCATGGCCGATGGGCCGGTCATATTGACGGCCAATCAGAAGGCCCTTCAAACCGGCGCCACCGTCCCGAAATGCCTTGACTTTGCAGAAACTGTAGCAAAGGCTTTTCCCATCCCCTTTTTATTCATGGCCTATGCCAATATCCCGTACCAATACGGCATGGAAAAATTTGCGGCCAAAATGGCGGCCCTGAACCTGAAAGGGGCCATCATACCTGACCTTCCGCCCGAAGAGGGGGAAGACTATCTCCAAGCCATGAAACACAACAACCTTGACCCTATCTTTATCTTTTCCCCTGAAACCAACAATGAACGGATGTCATACCTTTCTTCCCTTGCCTCGGGGTTTGTCTACTGCACGGCCCGAAAAGGTGTGACCGGGAAAAAGACCCGTTTTTCAGAAGACCTTTCCGCCTATCTGTCACGATGCAGAAAAGCCGTTTCCCTGCCCCTGGCCGTGGGCTTCGGTGTCCGGGAAAAAGCGGATGTGGAGTTTTTAAAAAGCCGGGCCGACATTGCCGTCATCGGGTCTGAAACCATCCGGGTGGTTGAGGAAAAAGGGGTCGCCGCAGTTGGGAAGTTTATCCGCAGTATCCGGTGAGATGGATCATTTAAGATAAGGATGGGCTCCCTTAATCCAATAAAGAACATTAACGACTGGATTTCCAACCACAACATCTTGTGGTCGTGTCAAATCTTGCAATGCTTTTCTTGGTTGACGATGTCATTGAAAATTATATGTTTTCCGGAATTTCAGATAGGATAATTATCCTTAACTTTTATCTGAGACCACATCCAAAACCTCCCGCAGTTTTTTAGCCAGATCCTCCATGGAAAAAGGTTTCTGGATGAAGGCCACTCCATCATCCAGGATTCCCTGATGGGCAA
>CAZAHK010000297.1:0-3229 GCA_964484555.1 uncultured Desulfobacula sp.
GAGGTAATGACTACAGGCTTTGGGTTTTACGATTTATTATTTTAGAAAAAGAAAAGACTTATCTAAGTTTTCAGGAAGGGTGAATAAATATGAAAAACAGGAATCTTTCCGGGAAAGAGTCAGAGATAGGCGCTTTGCCCTGTTTTTTGAATCTTGCATTTTCCCCGGAACGTGTATAAAATAACAGCATGAATACACCGGACAATTATACAGATGACTATGACAGCCCCTGGAAAGAGGGCATGGAATTGTATTTTAAAGAACTGATGCAGTTCTTTTTTCCTGACATCGCTGTCAGGATCGCCTGGGACAAGGGCTATCAATTCCTTGACAAAGAATTACAGCAGGTAGTTCGGGATGCTGAAACAGGTAGACGTCATGCGGATAAACTTGTCAGGGTATGGTCCCTGGAAGATGAACCCTTCCATGTTATGATCCATATCGAGGTCCAGAGTGACAAGGACCGGGAATTTCCCAGACGGATGTACATTTACAACTACCGTATCTTTGACAAAAGTTACCGGCCTGTCACCAGCCTGGCAATACTGGCGGATGAAAACCCTTCCTGGAGGCCGGATGCCTACACTTCGGAGCAATGGGGCTGCAAAATCAACTTTGAGTTCCCCATGGTTAAGCTGTTAGACTACAACGACCAAATAGACAGCCTGCTGGATCAGACCAACCCGTTCGCCATCATCACGGCGGCCCATTTAAAAACCAAGGCCACTAAAAACAACCCCCAGGAAAGATACACCTGGAAGTGGACCATCACCAGGGCGCTTTATGAAAAAGGATTTTCCACAAAGGACATCCTGAGCCTCTATCGCCTGGTGGACTGGCTAATGATGCTGCCGGATGAGTTGACCAAAAAGTTTACGCAAGATTTGATTGCATATGAGGAGGAAAAGAAAATGCCGTATATTACAAGTGCAGAAAGAATCGGGATAGAGAAGGGAAGGAATGAAGGCAGGGACGAAGGCATGGTCTTCAATGCCAGAGAAATGCTTCTGGAAGCCCTGGACGAAAAATTCAGCAACAACACCCCGGCAGACATCAAGAAGCAGATTCAAGCCCTGAACAACAAAATAATGCTGAAGCGGCTTCACAGGTCTGCTATCCGGAGCAAAGACATCGAAGAATTCAGACAATCCATGAAGGATCTGGCATCTGAAGCCGAATCTGCTGAGTAGCCAAAAAGGGATCATTGCAATACAACTGAAATGATCCCACACCGGCACCTGCTTTTCACCGAACTTCTGCGCCTGCTCATTCAACTCTGCCAGGTTCTCTTCATCCGTCTCCAGAGTCTTGCCCTCTTTCACCAGCTTCCGGCCCTGAGCCTGGAGTATCTGCCACACAGACTGCGCCCACTCACCCGGCTGTTTTTTGCCCTGGGACAGAGCCAGTAAAAACAGTTGCTCAAACCGGGCCACGGTTATCCCTCCCCCGGTCACAGGACTTGCCAGAAAGGTGATGTCATTGCTGCTGCGGGCCTTGGTCATCAGGTGGGTGTTCAATGCCCGGCTGGTCTTTTTGGCTTTGTTGGCAATGCCGTCCTCCTGGACCGCACACACATGCTCGGCACCGGCCAGGACCATGACCGCCTGCATGATCTGGGAAAAGGTGATCTCTTTTTCTTTCAGGGTCTGTTCCAGCCACCCCAGGGTCCTGGGCTTGTGATCGGCCAGCAGGTCCAGTATGGGGTTATAGACACCCTCATTCATGGTGGCCTCGCCAAGACTGCCGGTGACCTTCAGGGCGATATCCGGTCGGTGTTTAATCAGTATCACCCATTGGTGGCGCAGTGCTTCGGCCTGTTCCAGGGGATTGAGCCTGCGGGCGCCCTTCACCCAGTAGTCCCTGCGAAACTGCTGGTTGATCATGAAATCGCGCACACTCTGTCTGAACATGGGGTCAGGGATATCTGCCAGAAATTTCTGCTGGTCTGCGGTCAGGTTGATGCCGTCGACATGGTCCAGGTAATATGCGGAACAGGCATACTGCACCCGGGCCGGTTCCAGCCACCGGGCCATGTCGGCAAAATGCATGGGGTGCCAGTCCCGGTTGAAGTATTCATGGGCCAGGTAATGACGGTTTTGATCCTTGATCTTTTTAATACGGTCTGCCACCAAAGGATTGGCACGGGAAAACAGCGGATTGGTTTCCAGCATTTTTTGTGCAAACTCAATGGCTCCGTCTATGCGGGAGACAATGCCGGAACCCTCGGCCCCGATAATCTGTGAATGCTCGGTCATCAGATGCCGCATGGGAGCAAAGGCCGCCCATCCCGGCAGAGTATTGTAACTGATGTACAGCACCCCTCCCACCTTGAGTTTGCGCCGGACAAAATCCACAATCACCTGCCGGTTTTCATCGGATATCCAGCTCCAGATGCCGTGCACCCCGATATAGTCAAAATCCGGCAGATCCTGTCTGGCGGCAAAATCAGCAAACGCCTCGTCATACAGACCGGCACCGGAGCCCGATACCTTTGCCAGTTCCCGGGCAAACCCGGCCTGGGAAGGATTGAAGTCCGTGCCATACCACTGGACAGCGGAAGCTGCCGCATGCAGATTGGCGCTCAGGCCCTGGCCATAGCCCAGCTCACAGGCAGTGGTAATTTCCGGGCATACCAGGCCGGTATTGAGAAAGGCCAGGTGTAGCCGCAACGGGTTAAGTTCTGTGTAATAGCCGTAAGTATATCCGATATCTGCAATGTAGCCGGCGCTCCATGGGGTCATGGGAAGGGTCCTCCTCTGTGATTGTAAAAAAATTATTGTAACATACTATAATCCAAAACCGTTTTTTTAAGATCTGTACCGGCAGTTTGCCGGTCAAGTTTTCAGATATGCCAATCAACCCACCACATAAAGATGATCAGCAAACCGAATTCCTGCGATTCCTATTATCTCAGCGGCAAATCCGTCTGCCACTAGAAAAAAGGCATCTCCATATATGCCCATCTCCACCTGATCACTGACATATCCTTCCAGCATCACCAGGTCATATCCCACGCCACCGATGACCCTGACAAACCCGCCCGCGCCATATAAAACAGATCATCTCCCGCACCGCCTGTCAGGTAGTGGAGAAAAGTTTTCATGGATGATTCTTCCGGATGCAAGACATTGAGAGGATGAATTCTGCAGGAATCATTAAGACACAGGCAAAAACTGTTAAAATTATAGTTTTCATAATGTCTAAAACTATAATGAAGGGTTTAAGATTT
>CAZAHK010000297.1:3284-3584 GCA_964484555.1 uncultured Desulfobacula sp.
GGACGAAATAAATACGAGGGACAAGGACGAAATAAATACGAGGGACAGGTAGGATGGATGGATACGAGGGACAACTTTCACACCGGCAAGACACTCTCTGCAAGTTTGCGAAGTTCCGCCTCGTTCTTCAAGCCTTTGCATGCCACGGCCCACAAGTCAAAGCCCTTGGGTCTGCGCATGGCAGCAATACTCTGAAAACCAGCCCCTTGAAGCGCTTGGGTTAAGGTCTTCTGGGTGAAACCACATTTGTGGGCCATGTACAGGTTGCCCTGGGCCAATGCCCCTTGATGCCCATACAGA
>CAZAHK010000298.1:0-3568 GCA_964484555.1 uncultured Desulfobacula sp.
AAAGCAAGCAAAAAAGGAGGTGATAAAAAGATAAGAAAATATTCCACAACGTCTTCAGAGGGGCATCCCGTAAAACTGCATTTAAGAAGGACTGGATCACACAGCCAGAAAATCTGTGTTTTGGAGATTTTGAAAGTTCTCCACACACCGGAGGAAAGGTAGCCGGTGCAATTGAAGACGTGGAGATTGTTTGATGAAAAAATGTTTGACTTACCCCGGACATGACAATAACATTCCGGCATTCGGCTATAAATTAAATCCCTCGGGAGTTTGTATGAAAGGCAATATCTATACACGGCAAAGGTGTTCGATTTGTGATGGCCCACTGGTTCATGATGAAAGAAGGGGAGGATGTTTTTGTAAGAACCATCCTGAAATCCAAGCAGGCAAGGAATTTTACATAAAATTTGGGCAAGAGATAAATAAACGGTTCCGGACTTATGAGCGGGCATACCATTATTTAATCGGGCTACGATATGAGGTCGAGCAAAATAAATTTGATGCTCGGGACCATATGTTTTCAAACCCTCTGGGATTTGATAATCTTGCGCAGGAATATCTAGAATTTAAGGCAGAGAAGACGCTGAAATCCTTTTATCATATTAAACGCTATATTAATGTTGCGTCAGATTATTTTAAGGATAGGAGCGTCAAGACCATTAAAAAAAAGGACATTAATGATTTTTTAAAGACCCTTAAAGTTTCGGATAAGACAAAAGCCAACTATGCAAGCCAACTGCATGATATGTTCTATAAATATCTTTATGAAGAGGTTGAGGTGTTGAGTCTGGCGACATTACCGAAATTCCCAGAGGTTAATTACGAATTGGGTTTTCGGAAAATTATCGGAATACATACAGGAACGTGAGGCAATAATCGATGAACTCAAAAAGCAAACTTATCATATTAACCCCAAAATTTGGTTGGCTGTTGACATGCTCTGCTCATACAACAAACTTCGCCCTGGGGACCTGTGGAACCTGAAAGAAGAGGATATTGACCTGGACTTTGGAGTTATTACAATCTGGCGACCGACGAAAAGAAAACAGTTCAAGAAGCCACGTGTCATCCGTGAGCGTCTCCTGAATGAACACCTGGAGGAAATAAGGGTTCTCAAGGAAGAATACCCTGCAACCCCTGCAACTCTGTTTTTCCGTCATAATGGGAAGACCCGAGCAGATATGGATACTCCATTCGGCATCAACTATATTTATAAGCGATGGAAAAAGACGTGCAAGAAATTTGGCATAGACGACCTTGACCTTTACGGGGCAACCCGGCATTCAACCACTACTGCGATCGCCATGGTAGCCGGAAAGAAAAACGCTAGGAATTTCAGTGGTCATGAAACCAACAAAGCATTTGACCGATACTGCCAGATTTCAGATGATGATTCTTTCGACATGACCCAACTAATGGCAAAGATGCGGGGGAAAGTTGTGGATTTCAAGAAGGCAAAAAAAGATGGTACTGATGACTGAAAACAAAAAATGGTGCGAAAATCCCCCGCACCATTTCCGCACCACCTTTTCGGGTGCTAAAAAACACGTTATTCTAAATTATTTCAATATGTTAGCTGGTCGGGATGAGAGGATTTGAACCTCCGACCCCAGCGTCCCGAACGCTGTGCTCTACCAGACTGAGCCACATCCCGACTGCAAGAAAGCGTTATACACAAAAAAAAATGAAAAGTCTAATTGAAAATGTGTTCTTTTATAATTGTTGCCTCTCTTTCCGGCCCCACGGAAATAATTTTTATTTTAACGCCGGACAATTCTTCGAGCCTTGCCAGGTATTTTTGTGCATTTGCAGGAAGATCCTTAAATTCCCTGACTTTGGAAATATTCTGTTTCCATCCGGGATGACTCTCATAAACAGGAGTGCATTCCTGGAGGATTTTAATTTCTGCAGGGAAATTCGTCATGGTTTTTCCGTTGTGCTCATAGGCAATGCAGATGTTGATTTCATCCAGATCATCCAGAACATCCAGTTTGGTGACGGCAAGTCCTGACAGGGAATTTAGTTTTGCCGCATTCCTGAGAACCACCATGTCAATCCAGCCGCACCGTCTTTTCCGCCCGGTGGTGGCCCCGAATTCAGACCCGGTTTTCTGGAGTTTATCTCCAATGTCGTCAAACAATTCAGTGGGAAAGGGGCCTTCTCCGACCCGGGTGGCATAGGCCTTGACAATACCGATGATTTCATCAAAGCAGGCCGGGCCCACACCGGACCCATTGGCGGCATTGCCCGATACCACCGATGAAGAAGTGACAAAGGGATAGGTCCCGTGTTCAATGTCCAGGTGGGTTCCTTGAGCGCCTTCAAACAACAGGGTCTTCCCGTTTTTTATTCCCTCGTTCAGGATGACGGACACATCATCAATATAGGGGATGAGGCGGTCTCTGATCGCTTCGAATTCCCGGATCAGGGTTTCCGGATCAAGGGGTTCGGTTTTAAAATAATGCTGAAGATAAAAGTTTTTTTCATCCAGAACCGCCCTTACTTTTTCCTTAAACAGGTCAAAATCCAGGAGGTCACAAAAGCGGATGCCTCTTCTGGCGGCCTTATCTTCATAACAAGGCCCGATGCCCCGGCCCGTGGTGCCGATTTTAATGGCACCCTGCCTGTCTTCCCTCGCCGAGTCAATGAGCCGGTGGTAGGGCATGATAAGATGGGCCCGGTTGCTGATTTTCAGCATTTTCGAAGAAGCATCAATCCCGTTTTTCAGGAGATAGTCAATTTCGTCCAGAAGGACAAAGGGGTCCACCACAACCCCGTTGCCGATAAAACATTTTTTCTGTTGGATAATACCGGAAGGAATGAGATGGCTGATGATTTCCTTTCCATTGACCACCATGGTATGGCCAGCATTGTTGCCGCCCTGGAACCGGACCACGAAATCCGCATACTCGCTTAACAGGTCAACTATTTTGCCTTTTCCTTCATCTCCCCACTGGGCTCCGACAATGACTGTATTTCCCACTAGATACTCCTTTTATTGATGAAAAAATCTTTGATAAGATGTTGGGTCTGTTCTTCCAAAATTCCTGAAACGATTTGCGGATGATGGTTTAGGCGTCTGTCATCGGCAAGCCGGTATAATGAAACAGCCCCTCCCCATTTCGGGTCCCTGGCGCCAAAGACCACCCGTTTGATCCTGGCGTGAATGATGGCGCCCATGCACATGATGCAGGGCTCAAGGGTGACATATAAGGTGGTGTCCACCAGCCTGTAATTGTTCACAGCCTTGGCCGCCATCCGGATGGCGTTCATTTCCGCATGACCGGACGGGTCATGGGATGAGATGGGGCAGTTCCGGCCATACCCGATCACCTGATGGTCCCTGTCGATAATGACGGCCCCTACAGGGACTTCATCCGATTCAGCCGCCTTCTTTGCTTCAATAACGGCAAGGTTCATATAATATTCATCATCCATAATCAAAGGTATACTTATATAAATGTTTTTTCTCAAGGTCAAATTAAATGACGCTTTTTAACGGAAACAAGACCTGGCATGAATACAAGGGAAAATCATCAAAAGCTCTCAAATCTTCCGGACCCTATAA
>CAZAHK010000299.1:0-3567 GCA_964484555.1 uncultured Desulfobacula sp.
CACCAGTATCCCCCACCAGAGGGTCCGGTCCTTTGAAAAAATCGGCATCTGTCTGAAATTCATCCAGATCAGGATCAGAACCAGGATGCCCTTCATGTCCAGGGCGGTATTGTTGGGTTTTATGCTCTGTTCATGCCTCTGAAATCAAAAAAAAGCAATAAGATTCATTCACCGGGATTCCTTCATCGGAATTGTGCTTGCCTTCGGATTCCGGTGCTGGTAATCTAAAGACAAGGTCAAAAGCCTTTGTAAAATCAGGTAGCCATAAGGAGGAAAAGGTGAGAGAAGTCATTATATTCCGTGGCGAAGATGGCTATTGGGTTGCTGAATGCCCAAGCCTTCCTGGTTGTATCAGTCAGGGAGAGACAAAAGAAAAGGCCATTGAAAATATCAAAGAAGCCATCAGTCTTTATATTGAGGCTCTAAAAGAAGATAGCCTTCCAATTCCGGAAGAAACCTTTGAGGCTATGGTTGTGGCGGTATGACAAAACTGCCGAAAATTTCCGGCAAGGATTGTATCAAGGCTTTATCAAGGGTAGGATTTTATATCAAGCGTCAGACCGGCAGCCATATTGTCCTTAGGAATGACGACCCCTTCTGCCAATTGGTTGTCCCCAATCATAAGGATCTGGACCGGGGAACACTGAGGGCTATTCTGCGTCAGGCGGATTTAAGCATTCATGAATTTGAAAAATTGCTCTAATCACCCCATCCTTTAATCACGTGATTTAATGCATGGCCTCGGCAATGGACACGGTCCGGTCGCCCAGCATGTTGACGTAGCCGGCCATTTCATTGTCATACCAGCCGTAGATCACGGCCTGGGTGACCTGGATGCTGGTGACCTGGTCCTTGATCTGCTCCAGGATGGCCTTGTCGATTCCCCGGACATGCTCCAGGTTGATATTGATGGCCCCGGTCCGGGCATGGGTTTCATGGCCTTCAATCACGGCGGCGGCTCTGGGGGTGCCGATGATGTCCGAGGATACGTTCTGTTTGTCCGAATAGATGAGATATCCTTTTGTATCGGCCTTGGCTGCCGATTCATAGATGGAATTGATGAGATCACGGCGGATGGGCTTTTTATTGAGTTCTTCCTGGAAATTCATGACCAGGATGATGAGGGACCCGGTGGCCGTCGGAATCCGGACGGATTCGGCGATGAACCCGATGGTGGCCATCTCCGGGATGACCAGTTGCAGGGCTTTGGCAGCTCCGGTGGTGGTGAGGATGATATTGTTCATGATGGACCGGCTTTTCCGGAGATCCTTGGCATCGGCCTTGGGCAGGCGGTCCAGGACGGCCTGGGAGCCGGTGGCGGCATGAATGGTGGCCATGGAAGCCGAAAGGACCCGCTCAACACCAAAATAATCCAGCAGGGGTTTGATCATATGGGACAGACAGGTGGTGGTGCAGGAGGCATTGGACACAATGGTATGTCGCATGGGATCATAGACCTTGTCATTGATCCCCATGACCGTGGTGACAGCATCTTCGGGCATGGCTGAGCCTTCTTTGAGCTTAAAGGGCGCCGAGGCGATGACCTTTTGGGCTCCGGCTTCCAGATGCCCCCGGAGGGAGCCCTTGGGGGCATTGGCGGGAAGTGAGGGGTCCAGGAACTGCCCGGTGGTGTCCACCACAAGCTTCACGCCCTGGGCTGCCCATTCAATATCCTTCGGATTTCTGTCTTTCTGTAGAAATTTGACGGTTACTCCGTTGATATTTAAAGAGGATTCTTTTTCATTCACCTCGCCGATGACGGGTTTTGCCTGGTATCCGTAAAGGAAGGAATCCAGTTTTCCGTAGGTGGTGTCCCGCTCAATATAATGGATCAGATCCTCGAGGGATTTTCCCACGTCTCTGCCGGTATTGATGATGATCCTGTCAAAGTATTTTCTGCCGGCATGGTGCCACAAGGAAAGTTTTCCAATCCGCCCCAGTCCGTTTATTCCCAACGTTTTTACAGTATTTGAATTCATCCCTGACTTCCTTTTTGCTGTTTGCCCTAGGCAGGTTGATTGATTTTTATTGCGCCTTTATATACAGAGCCTTTCTGGCCGTTGATGCTGATATAATCCCCGGTTGTCATTCGGATATTGTTCAACATACACTCTTTTGCCGGTTCATTGCAAACAAGATTTTCACATCCCACGATGCAGGTTTTTCCGAGGTTATAGGTCACCACGGCCGCATGGGAGGTGAGGCCCCCCCGGGCGGTCAGGATGCCGTCGGCGGCATCAATTTCAAGAATATCATCGGGCACGGTGTCGTTTCTGAGCAGGATCAGGTTGGCATCCGGGTCAACCCTTCTGAAATTATCGATTTCTTCCAGGGTAAAAACGATCCTGCCGGTCATGGCTCCCCCGCTGACGCCGATGCCCTGGCCCAGGTAAGCCTCTGCAAGGATTTCAGGGCCGGCATCAAAATCCACAATCTTTTTTCTGTCCCTTAGGGACATTTCCCTGGCCTGAAGGATAAAAAGATCTTCCTTGGATTCCCCTTCAAAGGTGAATTCGATTTCCTGGGGATTCCAATCTTCTTTAAACAGGAGCTGATAGATGATTCTTTTAAGCTCTGCATAGATGGAAGGGAAGCTTTCTTCCAGGCTGATTTTTGACTCCCGCTCCTCCAGGTCCCTTTGGATTTCTGAGATGGGAAGGGTCTTCACCAGCCCTGCCACCACATCTTCCCCCTGGTTGCCAATGGTAAAATCCCCCCAGAGCCTGGCCGCATCGCCGGGGAGCTTCGGGCTGTGGCTGAACACCACGCCTGAACCGGATTGCCGGGACAGGTTTCCGAATACCATGGATTGGACCGTCACGGCCGTTCCCCAGTCATCGGAAATCCCCATGATCCGCCGGTAATCCTTTGCCCTTTTGGATTCCCAGGAAGCAAAGACCTGGTCAATGGCCAGATAAAGCTGGTCAAAGGGGGATTCGTTCAGCCGGATATGGGAGGCCCTTAATAATTGTTTATAGGCCAGGGCCACATCCTTCATCTGGTCTCCGGTGAAATACCGCTTCAACTGAACCTTGTATTGCTTCTTCTTTTGATCAATGATCTCATCGAAAGTATCCCTTTTGATACCGGAAGCCATGCCGTACACCTGGATAAACCTGCGGTAGCTGTCCCAGGCAAACCAGGGGTTCCGGCTGGTTTTGGCAAGGCTGGAGGCAATCTCCTCGTTCATGCCCACATTGAGAAAAGAATCCATCATTCCGGGCTGGGAAATGGAGGACCCGCTTCGAACAGACAATAACAGCGGGTTTTTCGGGTTGCCAAAATTTTTGCCGGTTCTTTTTTCAAGGCTGGTGACCATTTTGTTGACAAATTTTTTAAAATTGATATTGGCCGGCCTGTACTGGTTGATGATCTCCCGGCATTTGAAAACCTCCGTTGTGATGATGAAGCCTTCGGGGACGGGAATTCCCAGGTTTTTGAGCTTGATGAGGTTGAGTCCCTTGTTGCCGAGGAAGATGATATTGTTGCTGATGGGGTCGTCGCCGCCGATCTCAATGACCGAGCATTTGGGATCATAATTGAGCAACCGGCTCAGGTGAACGGGCG
>CAZAHK010000300.1:0-3553 GCA_964484555.1 uncultured Desulfobacula sp.
TTCAGTCCGAACCCTATGCGCCTGTTATTCTTGATGCCGTGCAATCGGCCGATACGCTGTTTACGGTTCTTTGGGTTCCCAATGAAGAAGAAGGGAAAAAACAGTTAAAGGAAAAAAAAATCGACGGCCTGTTGTTAAGGCCTGAAAAAGAAAAGGCCAGCCTGATCCTGGTGGTTTTAAAAAAAGAATCCGTTTTATCCCTTTCGATGGTGGAGGGCTTTTCAGCCCTTCAACGAGCAGTGGAAGGGCATGATATGAACTGGATTTCCGATATTCAACCGCTTCAGGAAGGCGGGATTCAACAACAAACCCTGCCGACCTGGATACTCATGCTGGCTTTGCTGGTAAGCTTTATCATCATGCCTGCGCAAATTGCCGAAGAAAAGGAAAAGAAAATACTCCTGGCGCTTTTGCAGACGCCCATGCGGGAAATAGAGTGGCTCACGGCCAAATTGTTTCTGGGCATGATTTTAATTTTTATCGCAGTCCTGTTCCTTCATCTCATGGGCGGATTTGATTTTGGAAATGCCTTGGCATATTTCGCCTTCATAGGTGTCGGCAGTTTCTGTTTCAGTTCCTACGGTATTTTTCTGGGGTTTTTATGTCGTAACCAGGCCTCTGCCCGAACCCTGGGGGTTATTTTCTATCTGCCCCATCTGCTTCCGTCGGCCCTATCTGATTTTTCACAAAAATTATCAACGGTGGCGCCTTTTTTACCTTCATACCCGTTTTTTGAATCCGTCAAGTCCATCCTGCTGGATCATACCGGGATAACAGCCCTGTTTTCAGCATGGATCTATTTGTTTTTCGTCGGACTATTAACCTTTTTCATGGCCTACCGGCTTATGAAAAAAAGGTGGTTGATGCAATGAAATTCCAATATTTAGGGCACGTAAGAGCCTGTAGGATCATTAAACACTTTTGGTATTTGTGCTTTATTGCCTGCACCGTTTTTTTTCCGGCCCGGGCATGGTCCATAAACCCCGCTGAACTTCAAACCCTTCAGTTGTTTTTTGAAAATGATTTGTTCGGCGGCACGGATGAGTACTATACCAATGCCTTCCAGATGACCTGGCTTTCTAAGGATTTGAACCAGTATGAAGATGATAACCGCCTTCCGAAATGGTCCATTCCGACGATCAAGGCCATTCCTTTTTCCGGTAATCCGGCAAGTATTCATAATGTCGGTGTGATATTCGGACAGCAGATCTATACGCCTTCAGACACCCAGGTCACCACACTGCTTGAAAACGACAGGCCCTATGCCGGTTTCCTTTATGGCGGACTGGCCCTGCACAGCAAAACCCATCTCAAACTGGACACCCTTGAAATCGTCGTGGGTGTTGTCGGGCCCGCTTCCAAAGCTGAATGGGCTCAGAACACGGTTCATGACTTAAGGGACATCTCCACTGCCAAAGGGTGGGACAACCAGCTTGAGAATGAACCGGCAGTCCGGTTATCCTGGCAACGCAAATGGCGGCTGCACAGTATGGAATTGTTTGACGTTTTGAGTTATGATCTGATTTCCCGGGCCGGATTGACCCTGGGAAATGTCAGGACATCCACCAGTGCGGGAGGAGAAATTCGTTTCGGGTATAATATTCCACAAGATTTCGGGTCCGATGTCATCCGCGCCGGAGCCGGGGTCAGTGCGCCGGTTATCGAAGGTTCAAAATCCGGCATAACCTCACTGGGGGCCCATATATTTATCAGCTCCCAGGTGGAGGCGGTATTGCGTGACATATTTCTTGACGGCAACACCTGGCGGGACAGCCCGAGTGTTGAAAAAGAACCTCTGGTGGCGGACCTTTCCCTGGGGGCTTCCTTCAGCATTAACATGTTCAAACTGACCTACCGGCATCTTTTCAGAACCGAACAGTTTGAGGGCCAGAAAGAAGGCCAAACCATCGGCTCCCTGACCCTGGCCGTTTCGTTTTAAGACAAGATCCCGGGGAGAATGACGAATTACTTTGTATATTTTGTAAGGAGACCCAATGAAAATTTCAACGTGGCTGGATAAAAAAACGGCAGAGAAAATTGATGTGTCGCAAATCAAATTACCGGCAGATATTTCCTATGATAATGATCCGGATGAAATTCTTCTTTTTGAAGAGTATAAGCCTTGCGGGTACTTTTGTGCGGAAGATCATCCCTTTTCCACGGTCGAACGGTTTGGACGCTGGTATTACAGCCGGGGTCAGGACAAGAAAGCCGGCATTCATTCCTCAGAAATGAAATGGCATCTGTTTACAAAGGATAAAGACCTGGCGCTTCAGACAGCCAAAACACACATGGAATAGAATGCTCCCAGACGGCGGATTAGGGTTGACTTTGCTGAATTTTTTAATTATAGGAATAAACCGTTTCAGGTGCTTTGTTAAAAAGCAAAATAGGGAACCCTGTTGGAATCAGGGACGGGCCCGCCGCTGTGATCGGAGACGACCGCTGCAAAACGCCACTGGTCTGAAAATGACCGGGAAGGTGCAGCCATTAGGATGACACGAAAGTCAGAAGACCTGCCTGAAATTGTGATAGGAGCAGTTTTTCCCCGTGGACAAGGGACCTGCTCACCCGTCTGAGGAAAACCAGGGACACCCCCAGATCATGCAACCAATGATCCGGGGGTTTTTTATTCCCCGGCAAAATCGATGGAGTTAAAGATGAAACGAAAAATTTACGGCAGTATGGCAATCTGTTTTATGATCTGTCATACGAGGGGAAAACCAAAGACCGGGGCATGGGCTGGATGGTACGTTATTTCCAGGGCGAGGTGAACTACTATCTGAGCCGGTTCTACACCGCCGCTTCCAGAAACCGGCGGGAACCCTTTTCCGAAAGCGAGAATGCTTTTAAAGGGGCCCAGGGCCAGTTCAACTGGAATTTTGACCGTTTTCAATTATTGTCCGGGGTTGACTGGATGTCCTATGATTTTTATCAGGAACAGATCGGCAGCAATAAAAATACCGCCGACAGCACCTTCGACAATATCGGAACCTTTCTTTTGGCCAAGGTGCATCTGATGAAGGACCGAAACCTGACCTTTTCCACCGGTGTCAGGTTTGATGAATTCGATGTGTCCGTGGATTCCACCCGGAGCAATACCTCCGGTGTGCTGCAGCAGCGCTACGGCACCGACCTGACCCGTGATACATGGCTGCCTTCCGTCGGTATCGCCTATACCCCGGTGGATTTGTTAAAACTCAGGGCCAGTTGGGCCCAGGCCTTTAAAATGCCCCTTCCCAGACAGTTGGGCGGTTTCACCTATATGGCCATGACCCCCTTTGTGGGCAACCCCGATCTTCAGCCTGAAGAAAGCGACACCTGGGACGTCGGCCTTGATCTTGACTATCATGCGCTTTTCCTGTCCCTCGGTTATTTCAGCACCCGATACGAAAATATGATCACCTATGAGACGGTTACGGGACACTCTTTCCTGCGGTTTGCAGTTCAGCAGCAAGGATGAGGGTTTGACGCTCAATGTCAACGGCACCTATTACGTGTTCGTGATAGTAAGAAATCAAACAAAATCATTTGAAAAGAGGTAACATTTTTT
>CAZAHK010000301.1:0-1672 GCA_964484555.1 uncultured Desulfobacula sp.
TTTAAAAGTATTAGGTCACCATAGTCCTGATAAAGTCCTCGATACTCTAAAACTGAAACCCTTGGTACTGTAGTGTTGGTCCTCGTAGTCCTCATAGTCACCTTGAATTTAGAATTTAAAATATTTCTATATCCCCAATACTAAAATACTATCCAAAACAAATTCTTTAAAATTATGATGCCTTCGAGGACCATGGTGACCAAGCCTTGATAATAGGGCTTCTTGAAATTACGCCATGGTGACCTGGCTGGATTTATCGAGGACCATTTTCCCAGTCTATTAATCCCTCCATACGAACAAGGGCTTCATACTGCCGCCTGCATTCTTCAAGAGATGGAAAACGATATACATTGATCCGGCTCCCATTTTTGTTGGTTTTTACTTTGTCTATGCCTTTACAGAACCTACCGATTTCTCTACCGAGCAACTGGGGTGTTAAAGGAAAGCGTTCTTTCAGGTTGCTGGAGAATTGAAGATATTCCCCATAAAGGGCCTGGCATTCAATTTCTCCCGTCCATCCTTCCTGACCCGAGGACAAGGTTCCGTCTTCAAGCCGCTCCATCCAGAATTTCCCGGCAACATCCATGGTGTTTCGAATTTGATCCAGCAAGGCATCAGTTTTGGGTGCCTGCCTCAATTCCTTCATTGTGTATGACCATTCGAGAAGATCATAGAGCATGGCCTCATAGCCACCATCTTCCATCTGCTTGGTAATGGCCTCAAAATAGGGATGATCCTGCTTGTGTGCGTCAGAAACATCGGTGACGTAAAATCGTCTTTCGTCTATACCAGCCGGGACAACCCAATCGTTATTAGATGCGATGATGATGTTCATGCAGTTCCTGACGGTAATGGCGTCCTTGCCTTTCTGTTCAATAACAAGCCGGGGTTCAGTGATCATGTTTTTGATGGCCCCCTCACTCTGCTTATCTCCGGCCCAGAAACCTTCATCGGCAAATACGAGAACCTTATTTTTCAGATGGTGATTGAATCGGCCTAGAAGGTGGCTTTGTTGAGCGAGCTGAATATAATGCTGGCCGAACAGATGCCCGAAACAATTCACAAATTTTCCTTTTCCTGTCCCACGCCCTCCTCGTAGAACAATGGAAGTTCCGGGCCTTTCTCCGCCTGGGTCCTGAATTATCCTTGCCATCCAACTCATGACCCAACCGTAGTGAATTTCACTACGGTTTGTGATTATATTGAATATGTGATCACGGAATAATGACCAATCGCCTTTAATGGGTTTCACGGAAAAATTTGTCCAGAGGTTATAGTATGCCGGTAATTTTTTGCCGGGCTCGAAAACAACCCCTTTATATTGTCTTCTGTCCGAAGATTTAAGCCAATATTCCACAATATTGATTTCCCGCTTAGAATCATTCGGGTCTGGAATCATTTTATTGGCATAATATCTTCTCAAATCCGTATCAGAGGTGAATTCCAATTCAATATTTTCTGATTCAGGCCTTTTATTTTCTTTAAGGACGAGACACTTGCCGCCAAGCCAGGTGATTGCATATTGTGAATTTAATTGTTCAATAATCTGGTCGTAGATATCGCCTGATCCTTTTTCATTAAGGCTTTCTTGAACCGCTCGATATCCATCAGCTTCTTTGGCATACTGGTTGAAAAGGTCATTAAAATCAGAATTTACCGGGCATAAAACAAA
>CAZAHK010000301.1:1772-3542 GCA_964484555.1 uncultured Desulfobacula sp.
TGAAAACTTTTCTTCCCCTCAACATCGATGTATTGAACTGACACCGGATTGTCCTCATGGTCCCCGAAGTCACTATAAATCGGAACTATCAAACGATTATAATGCTCTCTGATGCCAAACGCTTTGATCCTCTTTTTAATCAAATAAGGGTTATCGGGTTTTGCTTCGTAAGCCATTTTCCAGATTTCAGAGGCCTTTTTACAGGCTGCTGACTGCCTCTCCTTGATTTCTTCAAATTTAATCGGTGGATTTTCATCCCTTTCTTTAACGATCATCGGACTTACTGCTGAAAACACCTTATTGTTTTCCTTTAATTCAATCTGCATAAAAAATCTCCTTTATGCTTTAGGCGATCAGGGCTCTTGTTCAAGCAGCCCTGATCACGGTTAATATTTTAAGGTCAAAAACTCCCTCTCCTAACCTCTCAAAAAGATCCTTTTTGCCTTTTACAGGGCGTAAATCCCTGCGCTTTCGGCTGCTTTCTGATCAAGCAGCCAGTGTTTAAGGTGTTTTCGTTTCACTTTTTTAGTAGTAGTATTGTTCATGGGAATGCTTCATAACCCTTCCAAGCACTCATCCCTCTAAACAAGCCAAATTCTTCACAGCAGTATTGAAAATGTACAGAAGAAAATGGAAATAAGCAGGGCTATTGGGTCAGTACTTGGGCTACGTGGATTAGCTTTAGGTGGTATAGGGTTTTGATGGAGATCCTATGGGATTAAATACTATGCGGTTTACAATACTATTTTATTATTCTATGTCCTCCTTCTCTCCCCCCTCCATTTCTATCTTTTTTGATTCTGCTTCCTCGTCCGCCCATGGGCCACGGATCATCTCTCCTCTCCTTTCTTTTCCTCTCTGTTATCGAGAACACTCCCCACTCTCCCCTACTCACCAGTATCCTTTTTGATTGTTCTCTGTGGTTTGATCCCGCAGTCTTTGCACAGACCGTAGTGAAAATCACTACGGTTGGATTTTTCATTCTTCCCCCTACTGTAAGGAGCGGTTTCAATAATCCCATAGGAAGACATTTCCAGTTTGAGTAAAGTAGAAGAACCAGGCAGGCGCGGGCTTGAGCTACTTGGAAGCAAAATAATCCTCTATTTTCACTCTTATAGCGTCTCTGATATACCCATACCTATGTAAACTCATCCCCAAATCCTTGGCGACTTCGCTATCATTTATCCCTTTGAGTTTGTTGAGAACGATGGTCCTTTCCGTCATGTCCAAGGTGTTCATGAACCGCTCACTATCAACCTTATTGATGACCTGCTCATCCAACGGGAAGTGGCTGTCGCGGATACACTCGGCGATTACCTTATCTTCGGCGTCCCTATCATTCATACAGAAGCTGGCTTGTACACGGCTGGCAGGATGTGTGTCCAGTGAACGACCTCGCTTCCACACATCACGGGTCCGCCATCGGATGCGGGTCCGAAGATAGGCGTCTGTTGCGTGTGGGTCTTTTTGGAGACCGCCCCATACCGCTTCCATAGCCTCCTGTGCCATGTCCTTGTTGCCACTAGTTTTCCAGTAAATGAAGCCTTTCAAATCCTGGGCTCTACGCTCGAATGTTTGCTGAAGCTCTTGAAGTGTCATTGGATTTTCCTTTCTGCCAAAACGCAAAAAAAGGCAGCCGCCGACGCAAAGGCCAGCAACTGCCCTGTCATAAATAAAAAAAGGCTCATCCAAAAAGGATGAACCTCCGCTCTGATTACTGTTTGGTTATTGATCTGCCAGGCTCCCGCCCAATCACAGGGACAGGGGGGG
>CAZAHK010000302.1:0-3518 GCA_964484555.1 uncultured Desulfobacula sp.
TCCCTATATCTCTGATAATAACCAAAAGAGGATTTTGAGGAAAAATTCTTTTTCTTTGGGCGGCCGGATGGGATTTTTCCATTCTCCAAGGGCCCGGTCTTAATATTTTTCAAAACGGTCCGGAAATCCTCCTTGTTCCGTTTCACCCCCTGCTTCGGAGGAGGTGGGGTTTTGGGGGTGCCCCGGGGCTGGTTTTGTTGAACAAAGCATCGGGTCAAGAGCTGCCGGTAATGATCAAAAACAGCCCCCCATGTTTTTACCGTTTCGGGTTTTTCTTCCGGAGATTCGGCATCCGGAGTCTTTACGGATGCTTTTTTTACCGGCGCATTCTGTTTTAGGAAGGGGGCCAGATACCGGAATGCAAGATTGATATCTTTCATCCGGACTTCTGCATCCTTTGCTGTGGAAGCTGTTTTGCCCATCACATCCGGGTGGTATTGTTTTGCCAGGGTCCGGTAGGCTTTTTTGGCTTCAGCCGGAGTTGCAGCCGCATCAAGGTTTAATATGTCGAGAGCTGTTTTTAAGTCCATGGGTATTCACTATTCCCCCTGAATGCGGGTGTCAAGTTTTGAGTGGTATTCATTGCAAAAATCAGGCTGAAATGATAGTTTGGCCCACAATGTGGATTCAATAGGGAGGTTTGATGGAAAATAAAGACTATGTTCCTGTTCTGACGGGGAAAGATCCTGATTTTGATGCCTGGTTTACGGCCTTTTTTCTTAAAAACCATATCGACCCATTTGCCTATCCTTCAAAGGTGGGATCAAAGGAACAGGTTGAGTTCATGGTTTTTCCTGAAGAAGGGGAACGGTATTATCCATGCTCCGATAAAATGTTCACGGCCATCATGTCCCGGAAATATACTGCTTTTATAAAGCAGCGGTATAAACAGGTCTATCATAAAATTATGGCCATGATTGATGAATTGATAGATTCCGAATATGACAAGCAGTATTTAAAAAGCCTGATTGATATCAAATACGATGATGAAATCAGCGCCGGCCTTCTCATTCCGTCCCGGCTTGAAAAACGGCTGCATAAGATTTTTTTAAGCCGGACCCATATCGAAAATCCCTATGCCCAGGAAAAAAAAGCCGTCAACCGGAATGCAAAAAGATTTCTGGGCTCTGAAATCCTTAAAAAAGCATTAAACCAGGTGGATGAGAGCCTGCACCTCTCTCCGGACATCACCCTGATTGAATTAAGAGAAAAAATTAAAGAAATAGAATTTGTAAGACGGCTTACCCTCTTGACCCAAAGCCGTTTGTGGTCCTATGAAAATCAGAAGATCCCTTCCCTGAGCCGAATTAAAAAAATTTTCAATACCCCCATCATGGGAGACGGGCTTTCACCCCTGATTTCACTCATGAAGGCCAAAAAGCAAAAAATTCTCTGGCTGGCCGATGAATCCAGTGATATTGTCCTTGACCTTTCCATTGCCGAATTCCTTGCCGGGTTAGGACATATCGTCATTCTTGCCGTGAAAGAATCCCCGTTCTTTAAAAAAGTCTGCCTGGCAGACACCAGAACGGACCCGGTCCTGATCAGGGAGCTGGAAAGAGCCCATTATATTTATGAAAAAACCATCAGTAAAAATAAACTGGTGAACCTCTTAAAACACGATAAAAATCTTTATGTAATCTCTGACGGGACAAGGGAAACCCTGAACCTGCTGCTGGTTTCCACAACCTTTTCAAGAATTTTTAAAGAAGTGGACTGCGTCATTTCCCGAGGCCGGTCCCAAAAGAAAAGGCTCATTGATTCCCATTTCAGCTTTACCCAGAATATCATCAATATCAGCGTGATGAAAAAATCCCTGGTCATCACCTATAAACCCCGGCATGGGGCTGTTATTAAGTTTTCCCATCAAGCCCTGGAGGAAAAGGCCAACAGGATTATCGACCAGATGAAATCCGCCAAGGGAAAAGGCATGACCGTCATGTTTTACAGCGGTATCATCGGTTCCATTCCCGGCAAAATCGATGTGGCCAAAAAAATCATGTCCACCTTTATCCATTACCTTGAAAAACAATCCGCCAACCTGTTTATCATCAATCCTTCCCTTTATTATGAGCCGGGAATGGATGCCGACGACCTCATGTATATGTGGGAGATTGTCCAGAGAAGTTCATACATTGATATCTGGAGATTCCAGACCTCCGACGACATTGCTGAAACCTTTGCCCTGCTGAACCAGAAAGTGCCTCCGGAATGGATCGGCAAAGACTCCACCTACAGTACCGGGTGCACCAAGGAGATCCGCATTGCCCAGGAAGTTCAGAAGGAAAACCCGGAAATGCAGTTGATTGCTCCCTCCATCGATAAATTCATGCGCCGGAATGAATATGGTGTCGGCTCCATGTATGACCGGAGGCTTGCCGATTTTTAGATCAGGCGGTTTTTGTAAGATCTTCAAGAGCCGCCTGAAAGGCGGACAGGGTATGATCGGCGCAATGTTCTTCTTCTTTGGGAAGAGTTTTTAAAAATCCGACAATGTCTTCGGCTTTAATATGTTTGGCCTCTTCCATGGATTTATGAAGGGCCTGGAAAATAATGGTATTGGCGCAGGCATGGGAAAAGAGGCAACCCTTCAGATCATAGGAAATCGTTTCAAGCATGTCCCCGTTCCGGTTGAGAAAGAACTCGATCGTATCCCCGCATTCCCGTGTTTTTCGGCCGTAGCCGTCACAGGAAATCACCTTTTCCTGATAATCCCTTTTCATGGCCATTTCAAGAAATTCAAGGGAATGATGGTTCCAGAAATCAATCATGGTCTCACACTGCTTCTCTTTTGGATGCCGTTACATTTCAAATTTCGGCAGGATACCACCAACAATGGGTTCATAATATCGATAGATGGTTTTTTCGCCTGTTAATGCATCTATCTGTTTTTGAATGACCTGCCTGTCCTCGCTGTGCATCCATAAATTCCAATCTTCGAGCTGATCCCATGTACTGACAACCATGTATTCCCCCTGGCAATCCAGACAGGAAAATGTCTGGTCTGTGATGTAACCGGGCTGAACAGCAGCCATGGATCTGAGTTTTACAATAAGCGGCGCCAGCGTTGCTACTGTCTTTTCATCCTTTACGGTTCGCCGGATAATTACACAAACTGTCATATAGCCTCCTTTAATCGTAAAAATTATCGTTCAACTATCCCAAAAATGAATATTGAATCGGATTACAGGGCAAATTTTTCCAGTCAGGTGAAATATCTGTAAGAAAGTATGAATAGTTTTGAGTTTACCAATTAACCGGATTTAATGTCAATGATTAACCATCCATCTTTACCCTATTTGCCTTGCGCGGCTACCTTACAACCCTGTGTAATCGAGTAGGAGGAGGGCTCACGCCCTCCGTCCTCTCACACCACCGTACGTACGGTTCCGTATACGGCGGTTCGTGAATTATTGTTAAACTTCAAAATTGTATCAAGTAGTGATACGAGTCCCAGCCTTCTAAGTAACCCCCATGCCCTGGCGGGCACAACAAAGCATGAAACACTTGAAAAAATA
>CAZAHK010000303.1:0-3509 GCA_964484555.1 uncultured Desulfobacula sp.
CACCCAGGACGAGGTCTATCTTGACATTGCCGCCGGCAGAATCGATCTCTTCCTTGCCGACAGTATTGCCGCCAAGGAAGGCTTTCTCATGAAACCCGAAGGCAAGGATTTTCAGTTTATCGGTCCGGATCTGAATGATCCCAAATGGTTTGGCGAAGGTGCTGGAATCGCGTGCCGAAAAGAAGATAAGGCCCTTATCGACAAGCTGAATGCAGGCATTCAGAAAATCCGCGCAAACGGGACCTATAAAAAAATCCAGGACAAGTATTTCGACTTTGACGTATACGGGAAATAATGCTCAGTCTCCAGGGATACGGTCCCAGCATATTGCAAGGCACTCTTCTCACCATTGAACTGTGCCTTGCCTCCCTTGCCATCGCAATGGTCCTGGGGATTATCACTGCCCTTGCCAAGCTTTCCCGGGTAAGGGCAGCCAATTTTATTGCCAATGCCTATACCACCATTATCCGGGGTATCCCGGATCTGGTGCTCATGCTGCTGCTCTTCTACGGGGGACAGGTCTTTATCAACCGGGTCGGCCCCATGCTGGGGTATGACGGCTATATCGACATCAATCCCTTCATGGCCGGGGTGTCCACCATCGGCTTCATTTTCGGGGCCTATATGGCCGAAACCTTCCGGGGAGCCATCCTTGCAGTCCCAGGGGGACAAATGGAAGCCGGGTATGCCTACGGCATGACCCGGTTTCAGGTTTTTATCCGGATTCTCATGCCCCAGATGGTCCGCCATGCCATTCCCGGATTCGGCAACAACTGGCTGGTCCTCATGAAAACCACGGCCCTGGTCTCCATCATCGGGCTCAAAGACATGGTCCGGATGGCAGGGCTTGCCGCAGGCGCCACCCGCATGCCCTTTACCTTTTATCTGGTGGTGGCCATGATCTACCTGATCCTGACCTCGATCTCCATCCTGATCCTGAACCGGCTCAATAAAAGGTACAGCGTGGGGATATTAAAGGGCGAATCATGAATTTCTCCATTATTGCCGATAATATCGGTATCTATTTTTTCGGCCTGAAAAACACCCTGATCCTGGTATCCGTCTCCCTCAGCATCGGGCTTGTTTTTGCCGTTCCTCTGGCTGTCCTCAGGACATCCAAAAACATCCTGATTTCCGGCCCCATCAATGCCTATACCTATTTTTTCAGGGGAACCCCCCTCCTGGTCCAGATGTTTCTCATCTACTACGGCATGGGCCAGTTTGAAACGATAAAGGCTTCCTTTTTATGGCCTTTTTTCAGAGAAGCCTATTTTTGCGCTCTCTTTGCCTTTACCCTGAATACCTGCGCCTATACCATTGAAATCATCCGGGGCGCCATTGAAAACACGCCCCACGGAGAGGTGGAGGCTGCCAAGGCCGCGGGCATGTCCCTGTATTTAAGATTCACCCGGATCATCCTGCCCAGCGCCTTTAGAAGGGCCCTTCCCACCTACGGCAATGAAATCATTTTCATGCTTCACGGCAGTTCCCTTGCCAGCGTCATCACCATCATCGACATTACCGGCGCGGCCCGGATCATCAATTCCAGGTATTATACCCCCTATGAAGCCTTTATCACGGCCGGGGCCTTCTATCTGACCATCACCTTCATCCTGGTCTGGCTTCTCAAAAAACTGGAATACCGCTGGCTTGCCCATCTCAGGCGGGAATGAAAACGCGTCCGCATCTGAAAATTCTTTCGGTTTCCGATTTCATCGATCCCTCCCTGACCCGTCAGGTTGAAGAAAAAACCCTTGAGCCCGTAGATCTCATCATTTCCTGCGGGGATCTGCCGCCGGAATATCTTTCCTTTTTACGGGACCGGCTGGACAGGCCCCTGTTCTATGTTAAAGGCAATCACGATATCCGCTACACAGACCACAATCCCGTGGGATGCACCCCTATCCACGGCCGGATGATGGTATTCAATTCCGTTAAAATCCTGGGATTGGACGGCTCCATGTGGTATAATGGCGGAGCAAACCAATATAGGGAAGCAGAAATGAAAAAAATCATCCGGGGCCTGTGGTATTCCATCTGGAGAAAGGGCGGCATTGATATCCTGGTCACCCATGCCCCTCCCCGGCATGTCCATGATGCCGAAGACCTTTGCCATCGGGGGTTTGAAAGCTTTAACCGGCTGATCCACAAAAGAAAACCCGAGTTTTTAATCCACGGCCATATGCATAAACCGTTCAACACCCATGAAGACAGGATCACACGGGTCGGACCGACAAAGGTCGTCAACACCTGCGGTTATACTATTTTTGAGGCGGCGCCATGAAAAATTTTTTTAAAAAATTCCTGGGATGGATGGAAAAAAAGGCTCAGAATCATGTTGACTCCTTTAATGAGCAGCAGGAAAAGGAAGGCAAGGTTGAATTCGTCGAGCATGGTATCCTGACCGTGGATCTTGAAAAGATCATCGGCAGCGTGGGAAAATACCATGATTTTGATTCCCAGTTCAGACCCAAACGCCAGATCTCTTCAAGGCGCTTCAACGAGATCAAAAAGGCCATGCGCGACGGCAGGCCCCTGCCTCCGGTAAAGCTTTACCAGATCCGCAACGATTATTATGTCCTGGACGGCAACCACCGGGTGGCCGCCGCAAAAGAACTGGGCCGGGACGATATCCAGGCAAAGGTGGTGGAACTCCTTTCCTCCCAAAACACCATGGAAAATCTCTTGTACATTGAGAAAACAAAATTTTTTGAAAAGACGGGCCTGCCCGGGACCATCCTCCTGACCGAGGTCGGGAAATACAATTTTCTTGAAAACCAGATCAAAACCCACAAGGCCCACCTGGCTCATATTTCCGGGGATGAGAAAGAATTTAAAAAAGCGGCTGAGGACTGGTATAACACCATTTACCTGCCCCTGACCGCCATCATTCAAAACGGGCAGCTCCTCCGGCATTTCCCCCGGCGGACCCTGGCCGATCTCTATGCCTATATTTCCTATCACCACTGGGACCGACCCTCCAGCCGGCAATACGGCATCGGGCTGGACCGGCTCATCCCCAGGAGCATGGAAGCCTTCAGAAGCGCCATGCTGGAGCAACCCATACCGGACTACCCTGAAATGAAGCGCACCATCACGGCCTTTATCATGATCAATATGGATACCTCCACCGACGGAAAGGCCATTGACAAACTATTTGCCCTGGACGAGGTTCAGGAAGTCCATTCCGTTCACGGCACCATCGACATCCTGGTTAAAATCGTCCTGAAACGGGATTTCCTGGCCTCGGATGCGGAAATCATTGCGGAATTCGTGGATCAGCGGATACGAAAAATCCACGGCATCAACCGGACCCAGACCATTATCCCAGGCATTTCAAGGGTAAAGGACGGGTTTGGGTGTTCGCCATGATAATACTCTGAAAAAGCTAAAAATAATCTGGAGATCATCGAATCCCTGTACCGGGAATACCAGGAGAACAGGATAACCGAGATCGAGGCCAGGGACAGGGCCGTCAGAATTTTATTAAGCCAGCATATCGGCGATAC
>CAZAHK010000304.1:0-3495 GCA_964484555.1 uncultured Desulfobacula sp.
TTAATAATGGAGGGGAAGATGGACGATATCATCAAACGCATAAAAGAACTGGAAACCCTGATCCGTGAAACCAAGGCCCGGCTTCCGGCCCATTCCGTCAAACCGCCGGTTATGATGGACCTCCTGGCCTATGAAGACGAATACGACGCCTTGCTGAAAAAACTCAAACGCTTGAAAAATCCATGACACCGCATTTAAAATTTTTTGACGAAGCCTTAAAGATCAACCTGCTTGACAGGCAACCTGATCCGGCCTTACAATGAAGGCCATGGTATAAACAGCTTGGATTTATGGAAACAAAGACGATAAGCGTTCCGCATCTACCGTTTAACGTCTGCCTTATGGAATTTAAACTCGGAGAAAGATCATGAAAATCAATATTTCAAAAAAAGACTACCGGTTATTGCTGGACATGCTGGCCATTTCGGACTGGGTGATGAATTCCCATAAGGTGGAGGACGACCCCAGGACCGAGCCCTATGAAAAACTCGAACAGAAACTCTTTGCCTTTGCCAAGGATTTCGACTGTGAAGACCTGGTGATGTATGACAAGGAGACGGGCGAGTATTACCCCACGGCTGAATACGACGAACATATATTTGACACTCAGTTTATTGATGAATTCGAAGATATGACCTTCTGGGAAAAATTGTGTTCGGGCTTGGCCCAGCGGGATCTCATATTGGAAAAGGGAATCGAGGAACTTAAAAAAATGGATACCCTGGAAAGGATGAATGAAGAGGACCGCCGGGCGGAAAAATATGAAACCGAATTCAGCGAAAACGGCCTTAAGCATTTGATTATTTCAAAATAAGATGTCTTTCAGGGCCTGGATGAGCATGCGGTTTTCTTCCATGAGCCCCACCGTAATCCTGAGGCCGGTTTCTACCCCCTGGCCCTTCAAGGGCCGGACGATAATGCCTTTTTTCAGCAGTTCCCCAAAGACAAGATCTGTATCTTGGCCCACATCCACCATGATGGCGCTGCTCCTGTAACAGGTCAGCCCCATCATGGTGATGACGGCGTCGGCCCCGTTGCCCACATAAAAGGAGGCAGCCGGGAGGTTGAATCTTGCCGACAATTTGGCAATCAGCTCGGGGCAAAGGCTTTCCGGATATAGATGGGAGCTTTCCCGGATTTCCCGGATCATGGCTTCAACGGCCAGGGGGGAGGGTCCCAAGGGGTTTTCATTGGTATTAAGCTTGATGATCCGGTCCATGCCGCATTCCCGTTTCACCGCTTCAATGGGTTTTCCCGGAATATATTCCCTGGTATTTAATATGGCGCTCCGGGCCATGCCTTGAACGTCGAGCATTGTCTGTCCTCACTATTGCGGGCGGTTCCTTGGAACGTATCGGAACTAAATTTAATATTGCTGAGAGGCAACATTGGTAACCTTTTATGGCGGAGAGGGTGTCTGCCCTCTTGCCGTTTTAACCTGTTTTGTTTTGTATTAATAAGTATCTGTTATTAAAAGATATATTCATAAATATTTAAAAATATTGTAGAATCCTGTTGCAATCAATTGCGTATTTTAGTATCCTTTTATGGTAGCCTGTTTGGTTGTATAAAAAACCCCTCTATAGAACATTTTTCAGTGGGTAAGACATCAATTTTTTTTGACCAACACAATAAATTAAGGGGATCAATCTTTATGCCTGTAAAAGCCAAAGACTTGACAGCAATTGAAGCAAAAAGAATCACCAAGCCGGGGAGGCATGCAGTCGGGACCGTCTCTGGACTCCTGCTTGTTGTGAAACCGTCAGGGGCTAAGTCCTGGATACTCAGAACGATGGTGGGAAATAAGCGCCGGAGTATCGGACTTGGTGCTTATCCTGAAATTACGCTTTCTATGGCCCATGAAAAGGCCAGGGCTGTGAAAAGAAAAATCGAGGGCGGGACTGATCCTGTTGAAGAGAAAAAAGACACCAGGGCGGCATTGAGGAAACAATCACAGAGTTTCATGACGTTCTCTGAGGCTGCCCGGCAGTGCTACAATAAAAAAGTGCTTGAGTTTAAGAATCAAAAACACGCTGGTGACTGGATAGCATCCGTTAAGAGATATACCGAACATATCATCGGATACCTGCCGGTATCTGAAATCGAGTTACCTCAAATTCTTGCAGTCCTTGAACCTATTTGGACTGAAAAAACCGAGACAGCTACCCGGTTGAGACAGAGAATCGAGCAGATTTTAAATTGGGCCACAGTCTCCGGATATCGTGAAGGCTTGAACCCTGCCAGGTGGAAAGGGCACCTGTCTGAAATTCTCCCGAAACCCAGCAAGATTAAAAAAGAAACCCATTTCAAGGCCCTTCCGTATAAAGAGATAGGTGCCTTTATGGTTGAGCTGCGGAAGCGGGAAGCCATGACGGCCAGAGCCCTTGAATGGATCATTTTAACCGCCTGCCGGTCAGGTGAATGCCGGGGTGCCAACTGGGCGGAAATCAATCTTAATGAAAGAGTATGGATCATTCCGGCAGAAAGAATGAAGATGGGCCAAGAGCATCGGGTGCCTTTATGCGATGATGCCATCAAGCTACTTGAATCCCTCCCACGGTTTGAAGGCAGCAATTACCTATTCACGGCAGCCAGAGGTGGACAGCTTTCAGATATGTCGATATCTATGCTTTGCCGGCGCATGGCGGTTGAAGCCGTTCCTCATGGATTCCGGTCCACCTTCAAAGATTGGTGTTCAGAGCAGACAGCCTTCCCCGATATGGTTAGCGAGATGGCCCTTGCTCATGGTATATCAAATGAGGTACAGGCTGCGTATCGGCGGGGGGATTTATTCGACAAAAGAGCCAGGTTGATGGATGCCTGGGGGGAATATTTGAACGTGGTTCAGGCGGAAGCCGGGACCAATGTAACACCGATAAGAGAAGTAGGATAACAAGGTATTCCCGGCCATAGGTGTGACCTGATAAGCCATACCGAACGCCACCACATGCCCTTGGTGGCCTGGCCGGGACCACACTCTCGATTTGGGCCGTATAGGAGGAAGTTCATGTCACAAATCACTGGAAAAGAGATCCTCAAAAGGAAGATCGCCACTCTCAAAGAAATACTCCAAAGCATGAAGCGGGGTCTACCGGCAACCAACCAGGACGGTGACCAGATATATGACATCAATGATTTCACCACCGGTCCATCACAGGAAGATCGGGTGCACGCCACCAGGCGATACACCAACCGTCGAATACAGAAACCAAAGGGGCAGTCAGATAGGGAGAATATCTCAGAATTCCCGGACGGATACCATGGTATCAGCATGGAGATACCCACAAATCCAGAGGGACAGGCACGGGCCATGAAAATAGTGGGGTCGCTTCTGTTTTCTTGCTAAGATTCAAATAGTGTAACGGTTTTTGCCACCTAAGATTTTAAGCAAAACGATTATTTTTCATGTAAATATAGCTGGTTATCAAGGAATCGTAAAATCGACAGAGTGACAAAATAATGTAACGCCATTAAAAAATCCCAAATATTACAATG
>CAZAHK010000305.1:0-3493 GCA_964484555.1 uncultured Desulfobacula sp.
CAGTACTTGAGGAAATCCCTTCGTGAGACCCCCTTTGCTTCCAGTTTCTCATAAAAATCGTTTTGCTGATCTGTTTTCATGGCACCTCCGTTAGTATTACTATGATTTCATATCATAACGCTCCACCCTGCATTCATAATTCAAACAGGACCATGAGATCAAATAGATTCTACTAATAAGAACAAGCGAACCCATCGGATATTTCTATGATGGAACCCCTGGATATTGAAAAAAAGAATTGGACCGCATTGGTCCGGGTATGCCATATAATATAAAGATAAATATGCGCCATAGATACCGGATGACCGGTTTGCGCGAGGAATAAAACACTTTGCAAGGTTGTTTTCCAATGACGGATATTCAAAAAATTCGCCTGACCGAATCGGTTTCAGGTGCCGGCTGAGCTTCCAAACTGGGTCCGGGGGATCTGGAGAAGGCGCTGTGCGGCATGACGTTTCCAACCGATAAAAATGTCATGGTCGGGCTGGATCGAGCCGACGATGCTGGTGTTTATAAGGTATCCGAGGATCTGGCCCTGATCCAGACCGTGGATTTTTTTACGCCCATTGTGGATGATCCTTACTGGTTCGGCCAGATTGCCGCAGCCAATGCCCTGAGCGATGTCTATGCCATGGGCGGCACGCCCAAAACCGCCATGAACCTGGTGGCCTTTCCGGTCAAACAGATGGAACTGTCCGTTCTGCGGCAGATCATCCAGGGCGGCATCGACAAACTGGTGGAGGCCGATGTGGTCCTGCTGGGCGGCCACAGCATCGAAGACAAGGAATTGAAATACGGCCTGTCCGTTACCGGTTTTGTGCATCCGAAAAAAGTGCTCATCAAAGGGAATCTCCGTTCCGGGGACCGGCTGGTCCTGACCAAACCCCTGGGCACGGGCATCATCAACACCGCCGTCAAGGCGGCCATGGCCTCCCCGGATCTCACGGACAAGGTCACCCGGCTCATGGCGGCCCTGAACCGGAAGGCCGCCGAAATCATGTCCCGCTTTGATGTCCTGGCCTGTACCGATGTCACCGGGTTCGGGCTTCTGGGGCATCTCTCGGAAATGGTGTTTAAATCCGGCAGAAGCGTTCGCCTGTTTTCAAAGGAAGTACCGGTCGTCCCCGAGGCCCTGGATTTTGCTGCCATGGGGCTGATCCCTGCCGGGGCCTATAAAAACAGGGAGTTCCGGGAGTCCATGGTCATCTTCGGCAAAACCGTGAACCGGACCTTACAGGATGTCCTCTTTGACCCCCAGACCTCGGGCGGGCTTTTGATGAGCGTCAAGGCCTCCCAGGCCGCAGGGCTTGTTGCGGCCCTGAAGGATGCCGGGATCGAGGCGGCGGCGGAAATCGGCGAAGTCGTCGACGGCCCGGAAGAAAAAATCAGGGTTGAATAAGGGAAAGACCATGATCGACAAGATCCATGTCCACCCCAAGGTGGAAAAGCTGCTGGACCAGATGGAAGGCCTTGAAAAAGCCCCTTCCATTGCCGCCAAAAGGGCCCGGGTCATCATCCGGAGCCTTGTGGACGGAGTCCAGCCCTCCCATGCCGGCCGCCTGTCCAAACGAAAGGATGCCCGCATCGACAACCTGTTCAAATTCGATCTGGGAAGCGGCTATAGGCTGGTCTGCATCAAGGAAAAATTCTGCATCCACCTCCTTTATGTGGGATCCCACGACAACTGCGATACCTGGCTGGATGCCAACAGCCGGAAAAAACCCCACAAGACCGAGGTCTGCATGAATGTTTACTACGTGGCCCCTTCACCGGCAGAGGGCATGGCAGAAGAGTTTCCGGCCGAATCCGAGTGTTTCATGATACCGGAAGTCAGCCAGGAGGAGCTTAAAAAATTGTTCCGGGGCCTTGTGGGCCGTTAAACCCTTCGGACACGTCATGAAACGCTGTGTTGCAAGAAAAAGAAAAAGATGATAGCCTTTCCGGGTCTCCATAAATTGAATTTAAAATCTGAAAGGTCCTTTAAAAAATGAAAGAAAAGACAAAAGAAAATATTTATAGGGCATTCGTTGGTGAAGCCAAGGCCTATTTCAGACTGCTGGCCTATGCTCAAAAAGCTGAAGAGGAAGATGTCCCTCAGATCGCTCTCCTGTTCAGGGCCATTGCTGAAGCGGAAAGGGTCCATGCCGTCCGCCAGCTCAACCTTGTCAAGGATCTGGTGGTAAAGGATACCGACTCCAATCTTGAACTCTCCTTTCAGCGGGAAAAAACCGTGAGCGAGAATACATACCCTGATTTTATCAAAGATGCGGAAGATGATGGAGAAGCGGCTGCGTTGCTTGCCTTTACCCATGCCAGGGATGCGGAATCCTTTCACGCAAAACTCTATGACCGGGCCATCTACCAGATGATCAAAAAAGAGGTCAAGGCCTACCATGTGTGCCAGGTGTGCGGGTATGTAACCGATAAGAAAAAGCCGGCCAAATGTCCGGTTTGCGGTGCGCCCGAGGAATCGTTCAAAACCATTGGAGAGGAGTGAATCAGCTTCAGCAAGAACAGCGTCCGGATCATATCCCTCACCCATTTCGATCTCCCTGTCTCCCTTCGCTAAAAGGCTCAGGATCTCTTTTTGATGTTCGGATTTCTCACATGCCTCGACACTGATGATTAACCCCGTTGCCCGACCCCGCTGGGTAATAAGCAATGGGTCTTTTATATTTCGGAATTGTTTCAGGATGTTGGCGGTATCTATAAATCCCTGAAATTCATGTGGAATACAGGTGTCGGCGGCCTCATCCGGGCCAAGGTTCCTCCAAAGACGGGGATTGCTTTGTCTGAAAGCTTAGGTATAAAAGGCCGGCCAGTTTATCCTTTAACTGGTTCATGGAAAACGGTTTTTCAAGGAGGCCGGAAAAGCCGTGCTGCCGGTATGTTTTAATTTCGCTGTGGTCGGAATGGCCGGTCATGAGAATCCCGATGATGCCGGAATCCATTTTCTTGAGTTCTTTCAGGGTCTGAAACCCGTCAAGGCCGCCGACGACATCATAATCCAGGAGGGCAATATCTGTTTTCCGGCCGTGAGGCATTGCCGTTTTATAGAGTTCAACGGCCTGGAATCCGTTTGAAGCCGTTGTCACCTCATATCCCAGGCGTTTTAAAAGCTGGGAAACAACATCCAGGGTCAGCGCGTCATCGTCCATGACCATGACCTGTTTCAGAGCGCCGGAAGAAGGGGGCGTCTTTATTTTTGGGCCGTTGGCTGTTTCAGACCCTGTTTCAATGTCGCCATTATTAAAGACCGGCAGAAAGATGTGGACCGTTGTCCCCTGATCTTTTTCGGATTCCACATGAATATTTCCGCCGTGCCTTGTAATGACGGACCAGGCGATACTCAGGCCAAGCCCGGTGCTTTTCCGGTTTCCCAGGGGTTTGGTGGTAAAATAGGGATTGAATATCATATCCATATGGTCCCGTGAAATCCCTGAACCGGTATCGGAAATGGATATGGCAATGCGGGGGGTCTGCCGGGCGTCTG
>CAZAHK010000306.1:0-3418 GCA_964484555.1 uncultured Desulfobacula sp.
CACTGAGTCAATAACTTAATTTTGCGAGAATTTTGAGGCCTGCGATATCTCCCGGCTCATCGTTCTCTTTGATCTCTTTGACCCCTATGGATATATTTAAAAAACATGAAGATTCTGTTTCTTGAGCCTTTTTTCGGGGGCTCCCATAAGGATTTCGCCCTGGGATTTAAAGCCTGTTCCAGCCACGACATTACCCTGGTCACATTGCCGGCCCGGTTCTGGAAATGGCGAATGCGGGGGGCCGCCCTGTATTTTGTGAATAAGATCCGGGATTTTTCGCTCTATGATGCCATCTTCACAACGGATATGATGGACTTGACGGATTTTTCAGCCCTGGCCGGAAGGGACCGCCCTCCCATCCTCCTGTATTTCCATGAAAACCAGTTGTCCTATCCCCTGGCCTTTGATGAGAAACGCGATTTCCATCTTGGGTTTACCAATATGGTGTCTGCCTTTGCCGCCGACCGGGTGGTCTTTAATTCAAAATTCCACCTGGATGAATTTATGGGGTCCGCCGGGCAGTTGATCAAACTCATGCCCGATGCCCGGCCCGGTTTCATGATGGAGGAGATCCGGAAAAAGACGTCCGTCATTTATCCCGGATGCCGGTTTGAGCCGGGTCCCATGGCCCTGGATGAAAGGGGCGGGGCCAGGCCCCTGATCATATGGAACCACAGGTGGGAGCATGACAAGGACCCGGAATTCTTTTTCAAGGCCCTTTTCCGGTTAAAGGAAATGAACGTTCCCTTTTCCCTGGCCCTGCTGGGTGAAAATTTTGAGGCGTTTCCGGATGTGTTTAACAGGGCGAAAACGGTTCTAAAGGATGAAATCCTGGTTTCCGGCTACGTGGAATCCAGGGAGGACTATCTGTCCTGGCTTAAAAAGGGGGCTGTGGTGGTCAGTACGGCCCTCCAGGAAAATTTCGGCATTTCCGTTGTGGAGGCGGTCCGCCATGGTTGTATCCCCCTTCTGCCCCGGCGGCTTGCCTATCCCGAGATCATGCCGGAAGATTTGCATCCCCGCATTTTTTATGAGACCGAGGCGGACCTGGTGGAAAAACTGAACCACATCCTTCTGAATGTTCAAGAATACAAGCCTCTCCAGGAAAGATTATCCAGTGAAATGGCCCGGTTTTCATGGGAAATCATAGTAAAACAGTATGATAAGGTTTTGAAAAGATTATAAAATATTCTTGACGGACTGAAATTTTCTCTTTACATTCAACCCTTTTTCTGGTGTTGTAAGCTTTGCTTTTTGGTTTTACGACACAAAAGATTCTTTTTCGGGAAGATAATGTCTTGTAAAAGAATCATGAGATAAGGTTGGATTATTATTTTTTATTGATATTTGGATTAAATCCTATGCAGCTTTCACAACAACAAATTGATTATTGCATGGAATGCGGGGTCTGCACCGGAAGCTGCCCCGTGGCCATGACGCTGGAAGATTTCTCACCGCGCCGGATGATTAAACGCACCTTGACGGAGCCCGAGGGCGATATCCTTCAAAGCAAGGATATTTGGGCCTGTCTGTCCTGTTCCCGGTGCTCGGACCGGTGCCCGGTGGAAATAGATTTTCCTGAATTTATCCGGTCCTACCGGCACAAGGCAAGACAGGCGGACAACCTTCCCAAACTCAGCCACCACGGTATGTTTCATACCATTACCAGCATCCAGGCCAAAGGCGTCAAACAGAACCGGATCCAATGGGCCAAAAAAGCGGGCAGGATTGCCGACAAAGGGGATGTTTTTTATTTCACCGGCTGTATTGCCTATTATGATGCGGCCTTTCACTATCTTGACCTGAACATGATCGAGTCTGCGGAGAACAATCTTCGGCTGCTCAATAAAATCGGGATCGAGCCCGTGGTCAGCAATGACGAATGCTGCTGCGGACACGACGCGTTCTGGTGCGGGGATGAGGACACCTTCCTCACCCTGGCTGAAAAGAATATGACGGCCATTGCCGCCGCAGGCGCAAAAACAGTGGTTTTCGGCTGTCCCGAAGGCTATTCCATGTTCCGGGAAGCCTATACCCAAAAGCTGGGCCCTTTGCCCTTTGAGATCATTCATATCACGGAATTTCTGGCCAGGGAAATCCCCAAGGCAGGAGTTACCTTTAAAGAGGGAAGCAATGCCACGGTGACCTTCCAGGATCCCTGCCGCCTGGGAAGACGGTCCGGGATTTATGAGGCCCCCCGGGAACTCATTGCCCTTGTTCCCGGAACCCAACTGGCGGAAATGGAACATAACCGGGAGAATGCCGTCTGCTGCGGGACAACCGCCTGGATGGAGTGTTCCACCTGTTCCAAGGTCATGCAGGGACAAAGGCTTCAGGAAGCCGAGGCTGTAGGTGCAAGCGCCATTATCACGGCCTGCCCCAAATGCCGGATTCATCTGACCTGTGCACAGAAAAATACGGATCATCATGTGGAAATCCTGGACCTTGTCTCCTATCTTGCGGCCCATATGGAATAAGATTTTGAACGGGACGCAAAAGAAGACCCCAAAAAAGACATGGACGGATTATATAAGAAACTGGAGTTAATCAATGGCAAATACGAATAAGATTCACGGCTCGGTCATGGTGGTGGGTTCCGGCATTGCCGGGATGCAGGCCGCCCTTGACCTGGCCGATTCAGGTTATTTTGTTCACCTGGTGGAAAAAACCGCTTCCATCGGCGGGGTCATGGCCCAATTGGACAAAACCTTTCCCACCAATGACTGTGCCATGTGAGTCATCTCACCCAAACTGGTCGAGGTCGGCCGGCACCTGAACATACAGCTTCACACCCTTTCCACCGTCGAGAAGATCGAGGGTGAGGCGGGTGATTTTACCATCACCGTTAAAAAAGCACCGCGGTACGTGGACATGGACAAATGCATTGCCTGCGGGGAATGCACCAAGAAATGCCCGGGCAAAACCGATGATGAATATAATGAGGGTCTGGACAAGCGAAAGGCCATCTATGTGCCTTATCCCCAGGCTGTCCCCCTGAAATATGCCATTGACCCTGCCGTCTGCCTGAAACTCTTGAAGGATAAATGCGGCACCTGCGCCAAGGTCTGTCCCGCCGGGGCCATTAATTATGAGGACAAGGAAGAAATCCTGACCCTGAATGTGGGCTCCGTCATCATGGCGGCCGGGTTCAAACCCTTTGACCCGTCCAAGCTGGACAATCTCCAGTATGCCAAATTCCCCAATGTGGTCACATCCATTGAATTTGAACGGATCCTTTCCGCCGGCGGCCCCACCCACGGCCATATTGAGTGTTTTCCGGACAAGGCCGAACCCAAAAAGATCGCCTGGCTTCAGTGCGTAGGGTCAAGGGATCAGAACAAATGCGGCAATTCATACTGCTCTTCGGTCTGCTGCATGTATGCCGTAAAAGAAGCCATGATGGCCAAGGATCATATTT